>JADGOC010000150.1 GCA_017883165.1 Acidobacteriota bacterium
ACCACGACACGATCGCGCTCTTTACCGCCGATCGTGGCGGCAACGCTCGCACTGAAGGCACCGACTAAGAGTGCAAGGAATGTCCAGTACATCGAGTGCGCGACCGCCTTGCGGGCGCGATCGGCAGTCTGCTGCGCTTCCGCGAAGGCGTCATCCACGCGTTTCTCGGCATCGGATTCGCTTGCGCCGGTCTTTGCCGTCACGACGTGGGCCAGATACGACCGGTCTGCTGGCGGCAGACTTCCTTCTCGGAGGCCGTTCGCGAAAATAAGTCCAATCTCGCCGCGCACCGCCGCATTGTCTTTGTCGGAGCTGGGAGCCGTCGTTCGCAACAACCTATCGATCAAGTACCCATTCGGGCCAAGACCGTCCCTCAATTGAGCCGATTCGGGCCGGTCCGCCCCTGTCATGCCTGCCCGGGCAGCTCCGCCGACCATCGATGTCGCCGCCGACGTCAGAAACGCGGCGGTGATCACCAGGCCCACCGCCCAGACAAGAAAACCATGCGCGGTGTCTCGGAAATAGACTTCATGCGTATGAATATTGACCCACCTGGTACGGAGCCGCCCCGCGAGATACCCCCCGACAGACGAAGCGATGAGTTGCATCAGGACGATCCAGCCGATGGCTGTCCGACCGATCCTCGCAGCGGAGGCGCCAGCATTCGCCCATGGTGATACGGCCGAAAGACCGATCCCAGTGCCCAAGGCGAGTAGTGCCAGCGACATGGCCGCCGCCACGAAGGCGCCCGCAATGACGGCCGCCCAAGACACGCCGGACGAGTGAGCCTCATTTCTGCCGAACGTCTCAACGCCGGTTTGAGCGCGGGCGGCCGGTGATGAGGGTATTGACTGTTCCATGTGATTGCCGTCCTTTTCGTCTGAGATTCGCTACAGGCACGTCTCGAACTGGTCGCCACCGTCTGCAAGTAGAGTTCCAGCTTCACTGATGAGCCGGTGATCTAGAATCCCTCGATGTCGCCCGCCGCCATCGCGAACGGCTGTATGCGTCGACCGGTTGGGTGCGTGTCGGCGAAGTCCCCGGCTTCGCAGTGAATCCGGACGGGTCGATCTGCGACACCGTCTTCTTCTACAAGACGTTGGCGCCGTGACGGCCTCGAGGCAACGACGCGCAGACCATGTTCACGGCGCGTTCGAGTTGGGGCGTCGTAAACGGCTTGGATAGCAGCGGCGCGCCGGTGTCGCGGATCCGCTGCTGCGCTTCCGCCACCGCCGTGTAGCCCGACATGAAGATCACCGGCAGGCCAGGGCGCGCCTCGCGCGCGGCCTCGGCCAGGTCGATTCCGTTGATCCCCGTCTTCAGCACCACGTCCGTCAACAGCAAGTCCGGCGCCCCCGGTCCCTGAATCAGCAGCAGCGCTTCGGTCGCCGCCTCGGCGACCAGCACGCGATGCCCGAGGCTCTCGAGCTGACGACGCAGAATGGTCCGCACGTCTGGTTCGTCCTCGACGACCAGGATCGTCCGCGGCTCGTCAGAAGGTATGACGGGCGCCGTCTGCGTTGCGGCATTCTGCAACTCGCCGCCGGCGAGCGGCAGAAACAGCCGGACCGTCGTGCCCCGGCCCACCTCCGACTCGATCTTCACGCTGCCGCCTGACTGCTTCGCAAACCCGTACACCATGCTCAAGCCGAGGCCCGTGCCGCGGCCGCCAGCCTTCGTCGTGAAAAACGGCTCGAACACGCGCGCGACGACGTCGGGCGGCATGCCGCAGCCGGCGTCCTCGAGCGCGATCTCCACATACAGCCCGGGTAGAAGATCGTCGTCGGTCTCCGGCGTCGCGGTGATCTCGATGGTCGACGTGTGAATCGTCAGCGCGCCGCCGTCCGGCATCGCGTCGCGGGCATTCAGCGCGACGTTCAGCACAGCCGCTTCGAGCGCGGCCGGATCGGCAAACGCCATCCCCGCGTCGGTGCTCGTCGAGGTCGTGACGCCGATCGTCGCGCCCAGCGTCCGCCCGAGCAATCGCACGATGCCGGCGACGACGACGTTGACATCGACCGGCTGGGGGTTGAGCAGTCGGCGGCGCGAGAACGCCAGGAGATGGCCGGTGAGATCCTTGCCATGGAGCGTCGCGCGCAGCACGGCGTCGACGATCTCGTCCGTGTACGGATCCTTCGGCAGACGCGCCTGCAGCAGCTCGACGTTGCCGAGGATGATCGCGAGGATGTTGTTGAAATCGTGGGCGAGGCCGCCCGTCAGCTGGCCGACGGCCTCCATCTTCTGCGATCGGAACAGCGCTTCCTGCGTGTGCGCCAGCGTCTCGTGCGCCTCCCGCAGCTCGGTGATGTCGTGCGAGATCCCGTACACGCCAAGGCTGCGTCCGTCCTTGTCGCGGTAGACGCCTTTCGAAACGAGGTAGGTCTGCGGCCGGCCGTCCTGTCCGGTCGCCACGCCTTCGAAGGCCTGAGGCTCTCCGCCCGCGAGCACCTGCCGATCGGCCTCGACGAAGGCGCGCGCGTCGGCCTCGGTGTAGAGCTCGAAGTCGCTCTTGCCGACGATGTCCGCCTGGGACTTGCCGAGGAAGCGGGCGAACGCCTCGTTCACCAGGACGTAGCGGCCCTCGAGATCCTTGACGAAGATCGCGTCGGGCGTCGCTCCGATCACGGCCTGCAGGATGTCGAAGCTGTTCGGGATCGCCATTCAGGGGGTCATTGTGCCACTGTTTCTGCACCCGATCTTCGTCAGCGGGTGGTTGACCGATCCGCTGCCACGTCTTAGGATCGCCGAATGGCGACGAGAGCCTCGGTAAGGATGTGAGATGGTCTTGCGCTTTCGCAGCATCGGTCACACTGGCGAAATAGAGGACATTTGATGAGCCCGTCACCTCCCGAATGCGTTCGGCTCGACGTGCCCTGGCTGACCATCCTGAAGATCCTGAGCGCGGCGGCGCTCGTCTGGATCTGGCTGCAGGTCTGGCCCATCGTGATGGTGGTGCTCGTGTCGCTCGTCCTGGCCGTCACGCTCGAACCGGTCGTCCAGTGGCTTGAACAGCGGAGATTCACGAGGGGCCTGGCCGTGCTGGTGGTCGGCGCTGTGACGCTCGCCACCTTCGGCGCCTTTTTCTTTGCGGCCGCGGCGCCGCTCACGGAAGAAACGAAGCTGCTTGTCAGCCATGTCGCCTCGTTCCAGGAGAGTGTCGCGGTGCGCGTGCCTGTGGCGGTCGCCCGCGTTGTACGGCGAGGCCCCCAGGATCCGGCGCAGATGATGTCCGCGATCGCCGCCAAAGTGCCTGAAATCGCGAGCGCGGTGCTGACGGCCGCCGCGATGACGCTTTTTGCCTTCATCCTAACGCTCTACTTGCTGGCGGATGGCCGCCGCACCTACGAGTGGGTGATCGCGTACGTCCCGAGCGCGCACCGCGCGAAGGCGCACGAGACGGTCGCGGGCGTGACCGAGGCCGTGTTCGCCTATGTCGCCGCCAACTTCCTCACCTCGCTCTTCGCGGCGGTGTTCGTCCTCGTGTCGCTCACGCTGCTGGACGTGCCAGGGGCGGTCATGCTCGCGGTGCTCGCCGGCGTGTGCGACTTCGTTCCGATTCTCGGCTTCTTCGTGGCGCTCACGCTGGCCGTGCTGGTGGCGCTCACCATCTCGCCAGGCACCGCCGTTGCCGTCGCCGGCCTGTACGGGCTCTGCTCCGTGATCGAAAACTACGCCATCGCGCCAAAGCTGTATGGCCATCATCTGAAGGTGTCGCGTGTCGCGGTGCTGCTGGGTCTGGGGACAGGGGCGGCGATTGGGGGAATCATCGGGGCGCTGCTTGCGTTGCCGGTGGTCGCCGCGTATCCGATCGTCGAGCGAATCTGGCTCCGCGAGTCTCTTGGGAAGAACGTGTTGGCCGAGCACGCGCGGCTCGAGCGCGAAGGGGAGTGAGAAGCGCGACTAAGGACGAGGACGCCGATCGCCGGCGCGACCGGGGGCCTGCTGATCGATGCGCCGCGCAGGAATGCCCGCATAGACCGCCCCGGCTTCGAGCCTGGTGTGTTTGGGCACCAGGCTCAGGGCCCCTATCTGGCAGTCGTGATCGGCTTCGACATCGATGTCGATGACGCTGCCAAGGCCGACCGTCACGTTACGACCGAATCGCACACCACCGGTCCTGAGCACGCCACCTTCGACGACGTGGCCGGAAATGTGAACCTCGGAGCCGATCACCACGTCGTCGCCGAACTCGAGGAGATTGTGATCGCTGATGAACAGCGTGTTCACGTACACACGACGGCCGATGCGCGCGCCGTTTAGGCGCAGATAGGCGGTCCAGATCGGAGAGCCTCGAAACAGCGGCCCAGCCAGTTGGCGCACCACGTGCGTGGCCGCCACGTACCGCGCCCAGGTCATCAGCGGCCAGCCCATGTCGGAGAGCCGCATCTCCGCGTTCCGAGGAGTCCGTGCCCCGGTGATGCGCGTGGCGATCGGCGAGAGCGTCATCAGGCACAAGGCAAACAGGATGTAGGATGGAACGATCGAGACGCTGAACACGATCGTGCGAAGCACAAAGGCTGACGTGGTCCACTCGACCAGCCACATCCACAGCAGCAGAACCGGCACTATCGAGAGACCACACACCGCGGCCTCGACGACGAAGATTGAGGCGACGGTCCAGCCCACCCTGCAGAGTGTGCGGACCCGCCAGCGGGCGTCGCGCGGAGGCGTCTCGGTCATGCAAGGATTCTATGACTGACGATTACGATGCGCACCTGTCGATTCAGGGTGCGGGAGAAGCCGTCGTGCTGGTGCCGGGCCTGGACGGCACCGGCCAGTTGTTCTACAGCCAGCTTCCACGCCTCGCGCGCTCGTACCGCGTCGCCACCTATGCCTTACGCGACACCGCCCTGACAATGGACGAGCTCGTGGAGGACCTTGCCCGCGTGATCGACATCGTGGCGCCGGCCGAGCGGCGGGCCATCGTCGTGGGTGAGTCGTTTGGGGGTGCGCTCGCCATGAGTCTCGCGCTCGCCAGGCCTGAACGCGTCATCGCACTCGTCATCCTCAATTCGTTTCCGTACTTCGCGCCGCAGGTGCGTCTGCGGCTCGCCATGCTGTGGACCCGATCGGTTCCCTGGGGCGCCATGGGGCTCATCCGGCGGCTGACGGCGTTCCGGATGCACTCACGGCACACCCACCGCCAGGAGCTCGAGCGCTTCATGGCATTGACGGCGACGGCAAGCCGCGACGGTTATTTGAGTCGGTTGAGACTGCTCACGGCGTACGACATCCGGCACCGACTCCACGAGCTCGGCGCTCCGACGCTCTTTCTCGCCGCGGAGCAGGACCACCTCGTGCCATCCGTCACTCAGGCGCGATACATGGCCGACCGCGTTCCGGGCTCGGTCGTTCGCGTCCTTGCGGGGCATGGTCACATCTGCCTCATCGCGCCGGACGTGGACCTCGGGCAGATTCTGAACGAGTGGCGCGACGGTGGCTGAACGCGGATTCAGCGGCGTTCGAAGCGACCCGTCTTCTCGTACAGGTGGATTCGGTACAGATGGGCCCCTCCGTTGCCCGTGCGGGTCGGCGTTTCGCCCTCATGGAGACCGTGCGTGGGCTGGCTCGTCTCGCTCGACAGGAGTGGACGAAAACGCTCGCGAAGCGTAATCAGCGCCGCCGTTGCGACAGGGCCGACCAGCTCCTCGAAGCGGCCGCGCGCGATCACGCTTCGCCAGTTCGCCAGGTCGTCCATGTGGTCGACCTCCACGCAGACTTCCGGGTTCTGTCGCATCATCCGGAGTTTCAGACCGTCCACGGAGTGACCGATCAACGCGTCGCCGTCATAGGCGTACGTGATCGGGACGACATACGTGCGGCCCTCGGCGTGACAGCCGATTCGCGCGACGAATTCCGCATGCAGGAGATCTTCGACCTCGGCTGGCGATAACGACCCGAGCATGGCTGCGACTCCTCGAGAGGGTTTTCCGTCAGGAATTGGTCCGACCGCAACCAGAGTGCCAAACGGCGAGGCCGAGACACAGGGCGCCGCGAGGCAGGGCGCTTGCACGAGATGTGGCTTTTGGGGAGCTTTGTCCGAGAATCCGGCAGTCCCACGGTCGAGCCGCGTCCCTGATTCCGCGAATCGCAGTCCAGGTGGCGTGACCCGCGCGGCGCGCTGGGAGCACTTCGACCACAGCGCCGACATCGGCGTCCGAGGTGTGGGGCCGACCAAGGAAGCCGCATTCGAGCAGATTGCGCTCGCCCTCACCGCGACGATCACCGATCCCGCCGTCGTGCGACCGAATGTGGCCGTCGAGATTTTGTGCGAGGCGCCGAGCGACGAACTGCTGGTCGTCGACTGGCTGAACGCGCTCGTCTACGAGATGGCGACCCGCCACATGCTGTTCTCGGTGTTCACCGTGATCCTCGAGGATTCGAGACTCACCGGAACGGCGTGGGGCGAGCCGGTCGATATCGGGCGCCACGCGCCTGCCGTCGAAGTGAAAGGCGCGACCTACACGGCGCTACGAGTCGCACAGGACCCTGACGGCGCCTGGGTCGCCGAATGCGTGGTGGACGTCTAATGGACCTGTGTCTGCTCACGCGCAAATCCGACATTGAGTGGTGGATCGACCCGCATGGAGCCATGCGCGTGCCCGGGATCATCTACGCGACCGAAGGGCTCGTGCGCGAGATGGACGCGAAGGTGTACGAACAGGTCGCCAACGTCGCGACGCTGCCGGGGATCGAGCGGGCGTCGTACGCGATGCCGGACGCGCACTGGGGATACGGCTTTCCGATTGGCGGCGTCGCGGCGTTCGATGCGGATCGCGGCGGCGTGGTGTCGGCCGGTGGCGTGGGTTTCGACATTTCGTGCGGTGTGCGGACGCTGCACACGGGCCTCACGCGTCAGGATGTCGATCCACTCAAGAAACAGCTGGCCGACGAGCTGTCGAGGAGCGTGCCCGCCGGCGTCGGCAGCGTGGGGCGGCTGCACCTCGGACGCGGGGAGATGGATGCGATGCTGGCGGGCGGCGCCCGCTGGGCCGTCGAGCAGGGCTACGGCACGGCCGCGGACCTCGACCGGATCGAGGAACACGGCTGCATGGCGGCGGCGAAGCCGGAGGAGGTGTCCGCCCACGCGAAAGAGCGACAGCGCGACGAGATGGGGACGCTCGGATCGGGGAATCACTATCTGGAAGTGCAGCACGTCGTGCAGATCTTCGACGCGGCGGTCGCCTCGGCGTTCCGCCTTCACGAAGGCGACATCGTCGTCAGCGTCCACTGCGGGTCGCGCGGCCTCGGCCATCAGATCGGCACCGAGTTCCTCAAACGCATGGTGGTGTCGGCGGCCGGCCATGGCATCGAGCTGCCGGACCGCGAGCTGGCCTGCGCGCCGATCGACTCGCCGCTCGGCGCGGCGTACCTGGGTGCCATGCGCGCGGCCATCAACTGCGCGCTCGCCAACAGGCAGATCATCACGCACCTGGTGCGCAAGGCCTTTGCCCAGATCGTGCCGAAGGCGGAGCTGCCGCTGCTGTACGACGTCTCGCACAACACGTGCAAAGTCGAGTCGCATCGAGTCGGCTCCGTGGTGAAGCGGCTCTTCGTGCATCGCAAGGGCGCGACGCGAGCGTTCGGGCCAGGCCATCCGGATCTGCCCGCGGCGTTTGCCGCGATCGGGCAACCCGTCCTGATCGGCGGCACCATGGGCACCGCGTCGTACATCCTCGTGGGAACAGCCGACGGTCTCGCGCGATCGTTCGGGTCGTCGTGCCATGGCGCCGGCCGGAGCATGAGCCGGCATCAGGCCCTGAAGCAATGGCGCGGCCGGCAAGTGATCGACGAGCTTGCGAGCCGCGGCATTGTCATCCGGAGTCCCTCGTCGCGCGGTGTCGCTGAAGAGGCCCCAGGCGCTTACAAAGATGTCACGGCCGTCGTCGACGCGGCCGATCGGGCCGGCCTGTCGCGCAAGGTCGCGAGGCTCGAGCCAGTGGTGTGTGTCAAAGGCTGAAGAGAAAATAAGGAGAGGTGTCATGGCTATTCACAAAGTGATCGAAGTGCTCTCGCAATCCGACAAGAGCTGGGAAGACGCCGCGCAGCTGGCCGTCAGGGACGCGGCGAAGACGATCAACGGCATCAAGTCGATCTACATCAAGAACTTGGAATGCGTGGTGAAGGACAACAAAATCGTCCACTACCGCGTCAACGCCAACATCACGTTCGAGCTCGGACAGTGAGGTTCGCCGCGGCCTCGACGATGGCCGAGAGGCGGCCCCAGTGGGAGCCCCTCCAGTAGACGCGGCCGCAGCCGTCACACGCGCGGAATTCATCGAATGCCTGTCGGGTTCGCTCCGGCAGTCTCGCGTCGACGGCGGACTTGGGCACGTCGCGGAGCGTGGTGTTGCACAACAGGCAGCGGGTGAACGGTGCGAGCGGTAGCGGGCCGAAGTGTCGCAGCACCTCCACGAGTTGTTGCTGCGGCATCGTCTGCCGGACGAAATAGCCGTACGCGACGACCTTCCGCTTGAGCAGCGGCTGATCGCGGGTCAGGAGGATGCGTCGTTCGTGCGCGGAGGTGTCGGCAAGCTCGGCATCGCGAGCGCCGGCGGGACACGTGGTGTCGAGCCCGACGAGGCGCAGGTACCTCGCCAGCTTGCCGAGGTGACCGTCGACCACGAATCGAATCGCGTCGAGCGGCGGCGGTCGCACCCGCGTGACGGACCCGATGTCGAGCGTCCGGAACCGAGGGAAGACGGCGACGCGATCCGCATCCCGCACGAGACGGTCGAACGCAACGGATTCGCCATTGACGAGGATTAAGTCGACTTCCGGGTGCGGCACGCCGGCTCGTTCGATCAGATCCCTGACCGACGTTCGGCCTTCGAACACCACGGTGTGGGGCACGTGGCGGCGCGCCGGCGGCAGGAAGTCGTTCAGCGCTCCGTACACCCGGACCATGACGTGGTTCATGTCATGAGAGGCTTCTCTCGCGAAGACTCGCGACCAGCAATCGACATGCCCGCGCTATGAGCGGGAAGACGGAAGGGCCACCACAGCCGTGCCGAATTCCCGGCGGGTCAGGCGGCTGGCGCACT
>JADGOC010000151.1 GCA_017883165.1 Acidobacteriota bacterium
CGCCTCGAAAACACGCTCGGCCTCACGCGCGACGAGCAGATTTCCGTGCGCTCCTTCATCGACACCGCGGACGCGGCGAGCGCCACGGCCACCGGCACGTCCCTGACGCCGCTCGAGACGACGCTCTTCGACGACGCTCGTATCGTCGCCGACTTCACGGCCGGCGGCCGCCACCGGCTCGTGGCCGGCATCGCGTACACCTCGGGCAAGACGACCCTCGAGGGCACCGGCTTCGACTTCTCGCTCCTCACGGGGCCTCATCCCGTGGTTCCGACGCTCGATCAGGTTCCGGTCGGCGACCACCGCTCCGCGGAGGACAGCCGGACGTTCTGGGGCTTCTACCTGAACGACGAGTGGACGCCGTTCCACGCCCTCACTCTCACGTTCGGTGCCCGTTACGACCGCACTTCCGAGTCGCTCGACGCGACGGTGGCCGAAGTCGGCGCGCCCGCGCCGAACGTCGCGGCGGACAGCCGGACAGACGGGAAGTGGTCCGGCGGCGTCGCGGCGCTGGTCCGGATAGTCGACAGGCCGCAGGCGTCCGTGCTCGACGCCTTGAACGTCTACGTCTCGGCCAAGAGCAACTTCAAGCCCGCGGCCCCGAACATCCTCGAGGCCGAGAGCGCGCGCATCCTCGAGCCGGAACGAGCCCGCTCGGGCGAGGTCGGCCTCAAGACGCGCTGGGCGCGCGGCACGCTGTCTTTCGACGTCACGTTCTTCCACATGAGCTTCGAGAACCTCGTCGTTTCGACGGCCGGCCCGGACGGCCGGCCCCTCCTGACGAATGCCGGCGAGGAGCGGTTCCAGGGAATGGACGCCGAGCTCGTCTGGGCGCTTCCGAAGCTCGAGGGCTGGTCGCTCGCGGCGGGCTACGGCCACCACGACGCGACGTACGTGAACTTCTCGTTCCTCACTCCCGACGGCACGTTGCGAGTCGTGGACGGCATGCGGCTGGAGCTCGTGCCCCGGGACCTCTGGAACGCGCGCGTCTCGTACGCCCCGAAGGCGGGCCTCGGCATCTGGGGCGCCGTGCGCCATCAGGGTGTCCGGCCGCTGACGCGGCGGAACACGTTCTACACGGACTCTTTCTACGAGTGGGACGCCGGGGCGTCGTGGGAGTTCTCGTGGGGGCGCGTGTCGCTCGTCGGCCGCAACCTCGGCGACGACCGGCACTACACCTCCGACAGCGAGATCGGAGACAGCCAGTTCTACGTCGCGCCGCCGAGGCGGTTCCTGGGGGAGCTCACTCTGAAGTTCTAGCCCAACTCCATCGCGACGGCTGATCGCTACTCGCGCCCGGCTGTTTGGCAAGCGCACAGGCACTTGTCAGCCAGCCGCGCTCATCCCATACTTCAGGGCCTTGACTCGCGCCCATGCCTTGATCGTTTCAACCATTTCAACCCGAGTACCTTGACGAACCCTCGCCAGGCATCCCGTGTCGTGCCCGCCTTCCATGCGACGCGGGCGTTTGCACCCGATCCGGAATTCGAGCGTGGGTTGGCTGCTCATCTGCGGGAGTCCTCCCCGACGGTCCTGGCGGATCTGTACGCACGCTTCGCCGCGGGGCCTGGTGAATTCGACCGGCGAATGCGCCGAGTCCTGTGGCGCGCGATGGCGCGAAGTCTCGGGGACGGCCTGGAGATCGGTGTCGATGTGCGCTTTGCCCATCTGGAGACGTTTGAGATCGGCGGCGGCGTCACCATCGGCGATCAAGCGATCGTCCAGGGCCGCTTCGACGGCACGTGCGTCATCGGCGATCGCGTCTGGATCGGTGCGCAGGCCTTCCTCGACGCGCGCGCTCTGGTAATCGAGGCGAGCGTCGGCATCGGCCCTGGCGTCAGAATCCTCGGCTCGACCCATGTCGGCCATCCGGCGACATCGCCCGTGATCGAAACCGACCTCGCCATCGAGCCGGTTCATATCGGTGCCGGCGCCGACATCGGCGTGGGCGCCGTGATTCTGCCCGGCGTCACGATCGGCGCCGGCGCGATCGTCGGCGCAGGCGCGGTGGTGACCAGGAACGTCCCGCCGCGCGCCATCGTGGCCGGGGTGCCGGCGCGCCTGCTGCGCTCGCGCGACGAGTCCGGCGCTTCGAGGAAGCGACGGACATGATTCGTGAGACCGCGCTCGTCACGGGCGGGGCAGGCTTCATCGGTTCGGAGCTGACAGCCCAGCTTGCCGCGGCCGGCCATCGCGTCGTCGTCCTCGACAGTCTGGTCACCGGCCGGCGTGAGAACCTCGATGGGCTCCCAGCCGATCGAGTCTGGCTCGTTGTCGGCGACGTGCGCGACCGCGACGCCGTGACATCCGTGCTCCGCGACGTGTCGATCGTCTTCCACCTGGCGTGCGTCAACCTGAGACGCGCGTTCGTCGCGCCTCGCGAGGCGAACGATGTCAACGCCACCGCGACGCTCGATCTGCTGATCGCGGCCCGCGCTGCCGGCGTGGCCCGTTTCGTCCACGTCTCGAGCTCGGAGGTGTACGGCACGGCCTGCGCTGCCGCGATGAGCGAAGACCACCCGACGCGTCCGACGACGACGTACGGCGCGTCGAAGCTCGCCGGCGAAGCCTACGCACGAGCGTTCTTCGCGACCCACTCGTTTCCGACCGTCGTCGTGCGCCCATTCAACAGCTTCGGGCCGCGCGCGCATCACGAGGGCACGAGCGGAGAGGTCGTCCCGCGATTTCTCCTACGCGCCCTGGCCGGGCGAGAGCTCGTCGTCTTCGGCGATGGCCAACAGACGCGCGACTTCACCTACGTGACCGACACGGCTCGCGGCATCCTCCTCGCCGGCCACATCCAAGCCGCGGCCGGCCGCACGGTCAACATCGGAACGGGCCGCGAAACGAGCGTCCGGATGCTCGCGGAGCACGTGGCGGCGGCCGCGGATCGACCGGATGTCGCGGTCGTCCATGCCGACGCGCGGCCCGGCGATGTCTCGAGACAGTGCGCCGACACGACCCTGGCAGGGCGCCTTCTGGGATTCACTCCAGAGGTGACCCTCGAGCAGGGCCTGCGGCGACTCGTCGAGTGGTATCGCGTGCGGGGCGTCGCGGCCGGTCAATTGCTAGAAGACGAGGTCCTCAGAAGCTGGGAGACTTCCGGAGGCACAGAAGCAGGCTCGGTGGCGGTGCGTTCCTGATGACGACGGCGCCTCCCACTGCGATCGCGCCACTCATTCCGATCGCCCGGCCCGAGATGGACGAGCGCGAGGTCGCGGCCGCGCGTCGCGCCATTCTGTCCGGATGGGTGACGCAGGGACCGGAGGTCGAGCGCTTCGAAACGGCGTTCGCGGCGGCCGTGTCCGCGCCGTACGCGTGCGCGGTCTCGAGCGGGACGGCGGCGCTTCATCTCGCGATGAAAGTGGCCGGCGTGGGCTTGGGCGACGAGGTGATCACGGTGAGCCATTCGTTCATCGCCACCACGAGCTGCATCCGCTATGTGGGCGCGCGACCCGTGTTCGTCGACATCGAGCCGGGGACGTTCAACATGGATCCGTCGCGGCTCGAGGACGCGATCACGGCCCGGACGCGTGCCATTCTCTGCGTGCATCAGCTCGGCATGCCGTGCGACCTCCGCGCGATTCTCGAGGTTGCCCGCCGTCACGATCTCGTGGTCGTCGAGGACGCCGCGTGCGCGGCCGGCAGCGAGATCCTCTGGCAGGGACGCTGGGAGCGCATCGGACGCCCGCACGCCGACATCGCCTGCTTTTCCTTCCATCCGCGAAAGGTGCTGACGACTGGCGAGGGCGGCATGGTGACGACGGCGCGCGCGGACTGGGACGCGACGATGCGGCGACTGCGGCAGCACGGCATGAGCCTGCCAGCGCACGCGAGGCACACCGCCGCCGACGTGGCCCCCGAGACGTACCTGGACCTGGGCTACAACTATCGACTGACCGACATTCAGGCCGCCATCGGCCAGGTGCAGATCGAGCGTCTGCCTGAAATGGTCGCGGCTCGCCGGCGGCTGGCCGCTGCGTATGCCGGCCAGCTCACCGGCCATGCCGGTCTCGTGGCGCCCGTTGAACCGGCGTGGGCACGGAGCAACTGGCAGGGCTACTGCGTGCGGCTCCCCGAGAACCTGAGCCAACATACCGTGATGCAGCACATGCGCGCGCGCGGCGTTGCCACCCGGATGGCTGTCATGTGCGCCCATCGGGAACCGGCGTGCCCGCGGGAGACGTGGTCGTGCGGCGGGGCGGCAGGCGCGTGCGACTGCGGCGAAGGGACGTGCCGGAAGCTCCGCGAGAGCGAGCGAGCGCGCGACCACGCGATCCAGATCCCGTTGTTTCCCGGTCTGGCAGACTCGGAGCAGGCGCGCGTCGTCGTCGCGCTCCTGGAGGCGGTGGATGCCGCGCGTGCGGGCACCTGATGAGTCCCGCCGCGTCCTTCAACGAGGCACCTCCCCAGTCACCCCGTCCTCTTCTGTCGCTCGTCACGCCGGCGTTCAACGAAGCGGAGAATCTTCCAGCGCTGTACCGCCGGATCGGAGCGGCGCTTTCCGAGGCAGCGATCGACTGGGAGTGGATCGTCGTCGACGATCATTCGAGTGACGAGACCTTCGCCTCGTTGACCCGGCTCGCCGAATCGGACCCACGCGTGCGCGGGCTTCGCCTCGCGCGCAACACCGGATCGCACGCGGCCATCGCGTGTGGACTCGCCTCCGCGCGTGGCGCCGCCGCGGCGGTCGTCGCCGCCGACGGCCAGGATCCACCAGAAATTCTGCCGGCGTTGCTCGCCCAGTGGCGCGCCGGTGCGCAAGTCGTGTGGGCCGCGCGCGACGGAGCGCGATCGGAGACGCCGTTCACGTCGCGCCTCTATTACCGGATCATGCGGCGTGTAGCCGGCCTGGGCCATCTGGCTCCGGCAGGCGCCGACTGCGTCCTCCTCGATCGTAAGGTCATCGACGCGGTGAGAGAGTTCCGCGAGCATCACGTCAGCCTGCTCGCGTTGATCACCTGGATGGGGTTCCGGCAGGTCTTCGTCCCTTGCCCCAGGGAGGAGCGTCTCGGCGGCCGCTCCGGATGGACCCGAGCGCAGCGGCTGAAGCTCTTCGTGGACTCGGTCATCGGGTTCACATCCGTCCCCATCCGCGCGATGACGTACCTTGGGCTGGGCACGGCGGCTGCTGGAGTCGTCTATGCGGGCGTGGTCGTCAACAACGCGTTCCACCGGCAGCTTCCGACCGGATGGTCGTCGCTGATGGTCGTCATCCTCCTGATCGGCGGCGTGCAGATGGTGATGCTCGGTGTCCTCGGTGAGTACGTGTGGCGCGCGCTCGACGAGAGTCGCCGCCGGCCCCGCTACTTGATCGAAGCCACGACCGATCGGGTTGTACCGCATGACGCATGACGCATGGAGGATGGCGCTTCGCCGCCTGGGTCAGCAGGTGTTGGCGCCCGGCGCGGACCGTCGTCTGGGCGAGCGTCTCGAGGTGTGCGTGCCCGGTCGGACGGAGTCGCCAGGGGGCTGCGTGCTCGACCTCGGATCCGGATCGGAGTCGCGACTGTCCCGCCTACCGCGGCTGGGCGCTCGCTCGGTGGCGGTCGATGTGTCGTTTCCCCGCGTGGCCGCCGCCGCACGCGCCGGGGCGATGGCGGTGGTCGCGTCGGCAGTCGCCTTGCCATTCCGAGGCGACTGCTTTCAGGCCGCCGTCGGAGTTGGCCTGCTCCATCACTTGCCTGACGACGAGGCGGCCCGCGCGGTGCGTGAAATGGCGCGCGTGACGGCCGTCGGCGGGCACACGGTGGTGCTCGACGCCGTGGCGCCGGAGCCGGCGTTGCGCCGGCCGCTCGCCGCCATCATCCGCCACTTCGACCGCGGGCGGTGGATGCGCCGCCAGCAGGAGATCGAGTCCCTCCTGGAGTCTCCCGAGGCCTGGACGCGCGAACGTTTCACGTATGCGCTCACCGGCCTCGAAGCGCTGGTCGCGCAGCGCCGAAAGGAGTCGTGATGCCGATCGCCGCAGACGTCGAGCTTGGTGCGCGAGTGGTGATCCACCACGCGGAGCTGGTCAACCTCTACGGCTGCGCCATCGGGGACGAGACGCGGATCGGCCCGTTCGTCGAGATCCAGCGCGGCGCGCGCATCGGCCGCCGCTGCAAGATCTCGTCGCACACGTTCATCTGTGAAGGCGTCACGATCGACGACGAGGTGTTCGTCGGGCATGGAGTGATGTTCACGAACGACCGGTTTCCGCGTGCCACGGCGGAGGACTGGAAGCTCGTGCCGACACGTGTCGAGTCGGGCGCGTCGATCGGGAGCGGCGCCGTGATCCTCTGCGGCGTGACGATTGGCGCCCACGCGCTCGTCGGGGCCGGGGCGGTCGTCACCCACGACGTGCCGGCCGGCGCCGTGGTCGCGGGTGTGCCTGCCCGCACTCTCGTCTCCACTCGAACGCCGGCTCACGAACCATGATCGGTGTCGGGGTGATCGGCTACGGGTATTGGGGACCGAACCTCGTCCGCAGTTTCGCGAGCACGCCTGGCGTGGAAGTTCGCGCCGTGGCCGACCGGCGTCCGGAGCGGCTCGCCGTGGCGCACACGGCATACCCGGAGGTCCGGCTGGCTGAGGATGCTCGCGATCTCATCGAGGATCCCGCCATCGACGCCGTGGTGATCGCGACGTCCGCCAGCTCCCATGGTGAATTGGCGCTTGCCGGCGTGGAGGCTGGCAAGCACGTGCTCGTCGAGAAGCCGCTCGCCGAGACGAGCGACGATGCCGCGCGTCTCGTGGAGGCAGCCGCCCGGCGCCAGCGCGCGCTCATGGTCGATCACACCTTCGTGTACACGAGCGCGGTCCAGGAGATCCGCGAGATCGTGGCGTCGGGGGCCGTGGGCGGCATCCTGCTCCATGACGCCGTGCGCACCAGTCTGCACCGGTTCCATCCGGAGACTGGCGTCCTGTGGGATCTCGCGGTGCACGACCTGGCGATCATCGACCACCTCGTGGCCGACGCGCCGGCCGCCGTCTCGGCCACGGGACTCTCGATCGAGCCCGGCGCGCCTCCCGACATCGTCCACGTGACCCTGCTCTTCGGTGAACGACGGATTGCCCACGTGCAGGCGAACTGGCTCTCGGCCGTCAAGCTGCGCAGGACGGTCATCGGCGGCGAGTGCGGCACGATCGTGTACGACGATCTCGATCCTCTCGAGAAGGTGAAGGTATACGAGTGCTCTCCGGCGCTCGCGCGCGATGCCGCGTCGATCGAGGCGCTTCGTGTCGACTTCCGGGCGGGACGGATGTGGGCGCCGCGCCTGCAGGTCGGGGAAGCCCTGCGCGTCATGGCCGCGCACTTCATCGAGTGCGTCGAGACCGGCTGCCGGCCGAGGACCGATGGCGAGTCGGGGCTCCGGGTCGTGCGCTGGCTCGAAGCGGCTCAACTGTCGCTGTCGCGGCGGGGCGAGCCGGTCCGTCTCTCGTGAGCACCGGGGCGGACGTGCCTGACCGGCGGGCGAGTCTCGTGCTGTGGGGATGCCTGGTTCTGGTCGTCGCTTTCCATTTTGCCGAGCCGTTCCTGGATGGCGACCTCTTCTGGCACATGGCCTACGCCCGTCAGATGCTCCAGCGCGGCACACTCGTCCCGGATCACACCGCGTTCTCGTGGACGCCGACGTCGAACACGATGATCTACTGCGCGTGGGCCGCGGAGATGTGGCTCTATTGGCTATGGGAGCACCTCGGCCCGTGGAGCCTCTACGCGCTCCGCTACGTCGTCGTCCTCGGCGCGGTCGTCCTCGCGGCAGGGTATGCGCGGGCGGCCGGCATCGGCCGATCGGTCTTCGTGCCGGCATCGCTCCTGTTGTTCGTGCTGATGTCGCACGCCGGCACGATCGTCAAGCCCGAGCTGTTTTCGTTTCTCTTCCTGAACGTCGTGGCCTGGATCTACTTCCGCGCGAAGCTCACGCGAGCGAATGGCGGCCGCCCGGCGGCGATCTTCTACCTCGTGCCCGCCGTCGTCGCGGTCTGGGTCAACCATCACGGCGGGTTCATCCTCATTGCCCCGTTCCTGCTGGCGACGGCCGCCGGCGAGCTGCTGAACGCCCGCGCGTCCCGGGCGCTGGCATTCTCGAAACGCAGCCTGGCGCACCTCGTTTGCGGCTGGGCGCTTTGCGGCCTGGCCGTGATGCTCACGCCGTACGGAGTCCGCTATCCGGTCCAGCTCTTTCAGGACTACGTGCTCGGGATGACGCCGCGTCCGGACGTCGCCTGGAACGCCGCGCATCAGACCGTCTTCGACCGCGCCACGCTCAGCCTGCATTTCGCCGAGTTTCTGGTGATCCTGGGCGGCGCGCTGATCGGGCTCGTCGTGCAACTGGCCAGGAAGGGACGTGCCGGCGCGCGCGTGGATTGGGCGATCGTGATCCTGAATGCGTCGTATCTGGCGCTCTACGTGCCGCAGCTTCGGACGACCTATGCCTGGCCGGTGGTCGGGACCTACAGCCTCTTCTACCTCCTCTCTCTCCTCTCGTCGCCCGATTCGTCTCGCACCGGTGCCGCTGTACAAAAAGCCCCGGCATTGAAGGGAGAAGCGGCGTTTGCTGGCATGGCGATCGGGCTTGCGCTGTTTCTCAGCGGGCGTGCCGTGTACGAGGCGCGTTACCGTCCGCTCGACAGGAGCTGGCTCGGGTTCGGCATCAGCGACGGCAACCCCGTGGCCGAGGCCGAGTTCCTTGCCGCCGCCCGCCTCGGACCGCGCCTGTACAACATCTTCGACTCGGGCGGGTACCTGCTCTGGCGGCTCGATCCGGCCTACAAGGTCATGACCGACTCGCGGTCGTTCCCGTACCTGTCCTGGTTCGACGACCAGTATCGGTTCACGAACGGCGAGATCTTCGACGAGTTTCTCCGGAAGTACCCGGCCGATGTGGCCGTGATCGACCTCGCGAAGGGCGCGCTGCTCCGGAATTTTCTGAATGCCCCGGAGTGGAAGCTCGTCTATTTCGGACCGGCAGCGGCCGTGTTCACGAAGACCGGCGTG
>JADGOC010000152.1 GCA_017883165.1 Acidobacteriota bacterium
AGCCGGTACAGGACCTTGAGCGCGTCAGGATCGACGTCGCGTCGCGAGATCGGATGCTCGGCGCGCGGGATGATCCTAGGCTCCACCATCTCCCGAACATTGTACCAAAGGCTCTGTGCTACCATCGCGGAATGGGCCGTTTTGGCGCGGTTTTGTTGGTGTTTTTCGCATCGGCGACGCTTGCCGCCGCCGCCGACCCGCCGGATGCTCTCGCGCGCGCCCGAGCCCTTTACAACAGCGGCCAGTTCGAAGCGGCGATCGCCGCGGCCGATCAGGCGCGTCTGATCGCCGCGCGGGCCGACAGCGCCGACCTCATTGCCGCCCGTTCGTACCTCGAGCGCTTCCGCGACAGCCAGGCATCCGACGATCTCGCCAACGCGCGCGCCCGGCTCACGCGGCTCGATCCGCAGCGGCTGGGCGGACGCGAGCGCGTCGACTTTCTCGTCGGTCTAGGCGAGGCGCTGTTCTTCGACGGCGCGTTCGGCGCCGCCGGCGATGTGTTCACGGACGTGCTGGCGCGCGCCGACGACCTCCCGGCTGGCGGCCGCGAGCGCGTCCTCGATTGGTGGGCGAGCGCGATCGATCGCGACGCGCGGGCGCGGGCGGAGATCGATCGGCAGGGCGCCTATCAGCGGATCAGAGACCGCATGCAGGGCGAGATCGCCGCGCGTCCCGGCAGCATGGCGGCGTCGTACTGGCTGTCGGCCGCCGCGCGCGGCCAGGGCGACCTGCAGGCCGCATGGAGCGCCGCCGAGGCCGGATGGGTCCGCGCGGGGCTCGCGAGCGACCGCGGCACGGCGCTTCGCGCCGATCTCGATCGGCTGGTGCTGCAGCTGCTCGTGCCCGAGCGCGCCAAAGTGCTCGCCGAGCCGCCCGAGACGCTGCGTCAGGAGTGGGAGCGGTTCAAAGGAAAGTGGACGCGGTAGTTGGTGCGCAGAAATGGTCTGATTTCGATTGTTGCTTCTCTTCCTCTGGAGGCTCTCATGCCGCAGTATCTGATTGAGCGTAACATCCCCGGCGCAGGCAAGCTTACGTCCGCCGAGCTGAAGGCCATCTCCCAGAAGTCATGCAGTGTGCTGAATCAACTCGGTCCACAAATCCAGTGGGTACACAGCTACGTTACCGGAGATCAAATCTACTGTGTCTACCGCGCGCCGAACGAAGAGATGGTGCGGGAGCACGCCCGCCAAGGCGGGTTCCCCGCAAACCGGGTGTCAGAGATCAAGACCACGATCGACCCGACAACGGCAGAGTAGCACCAGCCGCGCCGCCTCGCGACCGGCCACGATCGGGTGTATAAGAATCTTCGACGTGCCACGTTGCCTGTTCGTCGCCGATCTGCACGGCCGCACCGACCGGTATGTGAAGCTGTTCCAGGAGATTGCTTCCACCCGCCCGGCCGCCGTGTTCCTCGGAGGCGATCTCCTGCCGGCTGCCTTTGGCCCTCACGAGCAGGACGCCTTCATCGCGGATACCCTGATCCCAGGATTCTCGGCGCTTCGCCTGCAGTTGGATCGGGCGTATCCCCACGTGTTCATCATTCTCGGCAACGACGATCTCCGCCTCCACGAGGGCGCCATCATTGAGGCCGAGGGCTTGGGGATCTGGGTCTACGCGCACCAGCGGCGAGTCGCCTGGAGCGGGTACTCCGTGTATGGCTACGCGTGCGTGCCTCCGACACCGTTCCAGCTGAAGGACTGGGAGCGATACGATGTCTCGCGGTACGTCGACCCGAGCTGTCTTTCGCCCGAAGAGGGCTGGCGCAGTGTGCCAGTCCCGCCACACGAGCTGAAGTACCGCACGATCGCCGACGACCTCCGGATGCTGGCCCTCGAGGACGCGCACGACGAAGCGATCGTCCTGTTCCACACGCCGCCGTACGACACGAAGCTCGACCGAGCCGCGCTGGACGGCAAGGCCATCGATCACGCGCCGCTCGATGTTCATGTCGGCAGCATCGCCGTCAGGCACTTCATCGAAGCCCATCAGCCGCTGCTGACCTTGCACGGACACATCCACGAGTCCGCTCGTATCACAGGCTCGTGGCACGATCGGCTGGGCCGGACGCGGATGTTGTCGGCGGCGCACGACGGCGACGAACTCGCCCTGGTCCGCTTCGATCCGAAACGACCAGACGAAGCCGTCCGCGATCTTCTGTGACAGCGTTCTACTGATACCGAGCCAGCAGGCGCGCCGGGTCCGTCACGGCGCCGACCTTGACGGCATAGCTCGATCGACCGGCGATATCTTCGTCGGTGATGATGTGCACGTCGAGCAGCCCATCCGTGCGAGCGCCGGTCCGCAGGTAGTTCATCTCGCTCAAGCATCGACTCCAGCCATCGAGCCACGTTTCCATGGCGGCGCGCTGGTCCGGGGTGCCGCGGAGGTGCACGATGAGATCGATATCGCTCGCCGGGCCGGCCGTCGCGTTCTTGGTGCTGCCGAACACATACATCGCGAGGACACCGAACCGCGGCGCGTCGATCTCGGCTGCGATCCGCTCGGCCATTCTCAGGCGCCAGCGCCAGTGCTCATCGACCGCCTGACTGAGCTCGCGCCGGGGCTCTGACGCCGCACCCACCACAGGCCCCGCCGGTGCGGCGAGCATGCCGATCGCCTCGTCCAGGTCGGCGTTCAACAGGATTCTCAACACGTGACCGTCAGCGGTTCGGGGAACGTCGATGACGCGCACGGTATCGGAGAGCCAGGCGTATTCCGGCAGCAGGTCGCCCAGGATACTGGGTGACTCGCGCAAGAAGTGTTCGTTGAATACGACGTGCGGATCGCCAGGAAACAACGGCAGATACCGAATGGACGACTCCACCAGGTCCTGAAAGAAGTGGGTGCCGAACGACAGTTCCGGCACGTAACTCCCGTGGCGCGCAGCCATCTCGATCAGCATGGCTGTGTTGTTGACGTCCGAGTAGGTGACGTTCACGCCCAGCGTGATGTCGCCGCGACTGCCCCAGCGACCCGGCCCCATGAGAACGAACTGCCGCTTCGGCAGCAGGCTGTTCAACCGCCCAATGACTCTCCCCACCTCACGCAAGCTCGACACGTCGGGGAGTTGTCGGTAGCTCTCGGGATCCACGTAGACGATATGCGTGATGTCGCGTACGCTCCCGTTGGAGACGTAGCGGTTCGCGGAGAAGATGACCCGCTCGTCCGGCACATCCCGCGGAATCGGCGTCGGCGCGGCCACGTCCCCGGAGCTCTGCGACCGACACTGGAGGAGGTAGAAGTCTTTTCCGTCGGACGCAAATTCGAGGTCGACAGGCGTCCCCAACCGCTCCTCGAGCAGGCGAAGCAGCGCGCGCATTTGCGAAATGAACGGGGTCCGCTCAATCAGCCCCTCGAAGGTGACGACACCGTGCTCGTGCGCGGGGTCCCAGCCGAACCCCACCGGACCGCGCACGCCGTCCTCATCGAGCTTGGAAACGATGAGCTCAATGGCGGGAAACTCCCAGCCGACCTCGCGCAGCAGCGCGTCGAGCTCGACTGTTTCAAACCGCCGCGTGTCAAGGTCGATGAGATCGACCTTGCTCGGCGAGTACCGAATGATCTCGTCCGTCGTGACATTGACCCGAAGACCCGGCTGACCCGGCGCGATCAGGATCGGGTAGTCGTCGCTGACGCGATCGACCGCACGGGTGCCAAGTCCGGGCACGAGCCGAAGCAGCCCGTCGCGGCGCGTGATGCGCGCCGACCATCGAAATTCGTTGGTGCTGAAGGCGACACCGGCAAATGCCGGCAGATAGTAGTGGCCGACATGCGTGCCGACGACTTCCTGGATCATCACGCCCATTTCCTCGTGCAGGTCGAGGAGCCCACGCTCGGCGCGATACTCGATGGGGTCCGGGCCGAAGAGTGAGGCGTAGACTTCGGCAATCGCGTCCGTGAGCGCGGCCAGACGCTCGCCCTTGGTTCCGCGGTTCGCCAGGAAGAGACTCTTGTACTTTCCCGAAAATGCCGCGCCCGGCCGGTCCTCGAGCAGACTCGAGCTACGGACGATGAGCGGCCGCTCATCGAACTCATCGAGAGCGGCCGCGAGCCCCCTGGCGATCTCCGCGGAAAAGGTCGAGTTCTTGAAGATGTGGACGATGTGCGGGTACTCGCGCCGGATCTGGTCGATCTCCAGGTACTTGCGGTTGTAGAGATCCTCGAGGTGATTGTGCTCGACGAAGTCGAGCAGCGCATCGGAGGTGAGATACCACGTCCTGGGTATCTTCAGCCCGCTCAACGCATCAGCGTACTCGGTCGACTTCCGGACGATCTGGGCGGCGAGAAAGAGACCGGCGGCCTTGCCTCCCAGTTTCCCGCGGCTCGACGGCGGCGCAATCACACGGCCGGAGAGTTCGTGGAAATCACGGACATCGAGATACTGCTTGGCCGCATTGACGAAATCGAGATCGTCGGCGAAAAACCGGCGCGCCAGAGACACGCGCAGGCCGATCTGCACGGCGCGTGACAGATCGTGGTCGGTGATGGTGGTCTGCTCGTAGCGGGCGAGCGCGTCGGTGATCTCGGTGAGCGAAGTACCCGGATTCTCGACGGCCTTGATGAGGAAGCCGGACTTGTCGTCCTTGATCCATTTCTCGATACACGTGACGATCTCGGGCTCGCTCAGATTCTCCGCCGCAATCCGAAACGCGTCGTCGGTCAGCGCGAGCAGGTATTCCAGGCTCTTTCGTTCGAGCGGTCGGTTCTCGTCCAAGGAGTCCTCGCGCACGTTGCTCGCGAACCGCTCGAGCAGTGCCATGGCATCGGGGATCCCATTCCAACACAGATAGTTGATCATCCGCCGCGAGATGCGTGACAGCAGCTGGTGGTCGGTCTTGCGAAGAAACTCGATGATGACCCACCAGCCGGCCCGCTCCGCGGTCGGAAGGCTCTCGTTGGCGGCCTGCCAACTCGACGCGGCGCTCTGCAGCCGACGGTGCATCACGTAGTGGCCCAGGCTCTCGGCGATCGTGTTGACGAGTCGGCGCTCCTCTTTGAGGAACGGCCCCTCGTCGGCCTTGGGCATCTGTCGCGTGTAGAAGACTTCGACGGCGCCCACCGCCTCCGCGGCGACGACGATTTCGGCGCGCAGAACCCATGGGGTCGGCACGGCTCGGGGCGGCTCGTAGATCGCGTGCTCGAGCGTGATGCGCGCCCAGCAGACGGTCGGATACTGCCAGCCCGGCGGAATCGCTTCGACGAGCGCCCGACACACCTCGTCCTGCGATGCTCCGGGTCGATTGACCGCCTCGTGCACGTTGTAGAGGCAGTGCAGTTCCTTCGCGCGCTCGCGGAGAGTCTCGACGATCTGGTCGACCGGTCCCTTCGTCATGCGGGCTTCAGAATGACGCCGCGCCCGCTTCGACCGTCCACCTTGACGGTGAGCGGCGCCGCCAGCCGGACATGGCGAACAAACGCGGCGTCCCGAACGATCGACTGGCCGCTCAGCCACGCCCAGTCGACGTCGTACCCGATGTGCGGACGTGTGGAGAAATAGCTGACGCGAAAACTGGAGATGTTGTGGAAGAAATGGGAGCCCTGGCTCAACTCCACCGTAATCCCTGGCCGGGTGGCCTCGACGATGGCGCGTGCGCCACAGATGTGCCCCCAGTCGGTAGGGATCCCCAAGGACGGATCCGAGCTGCCCCAGCGACCGAAGCCAATCAACAGATACGGCCGACCCTCGTCGAGGAGCGCCCGGTTCATGTCGGCAATCTCGCTCGCCATCTCGCGGGTGTGGCGTGTCTCGAACGTCTCGGGCTTCACGAAAACGATGTCGCACATAGTCTCGACGACGCCGTTGCCCAGCACCTCGTCCGATGCGAGCAAGACACGCGGCCCCGTCATCTCCTCTGGCTCAATCACGACCACCTGGTCGGACACGACCATCGGACGGACCTGCAGAAACCCGATGCGAGGCGGCTCCGCTGCACCGCGCGAGGCGGGAAGCGTGACCGCGAACTCGATTTCGACGGGCGCCTGAAGCGCGTCCTCGCACACAGCGAGCAGAGAGCGAATCACCCTATTGAGCGGCAGTTCCTCGAGCACGAGCAGGGGCGCAAAGGTCACCACGCGGGGACCGGCCCGGCCGGTTCCCGACACAAGTCGGTCGGCACGAGCGTCGTAGGTCGAGGCCACGAGCGTCAACGCTCCGTCGAAATCGGCGTCGGCCACATTCGCCTTCACGAGGTACTCCGTCTCGGCCGTTGGGTCGTAGGCGGGTGGACGTCCCATGTTCACGGCCCAGAATTCAGTCTGCGTCCGCTTCAGCTGATCGGCGGCCGACGCGAACGGCGGCGTCTGCCGCGGATCAGCGGGCGCGTACGTCCAAACCACGCCGCCCTCCACGATCGTCTTGCCAAGGCCGAGCGCCAGGCTGACCGAACCGTCTTCGGGTCGGGCGGAGCCTGACCGATAGAAGCTGAACGATTTCGCCACCCCCGAGACATGCGGGTAGAGCCGACTGGCGAACCGGTGTCCGACGACTTCCTGGATCACGACGGCCATCTTCTCATCGTCGGCACCGCAACCAGCGGCTTTGATGTAGCTTTTCGCACTGCGGAAGTACGTCGACGCGTAGACGAACTTCACCGCCTCGACGAGCTTGTGGAAGCGAGTGTCGACGTCAGGCTGGTTGTTCGGGATCATCTTGGTCCCGTAGACACCGGCAAAAGGGTGGAACAGCGCGTCTTCGAGCAGGCTGGAGGATCGGACCGCAAGAGGCGTGTGCACCTGCTCGATCAAGGCGCGCAGGTCGCCCACCAGATCGGACGGCAGCGTGGCGTGCTGGAACGCGTGCGCGATCCGGCCGTCCGGCGCATCGGAACGCACGATATCACCCAAACCGTTCTCGCGGACGAACCGATCGAATGCGTCGGTCGCAATGACCGTCAACGTCGGGATCTCGACGGTGAACGGTGCGCACGCCTCCGGTGGCAAGCGGGCGGCGAACACATCCTTGATCTGCAGCAGCCCACTGGCTTTTCCCCCGGCCGACCCCGAGCCGATGCATGTGAACGTTTCGGCCGCGCCGAAGAACTTCCGTTCAAAGCGCGGCGCGGCTCGTGGCCGATCGCTCATACCCAGCCGCGATCCTTGCACGCTTTCGCGACGCGGCTGACCGCGATGACGTACGCCGCATCGCGCATGAACAGCTTCTCCCGTCGTGCGAGCTCGCTCACCGCCAGGAAGGCCGACGTCATTTTCAGGTCGAGCTTCCCGAGCACTTCGTCCTTGTCCCAGTAGTAGTTCGTGTTGCTCTGAACCTGCTCGAAGTAGCTGCAGGTGACACCACCGGCGTTGCCGAGAAAGTCAGGTATGACGAACATGCCACGGTCCCGAAGCACCGTGTCGGCATCCGGCGTCGTCGGACCGTTCGCGCCTTCAGCGAGCACTTTGACCCTCTGATGAATACGCGGCACTGTGTCGCCGTTGATCTGGTTTTCCAGCGCGGCCGGAACGAGCACGTCAACCTCCTGCTCGATCCACGCATCGCCGGGCAGCACCTCGTACCCCTCCCCGCGCGCCTTGTCCTTGTCGATGCCACCGAAGCGGTCGGTGATTTTCAGCAGCGTGTCGGGATCGACGCCGTCGAGCTTTCGGAAGAAATAGGAGACTTTATCCACTTGGTCCCACGACGACACGCCGATCACGGTGCCACCCAGCTGCCGGTACAGCCGGACCGCGTACTGTGCGACGTTGCCAAAGCCCTGCACGGACGCCAGGGTGTCGCTGACCTTGACCCCAAGTTCTCTCAGCGCTTCGCGGAGCGTGAAGATCAATCCAAAGCCGGTGGCCTCTGTGCGGCCGAGCGATCCGCCAGAGCCAACCGGCTTGCCCGTGATGAACCCCGGCCCCTTCTCGCCGTGAATCGCCTCCCACTCGTCGAGCATCCACAACATGTGCTGCGGCGTCGTCATCACGTCGGGCGCCGGCACGTCGATCGTCGGACCGACGTTGCGCGCCACCTGACGCACCCACCCTCGGCAGATCAGCTCCTGCTCGCGTGCGCTCAGGTTGTGCGGGTCGCAGATCACCCCGCCCTTGGAGCCGCCAAGCGGAATGTCCACGACGGCGCACTTCCACGTCATCAACATCGCGAGCGCACGAACCGTGTCCACCGTTTCCTGAGGATGGAAACGGATGCCGCCCTTGCACGGCCCGCGCGCGTCGTTGTGCTGGATGCGGAATCCGCGGAACACGTTGACGCGGCCATCGTCCATATGCACGGGAATACTGAAGTGGTACTCGCGCATCGGCACGCGGAGCAGATCGCGAGTGGCCGCGTCCAGGTTGAGGATGTCGGCTATGCGATCGAACTGGATCTGAGTGACTTCGAACGAGTTGTACGCTTTCGATGTGGACACCATGTTTACCGATCGTCTCGCTGACCTGACAGCGGCCTATCCGCTCAGATCCTCGTCAAAGGTGGCCTCATGGATTCTGTGACACGCGGTACACGCGTCGGCCCCACAGGAACACGGAGGGGTGATTACGCGAGTGGGGAGAACGGGACCGGCGGAGCGCGAACCGGAACGCACAACACCGCGCCGAATGCCTCTGGCGCTGCCGACGCAGAGCGATGCGCGTCCACGTCCACGTCTGCGCCGATAGCTGGCGCGAGCGGGTGGCTGGTACGCATGGAGGGAGGGTCGATACCCGACGTCGGGACTGTACTTGACCTGACGACTCAATTCAACTCTCCGCAGCCGCGACGAGGTCGATAGTCGCTGGGTTGAGCAGCCGAACGCCAACGCCAAAGGACCAAGCCGTCTGCTGAATCCGAGCGTCAGGGCTTCGCGTCCTTCCAGTTCTCTCCGATACCGACATCGACCGTCAGCGGCACCTTGAGCGCCGCCGCGCCCTGCATGCGATCGCGGACGACGCCGGCGATCTCGTCGGCGCGCGCCTTGGGCACCTCGAAGAGCAACTCGTCGTGGACCGTCAGAATCATC
>JADGOC010000153.1 GCA_017883165.1 Acidobacteriota bacterium
TACCGCCCCGCGGCGAGATGGGCGACTCGGAATTCGCCGATGTCGTTGGTGCTCGTGCTGCTGCGCATCTGCGGGCGGCCGCGCCCCGACTTGGGCAGCGCCATCGCGCGCACCTCGACGTTCTCGAGCGGATCGCCGTGCGAGTCGATCACGCGTCCGGCGATCGCGCTGCCGTGAAGGAGCGACACCGCGATCCCGTCGAGCACCTGCCCATCGGCGAGCGTCAGCGGGCGAAAACCGGTCCGCAGTGTCTGGCCGCCTTCAGGATACCGGCCCGCGAGAAACGTCGATTTGTCGACCTGGATCGAATACGTGCCGGCCGGCAATGTCGTGAACGCGAACGTTCCCGAATCGTCGGTCAGGATCGACGGACGTTGGGCACCCTGGCTCAAACCGACCAGCCTGACGCGCGCTCGCGCCACGGCCGCGCCCGACTGGCCGTCGACGACGCGTCCCTTGATCGCGCCGGTGCCGACTTGTGGCGGCGGCTGGGGACGATCGCGCGCCGGTTGCTGAGGCGCCTGGGCGCCAGCGGCCGAGGCGCTCAGGACGATTCCGGCGGCAATCACGAATCTCCGCAGCATCGAGATATTAGACGCCAAGGCGAGGCAGTTGGACAGGGCTCTTGCGCATGGCCCTGATGGCATGGAATTCGGCTAGGATGGGCGCAGATGGGCCGCCCGTCGATCGCGAGAGCCGCCGTGGCCGCGCTCGCATCGCTCCTCCTTCCAGCCGGCCCGCTGCACGGCGGGCAACGGGATCCCAAGGCTCCCACCACGCAAACACTCGAGTGCCTTCGCGGCTATCGCGCCGCGATCGAAGACTATCGCGCGAAGCGGACCGACGCCGCGATCGCGACGGTGACGGCGTTGGATCAGGCGCAGCAGAAGCTGATTTTGCAATGGGTGGAGCTGGTCCATTCGTCCCAGCCGCGACCCTCACGCGCAACCGACAGCCTCTTCGCCTGGGATCGGCAGACGCTGCTCGCGGCCGGCATGCTGCAGGCGGACGTCGCGCTCGCGGCCAAAGGGCCCGCTGACGTCACGTTTCACGGGCTGGTCGCCGCCGACCTGCTGGTGCTCGCCAGTAAGGCCGGGGTTGACGCGCCGGGATCCGGCGAGCGGCGTGCCGTCCTCGCGATCGGCCTGCTGCTGATCGCCGGCCACAGCATTCAGGCAGACACCTTTCTCAAAAACGCCACCGTCCAGTACCCCAGCGACGCTCCGCTGCTGACGGGGCTGGGGATGGTGTACGAAAACGAAGCCGCCGCATTGACGCAGCCGCCGGCGACGATCGATCTTCGTGCTCTCGGAAACCGGCGCGGGCTGCGCGACGATGTCCTGCGCGATGCCGGCGCGCTGTTCGAACGCGCCATCAGCGCCGACCCGGCGGTGGTCGAGGCGCGGGTGCGGCTCGCGCGGGTCAAAACGCTCCAACACGACGACAACCGCGCCGCGGCGCTTCTCGATCAGGTGCTGGCGGCGCAGCCGCCGCCGCGATGGCGATACATGGCGCTGCTGCTGCTGGGCGGCGTGCGCGAACGTGCGGGGCGAACCGACGAGGCGCTGCGGCTCTACGGACAAGCGATCGACACGCGGCCGGACGGCCAGAGCGCGTATCTGGCGATGAGCCAGGCGAGTTACGGAGCCGGCGATCGCGCGTCGGCGAGCCAGATCCTCGATCGCTTGTTCGCGCGCGCGCTCAAGCCATCCGCCGACGAGCCGTGGTGGAACTACCAGGACGGCGACTGGATCGAAGGGCAGGAGATGCTGGGCGCGCTGCGGGCGGAGGCTCAGCGTTGACGCCGCTTCGTGCCGCGCTCGTGGCGCTCGTCGCGATGCTCGTGCCGCCGCAGACGGTGTTCAGATCGGGCGTCGACGCCGTGCGCGTCGACGTGCTGGTCACGCGCGGCGGCCGCCCCGTCGCCGGCCTCACCGCCTCCGATTTCGAGCTGCGCGACAGCGGCGTGCGTCAGCAAATCGAAGCCGTCGCGCTCGAAGACGTGCCGCTCCACCTGCTGCTGGCGCTCGACATGAGCGCGAGCATGGCCGGCGAGCCGCTGCGCCATTTGAAGGAGGCGGCGCACGCCGCCGTCGGGAGCCTCGGCGCGAACGATCGAGTCTCCCTCCTGGCCTTCTCGCACGTCGTCCAGAAACGCATGTCGTGGTCGGGGAACGCCGCGACCATCGGCGGCGTGATCGACAGCCTCGAGGCGGGCGGATCCACGTCGCTCACGGATGCCGCATTTGCAGCGCTCGCGATGCGGGAAAGCGTGGACGGCCGCATGCTGCTGCTGCTCTTCACCGACGGCCTCGACACCGCGAGCTGGCTCGATCCGCTCGCGGTCGTCGACGCTGCGAAGCGCACTGATCTGGTCGTCGACGCCGTCCGGCTCGATTCGCCGGCGAATCAGACGAATCAACGCCGTGGCAATCTTCTCCCCCGCGACACGCCGGCGATGGTCCAGAACACGATGTACCGCTGGTTTCTCGAAGAGCCGCGGCTGTTCCGGCAGCAGTTTCTCCCAACGCTCGCCGACGAGACGGGCGGCGAGCTCATCGTTGCAAGCCAGAGCCGCGATCTGCGCGGCGTGTTCGTGAAGATCGTCTCGGAGTTCAAGACGCGTTACGTCCTCACCTACTCGCCGCAGAATGTGCCGCCGTCAGGGTGGCATCCCCTCGAGGTCAAGCTCACGGACAAGAAAGGCGAGGTGCGGGCGCGCCGGGGCTACACGCGCTAGCAGCGGATCGTGCCCTCGGCGACCACCACGGCGCTGCCGGACACGCGAACGCGATCGCCGCGCACGGCCACCTCAATCCGGCTCGGCCGTTCCATCGTGTATCCCTGCTCAACCACCAGCGTCGCGCCCGATGGGACCAGCCCGCGCGCCGTCAGGTAGCAGCCGAGCGGACCGGCGGCGCTGCCGGTGGCCGCGTCCTCGGAAATGCCGACCGACGGATTGAAGAAGCGCGCGTGAACGGTTGCCGAGGGGTCGATCGGATCGAGGCAGAACACGTAGCAGCCTTGCCCCCCGAGCGCGTCGAGAATCGCAACGAGCGGCTCGACCGAGGGCGCCACACGCGCCACGGCGGCGCGATCGCGGACGCCGACGAGCAGATGCGCGGCGCCGGTGGAAACGACCTGCGGCGGCGTGGTCGTTGTTGTCGTCGTTGTCCCCGGGGCGCCGCCGGCGAGATCGCCTTCACGAATCCCCAGCGCTGCCGCCAACGCGGCCAGATCGTGCGCCATGGCGCCGAAGACCGGCGGCGACTGAATCATCCCCACGGCGCGCAGACGTCCACCTTCAGACATGATCTCCACCGGCAGCACGTGATCGCCGATTTCTTGTCTGAACGTCGTCAGCCCGGCGCCAAGCGTGAGCCGCCCGGACGCCGCCAGCCACCACCAGGCGCCGAGCGCGTTGTGGCCGGCGCCGTAGACCTCGGCGCCCGTGGTCGTGAAGAACCGCAGCCTCCAGTCGGCATCCGGCCGCGTCGGCCGCATCACGAACGTCGTCTCCGATTGATTGAACTCGCGCGCCAGACGCCGCATCGTCGGCTCATCAAGACGGTCGGCGCCGGCAACGACGGCGAGCGGGTTGCCCGCGAGCGGCTCGCTCGCGAACACATCAACCAGGAAGAAGTCGAGTTGGGGCATGCCGCACGATCATACGCGCGACCGGCGAGTCAGAATTGCACGGTCAGGCGTAACCCATTCACATCCCCAGATCCTCAGATCCTCAGATCCTTCGATCTCTGGGCGTGCTCCAGGTTGGAACACCTGTGACGAATTTAGAGTGACGGCGGCGCGAGGAAGGCTGCCGGCCTAGCCGGTGAAGAGCGCGCTGGCGAGGAGAATTCCGAGGCCGACCCCAGCGGCAAGGCCGAAAGATCGAACGATCAAGCCCACGAGGACGACGGTGGTGGCCTTATGGTTGTGGCGGCCGGCGAGGGGCTGATTGATCATGCGTTGCACTCAGCCCGAGGCACTGCACAAACCTCGCCAGCCCGCCGCTACGCCGGCGGCGCGCGGAACTCGCGGTCGCCGAGGTGCACGAACATGTCGTCATCGTCGGACAGCGCGTGATCGACGCTGACCGCCCAGGGCTCTGCGAGCTCCATCATCATCAGCGCGGCGCCGACGAGCGCCATGTTCTTCGTGAAGTTGATCAACTCGCCCTGGCGCTGCTGCGGATCCTGGACCTCCCAAAAGCGGTGCATCTGCAGCGTCACGGGAATCAGGAAGCCGATGATCGCCGCGAGGCCTTCACGTGGTTTCACACCCGCCATCACGCTCAGCCCGCCCGCCAGAACGAGTATTCCCGAAGCCGGGACCGCCACCTCGGCCATCGGCACGCCCTTGGCGGCCGCGTACTGACTCATCTGTTTCCGCTCGACGAGATGGTTGAGACCGTTCCAAACGAAGAACCCTCCGAATACCGCCCGACCGAACGCGAACAACGCACGCATGTTGCCTCCAGACGCCGGTTTGAGAATGCAAGATGCACTCCGCTGCACGTCAGCCGCTATAATCGGCGCGAGGTCATCTTCCTATGTCCCGAGCAGTCACTATCTGTGCGGCGGTCCTCTCGTTCGTCGTCGCCGGCGGCACGCGCTTCGACGCGCAGGCTCCTTCAGCCGGCGGCGGACAAGGGCGCGGCGGCGGCCAGGCCGCACCGGCTGGCCGTACGCCCAGCATCGAAGAACGAACCGCGGGCACGCAGAAGCTCGACGGTTACTTCCCACTCTACTGGGACGAACATACCGGCACGCTGTTTCTCGAGATTCCACGATTCGACACCGACTTCCTCTACTCCACCGGCCTCGCCGCCGGCCTGGGATCCAACGACATCGGCCTCGATCGCGGCCAGGGCGGCCAGGGACGCGTCGTCTCGTTCCAGCGCGTGGGGCCGAAGGTGATGATGGTCCAGGGGAACGAGTCGTTTCGATCGACGAGCGCGAATCCGGCCGAGCGCAAATCGGTCGAGGACTCCTTTGCCAAGTCGATCCTCTGGGGCTTCACGGTGGCGGGCGAAAGCAACGGCCACGTGCTCGTGGATGCGACCGATTTCGTGCTGCGCGACGGCCACGGCGCCGGCAACGCGCTTCGGCCCGGCCCTTACCGCGTCGATCGAACGCGCAGCGCGGTCTACATGCCGCGCACCAAGGCGTTTCCCAAGAACACCGAGATCGAAGTGACGCTGACCTTCGCCAACGAAGCGCCCGGCGGCCGCGGCGGCGGCGGTGGTGGGCCGGCACAAGGTCCGCCAGCCATCGGCCAGGGCGGCGGCGCGGGCGGAGGACGTGGCGGCTTGTTCTCGGGATCGGTCGCGAGCGTGACGCCGACCGCCGAGGCGGTGACGCTGCGCGAGCATTACTCGCTCGTCGAGCTGCCCGACGGCAACTACACGCCGCGGTACGACGACCCGCGAGCCGGCTACGGCGGCTTGACCTTCGTCGACTACAGCGTGCCGATCGGCGAGCCGATGGTGCAGCACTGGATTCGCCGCCACCGCCTGCAGAAGAAAGATCCGAACGCGGCGGTGAGCGAGGCGGTGACGCCGATTCAGTACTGGGTGGACTCGGGCGCGCCCGACGATGTGAAAAAGGCGCTGGTCGAGGGCGCGAGCTGGTGGAACCAGGCGTTCGAAGCGGCGGGATTCCGCAACGCGTTCAAGGTGGCCGTGCTGCCGGACGGCGCCGACCCGATGGACATCCGCTACAACATGATCAACTGGGTCCACCGCTCGACGCGCGGCTGGAGCTCGGGGGGCACGGTCGCGGACCCGCGCACCGGCGAAATCATCAAAGCGACGGTGACGCTCGGCTCGCTGCGCGATCGGCAGGACTACATGATCTTCGAAGGGTTGCTCTCGCCGTACGCCAAGGGCGACGAGAAGCCGGCGGTGCTGTACGACACCGCCATCGCGCGCATCCGCCAACTCGCGGCGCACGAGGTCGGCCACACGCTCGGCCTCGGCCACAACTACTACGACAGCGCCAAGGGCTGGATTTCGGTGATGGATTACCCGCACCCGCTCGAAAAGCTGAATGCCGACGGCACGATTGATCTCTCCGACGCGTACCCGGCGCGCATCGGCGACTGGGACAAGGTAACGATCAACTACGGCTACCGTGAGTTTCCGAAAGGGACGGACGAAGCCAAGCCGCTCGCCAAGATCCTGGACGATGCCTGGGCGGAGGATCTGCGGTACATGACGAACCAGGACACCGACTCGAACCCGAAGGTCGATCAGTGGTCGAACGGCGTCAATCAGGCCGACGAGTTGAATCGTCTGATGACGATCCGGCGCGCGGCGCTCAATCGCATCGGCGAGCACACAATTAAGAACAATGCCCCGATGGCCACGATCGAAGAGCCGCTCGTGCCGATTTACATGTACCACCGCTACTCGGTCGAGTCGGCGGCCTCGATGGTCGCGGGCCAGGACTACATTTACGCCATGCGGGGTGACGGCCGCGTGCCGACCCGCTGGGTGTCGGCAGCCGACCAACACAAGGCGCTCGACGCGCTGGCGGCGACGCTCAAACCGTCGGAGCTCACGATCCCGAAGTCGATCCTCGACGCGATTCCGCCGCGCCCGCCTGGCTGGGGCCGCCACCGCGAGCTCTTCCCGCGGACGACGGGCGACACCTTCGATCCGCTGACGCCGGCGACGATCGCATCGGACGTGACGATCGGCTTCACGCTGCAGCTCGATCGCGCCGCGCGGATGGTTGCGCAGCACGCCGTCGATCCGGCGCTCCCGGGACTCGAGGACGTCATCGACCGGCTGATGAAGGCGACCTTCGACGCGCCGGCCGCGAACGGGTACGAAGCCGAAGTGCGGCGCGCGGAAGAGCGCGTCCTCGTTGATCGGGTGACGTGGCTCGCGACCGGTTCACCGAATTCACAAGTGCGCGCAATCGCATCGCTGAAGCTCTCGCGGCTGGCGACGCGGTTCAAAGCGGAACCGAACGCGACCGACGCCGATCACGCGCAGCACATGCTGATGGCGGCCGACATCAAGCGCTTCCTCGAGCGGCCGGCGGAGCCGACGCGGCTGATGCCGGCGCCCGATGCGCCGCCGGGCGCGCCGATCGGTGATCTGGGAATGGACTGGCTGGCTCCGGCGCCCGCGTGCGGCTGGACCGCGGCGCATCCGGACTGGTGGAACTGACCCGCGGCCTCAGTGCACGCGCGCGCCGTCGAGCAGGAGGTGCACCTGCGCGCGAAGATCCGCGATGCTGTCCATCTGGACGTCGACGATGTAATACATCGAGGCGAGCAGTTCTTCGATGCGATCGAGCTGTTGCTGGAGCGGTGACGATAGCGGGGCGGAGAGCACCGCGGCTTTGGCCGGCATGGTTGATGTCTTTCGTAAACGGCTGAGGTACGGAGGACGAGTGGATCTCAAGAGTATCACGCCCGTCGGCATTCGCACCGAGTCGCTCCGCAAGATCTACACGTCTCCCCCTCCGGTCGGCGGCATGGGCACCGGCGCGGCGCGCAGCGCCAAGGGGAAGGCGAAGCCGGCCTACGAGGTCGTGGCGCTCGACGGTCTGACGCTCGACGTCCGGCCCGGAGAAATCTTCGGCCTCCTCGGCCCGAACGGCGCCGGCAAGTCGACGACGGTCGGCATCCTCACGACGCGCGTGAAGCCGACGTCGGGCTCCGCCTGGATCGGCGAGTTCAACGTGTGGGAGCGCCGCGTCGACGTCAAACGGCTGATCGGCGTCGTCCCGCAGCGCCCGAATCTCGATTTCAATCTGACGGCGCGGGAGATTCTCACCTTTCACGGCGCGTACTTCGGGCTGGGGTCGGCGGAGCGCAACCAGCGCGCCGACGCGCTGCTCGAGCGCTTCAAGCTCACCGACCGCGCGCATCACATGCCGATCGGGTTCTCCGGCGGCATGATGCAGCGCCTGTCGATCGCCCGCGCGATGATGCACGACCCGGCGGTTCTCTTTCTCGACGAGCCGAGCGCCGGTCTCGATCCGCAGACGCGGCTCCTCCTCGCCGAGATGGTCCGCGACTACAACGCGCGCGGCAAGACGATCCTGCTGACGACGCACAACATGGAAGAGGCCGACAGCCTCTGTCACCGCGTCGCGATCGTCGACCACGGCAACGTGATCGCGGTCGGAACGCCGCAGGAGCTGAAGCGGTCGGTTCCGGGCGGCTTCCTCGTGCGGCTGCACTTCAGCAGCGCGCCGCCGGCGCTCGTCGACGGGCTGCGGACGCTGCCGGGCGTCACCGAGGCGCGCGAGTCCGGCGACGGGCAAGTGGATCTCTACGCCGATCGCGGCGGCGTGCTGATTCCGGCGATCGTCTCCGCGGCGACCGCCGCTGGCGCGATCATCCACGACGTCCACATTTCCGAGCCGAGCCTCGAAAACCTGTTTCTCCATCACACCGGCCGGAGCCTACGAGAGTGAACTACAAGACCTTCCTCGCCATGCTCTGGCGCGACGCGCACGTGGCGCGCCGTAACTTCGTCACGCTGGCGTTTCAGACGCTCCTGCAGCCGATGATGTTCGTCTTCGTCTTCGGCCGCGTGATGACGACGAGCGGGCTGATGCCGCCCGCCTACAAGTCGATGCTGCTCCCGGGCATCATCGGCCTGAGCATGGTGATGTCGGGCACCTGGGCGGTCGCGATGCCGCTCGTCGCGGAATTCCAGTTCACCAAGGAAATCGAAGACCGGCTGCTCGCGCCGATGGAGATGGAGTGGCTCGCGGTGGAAAAGGTGGTAGCCGGCATGATTCAGGCGCTCGTCGCCGGCCTGATGGTGATTCCGACGGCGTGGCTCGTGATGGGCAGCGGCGTCGCGCTGAGCGGCGACCACATCGCGCGCTTCTTCATGACGGCGCTGCTCGTGGCACTGCTCGCGTCGTCGCTCGGACTTGTG
>JADGOC010000038.1 GCA_017883165.1 Acidobacteriota bacterium
ACGCGGCCATCGCCGGTGGTGATGAGGATCATCTGACTTTCGGTCTGCACGATCGTCAGGTGGGACGGCGCGTTCAGGATATCGCGCGTGGCGTCGCGCAGCCGCTGCGCGTCTTCGGGGTTGATCGCGCCGCCGCCCCCAGCGCGTCCCATGCCGCCGCCGCCACGACGACCGCCGCCCGTGCCGCCGCGTCCCATCCCGCCGCCGCCTTCGCGACGACGGCCGCTCGTGTCGCCTTCGCTAGACCGCGCCTCGCTCTGCGGCGTGTCGCTCGAGTTGGCGTTCAGCGTCCACGCGCCGGCGATGGTCACGGCCGGCGCCGCCGTCTGCGCACGGCTTTCGGCCGACAACCACGCCCCGATCAGCGCCGTGACGACAACGACCAGTCCAGGAACAATCAATCCGCGTACGGCATTCACGTGAGGCTCCTAGCGCAGGCAGAGGCAGGCATCGCCAGATTATCACCAGCCGCGTCGCGGCGCGAGTATGAAAGTTGTGTGAAAGGCGCGGGATTCGGCATCCAGAATCCAGGTTCGGCAGTACGCTTTCTCCGTGCAGCCGCGGCAGCGTTGGTACAAGAGCCTGTATTGGCGGATCGCCATCGGCTTTGTGGTGTTTCTCGCCGCGATGCTCGTCGTGCAGGCGATGCTCTACACCTGGGTCGTCGCACGATCGGGTCGCACGCTGCCCGGCCAGTCGCCGAACGGCTTCGCACAGACGGTCGCCATCGACCTGGCGAACGAGCTCGAGCGTAATCCCTCGGCCGATCTCGATCGCTTCGTCCACGAGCAGTTCGCGCAGGTCGCGCATCCCTTCTTCGTCATGCTCGCCGACGGCCGCGTGATCACCAGCGGGGCGGGTCAGATCTCCGAGCCGCTGCTTCGCCTGGCCCACGCACGGCTGCTGCGCCGCCGGCCCGAGCGGATCGACCGGCCGGAATCCGACCGGCCCGCGGGCGATCCGGCGGGAGGCAGCGCGACGGGAAGCAGCGCGGCGTTCCGCGGCAACCGGCCGATCCCGATCGTCGTCAACGGCGAAACGGTCGGCGTCGTCGTCGTGCCGGCGCGGGCGCCGTTCGGGTTCCTGCTGGGTCGCTTCGCGCCGACGCTGACGCTGGTCGCCGCCGGCGTCCTCATCGTCGGGACGATTCTCGCGTCGGTGCTGATCTTCGGCCCGGCGCGGCGACGCCTGCGCGCGCTCGAGTCGGCGGCGCAGCGTCTGGGGTCTGGCGATCTGGCGGCCCGCGCGCCCGATCGCGGCGGCGACGAGATTGCCGCCGTGGCGAGCGCCTTCAACGCGATGGCGGACGACCTCTCCGCGCGCGCCGAGGCGCTGACGGCGTCCGACCGCGCGCGGCGGCAGCTGCTCGCCGACGTTTCGCACGAGCTGACGACGCCGGTCACCGCGATGCGCGGCTATCTCGAGACGCTGACGATGCCGGAGCTCGCGATCGACGAGGCGACGCGCGGACGGTATCTCGCGATCATCAGCGACGAAACGGCGCGGCTGGAGCACATCATCGGCGATCTGCTCGATCTGGCGCGACTCGAGGGCGGCGGCGGATCGCTGGCGCTCGAGCCGGTGTCGGTGGTGCAGCTCTTCGACCGCGTGTGCGCGCGCCACGAGCGCGCCTGCCAGACGGCGCGCGTGACGCTCAGCACGTCGATCGCGCCGGGCGCCGAGTCGGTGCGCGGCGATCGGGATCGGCTGGAGCAGGCGCTTCAGAATCTGGCGGCGAACGCGATCCGCTATGCGCCCGAAGGATCGACGCTGCGGCTGTCGGCGCGGCGCGACCACGACGCCGTGGCGATCACGGTTGAGGATCAGGGGCCCGGCATCCCGCCGGAACATCTGCCCCACATCTTCGATCGGTTCTACAAGGCGGAAGCGTCGAGGGCCGGGCACTCAGGCGGCAGCGGGCTTGGACTGTCGATCGTCAAAGCGATCATCGAGCGTCACCAAGGGCGGATTTCGGTGACGAGCGTGCCCGGACACACGACATTCGAAGTGATCCTGCCCTTCGCCTAGCCTTCGGGCCGCAGAATCCGTATGGTATTCTGACATCCACATGATCTGGTTCTTCGAGCGGCAGGGCAAGTACGTCCGTTGTGAAACGCGAAAGACGGCTGACAGCGCGTACGAGCTCGTCACCACGAAGGACGACGGCACCGAGCAGGTCGAGCGTTTCGACGACTCGGCGAAGCTGGCGAAACGTCAGGTGGAAATCGAGCAGGGCCTGACCGCCGAAGGGTGGAGCGGTCCGCACGGCCGCGTCATGTAGCGGATGTCTTTCTGAACGTCACGCGGTGCGCTTCCGGCCCGAAGACGACCACGAGCACACCGCCGACGAGTACCAGCGTCGCCAGGCCGCCCATCGACTGCCGATACGTGAAGACCTCGCCGAGCCTCGCCTCGAGGTACGGAATGCTCGATGCGCACAGCACGCCGAGCTGGTAGGCAAATCCCGGAAAGAATCCCCGCAGTTCTCCCGGCGACAGCTCGTTGATGTGCGCCGGAATCACACCCCACGCGCCCTGGACGAAGAACTGCATCAGGAAGACGCCGACGATCGCGAAGAGGGGGCTGAAACCGGCGATCCAGAACGGCACGACGACAAGCGCGCAGACGAGCGCCGTGATCATCGAGCGGCGCCGCCCGGCTCGATCCGAGTAGTAGCCGAACACGAGCCCGCCGAGCACGGCGCCGACCATCGACAGCATCGTGATGTCGGCGATCCGGTTCTTCGCATAGCCCAGCGTCCCGAGCAGCGTCGGATACATGTCCTGCGTCCCGTGCGAGATGAAATTCATCATCGTCATCAGCAGCACCAGGTATAGGAAGCGGCGCGAGTGTTGAAGCATCAACCGGCGGTAGGTCGCCCAGTCGGTCCGGTGCTCGTGCCAGGTCGCCGACTCCTGCACCTTCGACCGGATGAAGAGCGACAGCAGCGCCGGCAACCCGCCGAGGAAGAACATCGCGCGCCACCCGTTCCCCGGATAGATCGCGTTGAAATGCGGATAGACGAAGCGGAACGCGAGCGCCGCCAGCAGAAAGCCGATCGCGTAGCCTTCCTGCAGCAGGCCCGAGAGCAGACCACGCAGCCGCGGCGACGCTGACTCGAGCGCGAGCGACGCACCGACGCCCCACTCGCCGCCCATGCCGACGCCGAAGAGCATCCGCAAGATGAAGAACGCGCGGTAGCTCGGCGCGAGTCCGCACAGGACCGAAACGATAGCGTAGAAGACGACGTCCACCATCAGCGGGATGCGCCGGCCGAACCGGTCCGCCATGATGCCGAACAGGATGGCGCCCGCCGGGCGCATCGCCAGCGAGGCGGTGATGGCGAGGACGATCTCTGGGCGTGTCCTGCCGAAGGCGTGCGCGAGATCGTCGACGATGAAGGTCAGGACGAAGAAGTCGAACGCGTCGAGCGTCCAGCCGAGAAATCCGGCGAGGACGGCATTGCGCTGATTGGCGCGTTCCAGTTTCGTCATCGTCATGACGAAGGGAGAATACTTCAGTTGCCTGCCGGCCGGCACCAGACTAAGATGAGCCCCCACCGCCGGAGGGTCCCCTTGTCGCTGACCAACACGCCGCTGCAGGGAGTCGGTCAGGAAGCTGCCACGACGCGCCGCGTGCCGGCGATCGATGGGCCGAGCGCCGACGAGAATCCGTTTGGATAAGCGCGAGTTCCTGAAGACCGTCGGTCTCGCCGCGCTGGCGCTCGGCGGCCCACGGAGGATCCTGAGCGCCCAGAGCGCGGCCCGCAAAGGCCGGACGAAGAACTGGGTCTGGATGGCACCCAGGCCGGATACACCCTCCGACGAGTGGGCGCGCGCCTTCTCCACAATGAAGCGCTCCGGCGTCGACGCGATCCTGGTGGAAATCTACAACGGCCGGCAGGCCTTCTACCGCAGCCGCCGGTTCCCGGTCAAAGCCGCCTTCCTCGAGACGATCCTCCCCCTCGCCGCCGCCGAGGGTCTCGACGTGCACGCCTGGATGTGGACCATGCCGTGCCTGCTCGAGGACGTCATCAAGAACCATCCGGACTGGTACAACGTCAACGCGAGGGGCGAATCAGCCGCCGACAAGCCAGCGTACGTCGGCTACTACAAATTCCTCGACCCGGCTCGACCCGAAGTCCGCGAGTTCATTCAAGGGACGGTAGCGGAGCTCGCGGAAATACCGGGGCTCGCGGGCATCCATCTCGACTACGTCCGCCATCCCGACGCCATTCTGCCTTCCGGCCTCTGGTCGAAGTACGGCATCGTCCAGGACAAGGTGTATCCGCAGTACGACTACGGCTACACCGAGTACAGCCGGCGGGTGTTCAAGGACGCGCACGGGATTGATCCGATCGAGATGAAGGATCCGGAAAGCGATCGCGCGTGGATGCAGTACCGGCTCGATAGCGTGACGGATCTGGTCAACCGGTATCTGGTCCCGGCCGCTCACGCCAAGCACAAGATGATCACGGCCGCCGTGTTTCCTGGGCCCAGCCTGGCCAGGACGATGGTCCGGCAGGACTGGGGCCTGTGGGACCTCGATGCGTTTCTGCCGATGCTGTATCACCGATTCTATGAAGCCGGGCCGGAGTGGGTGATGAAGTACACGAAAGAGGCCGTGTCGAGCGTCAAGAAACCGGTCTACAGCGGGTTGTTCGTGGGACCGCTGAGCGATCGGGAATTCTCGCAAACCGTCGCGATGGCGCTCGACGGCGGCGCCAACGGCGTGTCGATTTTCGACGCGGCGGCGATGACGCCCACGCGTTGGACGACGCTCGCGGCGGCGACCGCGCCCCTGTGAAGACCATGAAGCCGACGAGCCGGATCATCCTCGTCACCGTGGTAGCGGCAGCCGTGTGGGCCGGAGCCGAGGCGCCGCGGGCGCAAACCACGCCGAGCGATCCCCGCGGATACGTCTGCTACCGCGCCGCCGTGCCGATTCGCGTGGACGGCCGGCTGGACGAGGCGGCGTGGCGCAACGCGCCGTGGACCGACGACTTCGTCGACATCGAGGGCGACGCGAAGCCGCGCCCGGCCCTGCGCACGCGCGCCAAGATGTTGTGGGACGACACGTACTTCTACATCGGCGCGGAGCTCGTCGAGCCTCACCTCTGGGCGACCCTCACCCAGCACGACGCCGTGATCTTCCACGACAACGACTTCGAGATCTTCATCGATCCCAACGGCGACAACCACGAGTACTACGAGTTCGAGATCAACGCCCTGGGCACGACCTGGGATCTGCTGCTGCCGCGTCCGTACAAGGACGGCGGCCAACCCGTCAACAGCTGGGAGATTCCGGGAATGAAGGCGGCCGTGCATCTGGACGGCACGCTGAACGACGCGCGCGACATCGATCGTTCGTGGTCCGTCGAGCTGGCGTTCCCGTGGAGCGTGCTGGGCGAGCTCGCGCGCCGGCCGGCGCCCCCGGGCGAAGGCGATCAGTGGCGCGTGAATTTCTCGCGCGTGGAATGGCCGCTCGAGATCTCGGGCGGCACGTATCGAAAAGCCGCGAGCGCGACGGACGCTAATTGGGTCTGGTCGCCGCAGCACGTCGTGGACATGCATCGCCCGGAGACGTGGGGCTACGTGCAGTTCTCGACCGGACGTCCCGGCTCCGTGCCATTCGAACCGGACGCGTCGCTGCCGGCGCGGCGCTGGCTCCATCAGGTGTACTACGCCGAGCGCGCGTATCGTCAGGCGCACGGGCGATGGGCGGCGACGCTCGAGGAGCTGCAGGTGCCCGGGCCTGCCAACGGTGCGCTAGGGGCGGCCACGCTGAACGTCGCGGACAGTCTGTTTCAGGCATCCGTCGAGTTGCGGCTGCCCGGACGCACGGCGCAGCGCTGGAACATCAGGCAGGACGCGCTCGTGTGGCCCGACGAGTAGATCTCGGGGCCAGCGCGAGATGCGCGAGCCCCGCCGCGAAGAACCCCACGAACCACGCGTAGTCGTACAGCGGCTTGATCGCGGGAATCACCAGACCGCCCCACGCGAGCGCGCAGCCGATCGCGGTCGCGGCGATCGCGCGGCCGTTCCAGCCGCGGTACTCGCCCTCCTCCAGATACAGATCCTCGAGGCGCAGCTCCCGCCGCCTGACGATCCAGTAGTCCGCGATCAGCACGCCGGCAATCGAGCCCAGCCCACCCGAATACCCGAGCAGCCACGTGAAGATGTAGCCCGACGCGTCGGCCAGCAGGCGCCACGGCTGAATGAGAATTCCCAGAATGCCGGTGATCAGGCCCCCGGTCTTGAAGCTCACGAATCGGGGAAACGCATTGGCGAAATCGTTCGCCGGCGACACGACGTTCGCCGCGATATTGACCGCCAGCGTGGCGACGACGACGGTGAACATCGAGATGGCGACGATGACGGGCGAGCTGAAGCGGCCGACGAGCTGAACGGGATCCCAAATCGACTGGCCGTAGATGATGGCCGTGGCGCTGGTGATCATCACGCCCATCGCCGCAAACAGCGACATCGTCGTCGGCAAGGCGACGACTTGCCCGATCACCTGCTCGCGCTGGCTGCGCCCGAACCGCGTGAAGTCGGGCATGTTCAGCGAGAGCGTCGCCCAGTACCCGATCATCGCGGTGAGCGACGGGATGAAGACCGGCAGGAATGCACCGAACGTGTGGAACTTCCCCGGCTGCGCGAGCAGCGGGCCGAACCCGTTGGCTTTCGACACGGCCCACCAGAGGAGCGCGCCGGTCATGACGAGCACGAACGGCGCGGCCCAGTTCTCCACCGCGCGCAGGAGATCCATGCCGCGGTAGATGATGAAGACGTTCAGGCCCCAGAAGAGCAGAAACGAGATCCACTCCGTCGTCGTGTGACCGGCGACGCCCGGACCGAGGAGCGTCGCCCAGCCCGGGATGATCGTTCGGAACGTCATCTGCAGCGCTTCGCCGCCGATCCACGCCTGAATGCCAAACCAGCCGCAGGCGACGAGGGCGCGCATCAGCGCGGGGACGTTGGAGCCGAGCGTTCCGTACGCGGCGCGCGCGAACACGGGAAACGGGATGCCGTACTTGGTACCGGGGTGTGAGTTGAGGAGAATCGGGACGAGGACGATCGTGTTGCCGAGCAGAATCGTGATGAGCGCCTGCGACCAGTTCATGCCGGCCGACATCAGGCCGGACGCGAGCATGTAGGTCGGGATGCAGTGCGCCATGCTCACCCACAGCGCGGCGTAGTTGTAGGTGGTCCAGTTGCGGCGCGCGAGTGGCACCGGCGCGAGATCGGGATTATAGAGCGCGCTTGCCTCGATGCGGCGCGTGTCGACGAGCTCGACGCGTCCGTCGGCCAGCCGGCGTTCGTTCGGCATGCGCGGGATTATAGCGCGGCGAACAGCACCGACTGGGGCGCGGATCCACGCGGATCCACCTTCATATGCCTCTCCGCCATCTCGACCGGCTGCGCATCGGTCCGCTGCGGCTATAATCGCCACGACTCGAGCCGTGACATACCGAATGATGCAGTCCTCCGCCGTGGCCGCGACCGCGGTCGCGCTCTACGCTCTCGACCCGGCGACGAGCGCCATCTTCCCCTCGTGTCCGCTGCGCGCGTGGACCGGCTGGCTGTGCCCCGGCTGCGGGACGCTGCGCGCGATGCACGCGCTCCTGCACGGATCGCTGCCCGCGGCGCTGCAGGCAAACGCGCTCGCGACGGTGGCGGTGCTCTGCGCGGGGGTCGCGTGGCTGCACGATCGGGCGCGTCCGGCGGCGTCGCCCTGGCTGCTCTCGATGAGCCACGCCGGCTTCAGCGCCGCAGGCGTCGCGCTCGCGCTGGCCTTTGGCGCAGTCAGAAATATTCCGACGACGCCGTTTTCGTGGTTGACACCGTAGAGGACACATGGCTGACACGACGATTCCGGAAAAGGCGCTGGCCGTCGTCGTCGACGCGCTCGACAAAGCCAACGTGCTCGTCGCCGAGCGTTTTCCCGGCGAGCTCGCCAGGCGCCAACCGATCCACACCGTCTACGGTGGCGCGCATCTGTTCAAGGCCGACGCCGCGAAGAAGCTCGGGGCGCTCGCCCTGCGGGCACTGCAGGAGTACGCGCCCGATGCGCCGGCGCTCGCCGAGGCGATCGGTCTCGATCGTGAGATCGCCGGCCGCATTTATCCCCGCGTCGTCGAAAAGCTGACGCGCGAGCCGGTCGAAGACTTCCGCCTCGACTTCGAGGACGGCTTCGGCAACCGGCCCGACGAGGAAGAAGATCGCGTCGCGCAGTCAGCGGCCGATGAGGTCGCCGCCGGGCTCGCCGCCGGATCGCTGCCACAGCGGATCGGCATCCGCATCAAGCCGCTCAACGAGGAACTGAAGCGCCGCAGCCTGCGGACCTTCGATTTGTTCCTCACGCGTCTGCTCGAGCGCACCAACGGCACGCTCCCGCCCAACTTCGTCGTCATGCTGCCGAAGGTCACGACGCCCGAGCAGGTGACCGCGCTCGCCTCCGCCTGCGACGCGTTCGAGTACTGGCGCAACATCCCCAAGGGGTCGCTCAGATTCGAGATCATGATCGAGACGACCCAATCGGTGTTCGCGGCGGACGGCAGCGTGGCGCTCCCCCGGCTCATCGCGGAAGGCCGCGGCCGGATCGTGGCGGCGCATTTCGGCGCATATGATTACACGGCAGCGTGCAGTATCACGGCCGCGCACCAGCACATGCTTCACCCGGCGTGCGACTTCGCGAGGCACGTGATGCAGGTGGCGCTCGCCGGCACAGGCGTCTGGCTCTCGGACGGGCCCACCAACATCATGCCGATCGGGCCCCATCGCGCCGCGCCGGGAGCCGCGCTCTCCGCCGCCCAGCGCAGCGAGAACACGCGCGTCGTCCACCGCGCGTGGAAGCTGCACGCCAAGCACGTGCGGCATTCGCTCGTCACGGGCTTCTATCAGGGATGGGATCTCCACCCCGCGCAATTCGTCACGCGCTATGCCACGGTCTATGCCTTCTTCCTCGAAGGGCTGGCCGCCGCGTCGGACCGGCTGCGCAACTTCGTGCAGAAGGCGGCGCAAGCCACGCTCGTCGGCGAAGTATTCGACGATGCGGCGACCGGGCAGGGGCTGTTGAACTATTTCCTGCGAGCGATGAACTGCGGCGCCGTCAGCGAGCCCGAAGGGGTGGAGATGAGCGGCCTGACGCTCGAGGAGCTGCGCGGTAAGTCGTTTGTGAAGATCCTCGCGAACCGGCGCGAACTGCGCTGAGATCGGGCGCCCGCCGGATGACGGCTATTTGCCGCCGGTGAGCCTGGATTTGATCAACACGTAAAGAGCGTCGAGGCCATCGACCCACCGGATTTTCTTGCCCTCGTCCAGACGCCGGGGTTGGTAGCCGATCGGCACTTCGACGATACGGCGCCCCGCCAGCAGCAGCTTCGCGGTGACCTCGGGCTCGAAATCGAAGCCCACCGCGCGCAGGCGGATCCCCGCGAGTGCCTCGCGCCGGAACACTTTGTAGCCCGTCTCCATATCGGTGATCCGCCCGCCGAAGAGCAGCCTCGTCACCCACGTGAGCAAATGGTTCGCGGCGCGCGTGCGCAAGGCGATGACGTTCCCTTTACCCAGAAAGCGCGACCCATAGACGACGTCGGCGCGCCCGGCGAGGATCGGTGCGAGCAGCGCGCCGTACTCGCGAGGATCGAGCTCGAGGTCGGCATCCTGGATGAGAATCACGTCGCCCGTCGCGTAGCGCAGGCCGAGACGAATCGCCGCGCCCTTGCCGAGATTGATCGGGCTCTCGTGCACGTGCACGCACCCATCGCCGCGCCACGGACTTTCATCGATCGCGCGCCCCGTGCCATCGTCGGACCCGTCATTCGCGATGATGATCTCCTTGGTGATGTCGCCGACGTCCACGGCTCGAACCCGCTCGACGACCTCGGCAATCGTCTGCGCTTCGTTGTAGACCGGAATGATGACGGACAGTTTCATGGCGTCATGGTGCGGAGCCGGTAGATGTAAATCTCGCCGCTGCTCGCGATAAGCTCCAGTGACGGAGCCCGGCCGATCGCCGTCCAGCGATCGCGGCCGAGCATCCCGCTGAACATCTCCTCGTGCACCACCACGTTGGTGACGCCCCGCGCGCGCAGGGCGGCAATCGACGCGGCGTCGGGAAACCCGGACAGCGCGTCGAACGTGCTGGCGTACGACGTCGGGCGGAACCCACTATAGCCGTTCAGCAGAGGACGCCAGTAGCGCGTTGAATTCAACATGTAAGGTGCGTTGGAGAACCACTCGTTCGGCGCGTAGAACGGCAATTCGACGACGGCGCCCGGTTGCCCGGAGAGCACGTCGTAGACCCGCGGAATCTCCGAGAAGCGCTTATATCCGATCGGCGCGCGAAGCGCTTCGAGATTGACGAGCAGCCCGAGGGCCATCGCCATCGCCGGCCACGTGCGCGCGTTTCGCCAGCGGCGGCCGAGGCCCGCCACCCCGAAACCCGCCAGCACGGCGATCATGAGCAGCACAATCTGCCCGATGTGCGCCTGAACCCGGACGGCTCGAAAGAGCGGGATGATCGTGTAGAGCATCGGATAGACCGGCGTGTTCGGCAGCACGGACACGACCGCGCAGCCGATCGCCGCCGTGAGGCACATCCGGACGCGGCCGTCGCGCCACGTCTCCTCCCAGGCGATCGCGAAGATGGCCAGCGCCGACGCGACGATACCGGGAAACGTGGGCGACGCCGACTCATCGAAGAACCGATGGCTCCAGAGCGCGTAATGCAGGCGCGAACCGGTGCTGAGATAGTCGTTGATCGAGCCGGCATAATGGCGCGCGTCGTCCACCGTGCGTTCGAAGCCGGTGAGGCGATGGAGCTGATAGTACGCGAGCAGATACGGCGCCATCAGCGCCGCGGCGATCGCGGCCGCCACCGTCAGCAGGCCGACCATGTTCACGGGACGCCGCCGCAGCCACTCGCCGGCCCTGGCGGCGACGGCAAAGATGAGCAGCCAGGTCGAGAACACGAGCACGTAGACGGACGTCAGCCCCTGCAGCGCGAACGCGAGGCCGAGCCATGCCGCGTCGCGCACGCGCCGCGACGCCACGAGGCGATCGAGGCTGAAGAGGATCAGGGCGATGAATTCGACGTGCTGCGTCTGCAGATGCGGCAGTCTGACCAGCACGTGCGAGTTGAACGCCGCGAGCGATCCACCGATGTACCCGGCCGCCCAGCTTCCGGTCCAGCGCTGGATCAGCAGGCAAAAGGCCCAGCCCGTGAGGGCCAGTCCCGCCATCAGGACGAGGTTGAACGCCAGCACCGGCGATCCGCCGGCCGCGAGCACCGGCATCGCCATCACTCCTTGGACGAGCATCGCTTCGGAGTAGGCCAGCGTCAGGCGTTCGGGATAGAAGATGTTGGCGTCGAACAGGTGAACGGGATCGCGCGGCAGTTGGTGCGCCACCCACGCGATCGCCCAGGTATTGAGCAACCCGTCGCCGACGTCGTTCCGCGACAGATGGGCAGGATTGGTCGCGAGAGGCCAGGTGTGAACGATCGTCAGCAGCACGAATGCTGCGAGCGCAACAAGTCGTGGAGCCGCCGGAAAGGATGGCGTCGTCGTGCCGCGATTATAGCCTCACGCTCGGGAGGTGTGACGCGCTCTCCATGAGGACCCGGTCGCGCGGAACGAGGCGAGCGTGCGGACGCTCGGCGGCCACGGCGGCCGTGACCTCGGCAGCCAGCCCCGCCACCGTGTGCGACAGCTGCGCCACCCAGGGGAGCAGCGAACCCCGCCTGAACGCGTTCCAATAAATCTGCGGCGCCGCTCGGAACGCCGACAACGGCGCGCGGTTGTGCCGGCGGTCGAAATCGGCGTGCGCGCGCATGATCCGCAGCACCGCCTGGATCGCCATCTCGATGCTGCGGCTCTCCGCCACGATGTCGTGCTCCAGCGAGCGCGCCGTCCAGATGCCCGGCAAATCCTCGAACACCAGAATTCGTACGTGAAGCGGCGAGGGTTCGTTCTCCATGCCTGAAGTCCCCGCAAATCAGCAGACTATCGCCCGCACGGCGCAACCGGCCGATCCGCAGCCACTTACATTTCCTGCTCGGTGTGAGATGTCGTGTTCGGCGTCGGTAAGACTTACTCGGTTCCCGCACGCCCGATCGCTCCAGGCACTTCGTCCGACAGTTTCGCAAGATCGCCGCCAAAACTGCATGACCCTCGGCGCGCGTCCGCGCTAAATCGTTGTCGTTCGGCCCACGCGCCTCGGCATGGGCGTTGCGGAAGCCTTCTGCTCGAGAACCAGGGAGGACTTCATGATCTGGGTCGCAGGAGCGATGGCTGTCGTGGGATTCGCGTGGCTGAAAGTCCGGCGGAAGCGCAAGATGTCCGACGCGGCGCAGTAGCTAGTCGAGGAATCGCGCCCGGACCTCGGGCGCTGGTACGAGGCACGTGACGCGCGCGCCGGGCACGTGGCGCCGGTGGCGCGCCACGAAATCGTACGCTGCGTCGCGGAGCGGCCGCGGCAGGAGTGCGCCGACGAGCGCCAGGCGCCAGAGTCCCCCGAGATAGCGCGCCACGCGCAGCGCCGCCGCGGAGCGGACGAACACGCGCTCGGGGACGCCTTCCGCCGCCGGCTCGACCCACACCATCGAGTCGATCGCGGCCAGTTCCCTGTGCCGCTCGCGCACACCGGCGCCGTACGCGCTCTCCAGCGCCGCGAAGCGCAGCGTGCCGCGCCCATCGCGACCGAGAATCCACTGCACGCTCGACGCGCACAACCCGCACGTCCCGTCGTACAGCAGCACGCTCACACCAGTTCGTCCGGAGCCGCGTAGCCCTCCGCCGTCTCGTGCCCGCCGTGATAGGCCTTCTCGTCCGGCCGCCGGATGCGCGACTGCGCCACGACGCGATCGCGGCGGAGACCGACGAAATCGTCCACCCGCGTCCATCCTTTGTCGGCGTGCTTCTCGAGGAAGAGCCGCAGCCCGTCGTTCAGCTCGCGGATCACATTCGGACCGACCGCGTGATCGAGCATCGCCGCCGTGCAGATCTGGACCGTGCCACAGCCGAGCAGAAAATAATTGAGCGCGTGCGCGAACGTCGAGATGCCGCCGATGCCGGAAAAACTCTTGTCGGGAAACGCCTGCGTCAGCTGCGACATCTTGGCGAGTGACAACGGCAGGATCGCCGGCCCACCGAGGCCGCCGGTCGAAACGAAGCCGTCGACGTGCACCTCGAACTCCAGCGTCTCGGCGTCGAAGAGCGGCAGCGACGTAAACGTGTTGGACGAGGAGATCGCATCCGCGCCGCCCAAGAACGCCCCGCGGGCTTCGACGACGATGTCGGTGGTGGAGGGCGTGAGCTTGGCCCACACGGGGATCTTCGACACTTCCTTCACGACCTTCGTGACGATCGACACGAGCTCCTTGTCCTTGCCGAGATTCGATCCCATGTCCTGCCGATCCATGTGGGGACACGAGAGGTTCAGCTCGAGCGCGTCGCACCCCTCGTTCTGGCACGCGGTCGCGAGCGTCTGCCAGTGCCTCAGCTCGGTGTCGTTCCCCGAGCCGGCCATGATCGATGCCACGAGGATGTGATTCGGGTACGCCTTCTTGATCCGGCCAAGCCGCGGCACCCACCAGTCGAGCGTCTTGTCCGAGATGAGCTCCCAGTTCCACGACGAGTGCAGCGCGGCGCCAGGCCGCTTCTTCATCGAGAGGTGCGGCGAATCGGCATCGGCGCGCAGGAATTTCGTCTTGGGCCCCGCGACGTTGACCACCGGATGCAAACCGATCGTCTTGGTGACGACCCCGCCCCACCCCGCCTCGAACGCCCGCAGGATGTTCGACTCGGATTCGGTCGGCGGCGCCGACGAGAGGAGAAACGGATTCTGAAAACGAATACCGGTGAACGTCGTCGACAGGTCGGCCATGGTGTCTCCTTACCGGCGCACGGTGGCTTCACTCAATCCGCACGGGCGCACAGACCGGCCGTCATGCGCCACGGTACGTCGAATAGCCGTAGGGGCTCAAGAGCAGCGGGACGTGATAGTGCTCCGTCGTGTCGCGCACGCTGAAGGCGATCTTCACTTCCGGAAAGAACGGCACCGTGATCCCGAGATTGCGATGATACGTGCCGATGTCGAATGTCAGCCGGTAAATCCCGGGCGCGATCGGCAGCGACTCGGTGAGCGTCATCAGCCGGCCGGTGGCGTCGGTCGTCCCGCGGCTGATAGGGCTCCACGCGCTCGCCTGCCGCATCTCGAGAATGACGGTCACGCCGACCGCCGCGGTCCCGCGCGCGGTGTCCAAGACGTGTGTGGTGATCATGTCAGCACTTCCGCCATTCGCAGCACTGAATCACCCTGCGCGTCAGCTGCGTGTCGCTCTCTTGAGGAACGACCCCGCGCCCGCTCGGCCGACGAACGTCCCGTTTTCGATCACGAGCCGGCCGCGCGACAGCACGGTGTCGGTGGCGCCGGTTACCTGGCGCCCTTCGTACGGGTTGTAGTCGACGTTCATGTGCAGCGTTTTCGCCGAGAGCGTGATCGCGCGGTTCGGATCGAAGACGACGATGTCGGCGTCCGAGCCCGGAGCGATGGTGCCCTTGCGCGGAAACAGGCCGAAGATTTTCGCGGGCGAGGTCGAGGTGAGCTCGACGAAACGGTTGAGCGAGATGCGGCCGGTCCGCACGCCGCCGTCGTAGACGAGGCTCATGCGCGTCTCGATGCCGGGCGCGCCGTTGGGGATTTTCGAAAAATCGTCCTGCCCGAGCCGCTTTTCCTTCATGCAGAAGGGGCAGTGATCGGTAGCGATCGCCTGCAGGTCGTTGAACGCGAGGCCGCGCCAGAGCTGGTCCTGCTTCGCTTTGTCGCGCAGCGGCGGGCTCATCACGTACTTCGAGCCGCCGAAGTCCGGCTCCTCGTAGTTGTCGTACGAAAGAAACAGGTACTGCGGGCACGTCTCGGCAAACGCCGGCAGGCCGCGATCGCGCGCCTCGGTGACCATCTCGAGCGCTTCGGCCGCCGACAGGTGGACGATGTAGATCGGGACGTCGGCGATTTCGGCGAGCGCGATGGCGCGGTGGGTCGCCTCCGCCTCGGCGCGCGCGGGGCGCGTGAGCGCGTGATACTTCGGCGCCCTCTTCCCCGCCGCGAGCGCGCGCTGCACGAGCACGTCGATCACTCCCCCGTTCTCGGCGTGCATGCAGATCGTGCCGCCGTTGGTGCCGGTCCTCAGGAGCGCCTTGAAAATGCTCGCATCGTCGAGCATGAAGACACCCGGGTAGGCCATGAACAACTTGAACGACGTAATGCCTTGACGAACGAGCGCGTCCATCTCTCCTTCCACCTGATCGGTCAGCTCGGTGATGATCATGTGGAAGCCGTAGTCGATGACCGCCTTGCCGTCGGCCTTCTTGATCCACGCCTCCCAGGCGTCGTGCAACGTCTGGCCGCGATACTGAATCGCGAAGTCGACGATCGAGGTGGTGCCGCCGAACGCCGCCGCGCGCGTGCCGGTTTCGAAGTCGTCGGCGGAGGTCGCGCCGCCAAACGGCATGTCGAGATGGGTGTGGACGTCGATGCCGCCCGGCAGGACGTACTTGCCCGAGGCATCGATCACCTTGTCGGCCTGGATGTCGAGCAAGGTGCCGATCACGGCGATCTTCTCGTCCTCGACGAGGACGTCACCTGTGTATTGGTCGGTCGCCGTGACGACCGTGCCGTTCTTGATCAGTGTGCGCATCAATGTCCTTCGAGAACTCCTAGAACCACCGTGAGATCGTGACCTTCTTGTCCGTGTAGAACTCGAACGCGTCGCGGCCGTGCGCCTTGAGATCGCCGAAGAAGCTGTCCTTCGCGCCGCCGAAGGGGAAATACGCCATCGGGGCGGCGACGCCGATGTTCACGCCCACCATCGACGCGTCGGCGTACTTGCTGAACTCGCGAGCGGCCTTCCCGCTGGACGTGAAGATCGACGTCGCGTTGGCGTTCGGGTGCGCGTGCATCAGCGCGATGGCCTCGTCCAGCGACGCGACCGGACAGATCGACGCCACCGGCCCGAAGATCTCCTCGTGTCCGATCGTCATCTTCAGCGACACGGCGTCGAAGATCGTCGGGCCGAGGTAGTAGCCGTTCGGGCGATCCGCCACGCGCGTCTGCCGGCCGTCGACGAGCAGTTCGGCGCCCTCCGTGACGCCCTTCTCGATGTAGTGCACCACGCGCTCCCGGTGCCTGGCGCTAATCACCGGCCCCATCGTCACGCCCGGCTGCGCGCCGTCGCCGACCTTCAGCGCCTTGGCGGACGCCACCAGGCGGTCGCGCGTCTCGCGGTACGCATCGCCGACCGGCACCAGGATGCTGCCCGCGAGGCAGCGCTCGCCCGCGCATCCATAGAACGATTCGGTGATGATGTCGATCGACCGTTCCATCACCGCGTCGGGCATGACGACGACGAAGTTCTTGGCGCCGCCGAGCGCCTGCACGCGCTTGCCCGCATGCGACGCGCGACGGTAGACGTGCTGCGCGACCGGCGTCGAACCGACGAAGGACACCGCCCGGACGCCGGGATGATCGCAGATCGCGTCGACGACCTCGCGGCCGCCGTTCACCAGATTCACCACGCCGTGCGGAAGATCGCAGTGCTGCAGCAGATCGATCATCTTGCGCTGCGACAGCGGCACCTGCTCGGACGGCTTCAGGACGAAGGTGTTACCGGCCGCGATCGCGAACGGCAGGAACCACATCGGCACCATCGCGGGAAAATTGAACGGCGCGATCGCCGCGCAGACGCCGAGCGGCTGGCGCAGGACGTGGCAGTCGATGCCTTTCGAAATGTCCTCGAGGCCGTAGCCCATCATGAGCGAGGGCGCGCCGCACGCCACTTCCACGCACTCGATGCCGCGGCGCACACTGCCACGCGCTTCGTCGATCGTCTTGCCGTGCTCGGTCGTGACGATCCGCGCGACCTCGTCGAAATGCTGCTCGAGCTGCGCCTTGAACTTGAAGAGCACCTGCACGCGCGCGTTGACCGGCGTCTCGCGCCAGGCGGGAAACGCCTTCCTGGCGGCGTCGACCGCCGCGTCGACGTCGGCGCTCGTCGAGAGCGGCGTGCGGCCGATCACGTCGCCGACCGCCGGGTTGTGGACGTCGGAGAACTCGGTGGCGCTGGTCTTCACCCAGCGGCCGCCGATGAAATTGTCGAGGGTTTGGACGTCAGCGCGGTCGGCGACTCGAGACATGGACGCTCCTTGTGAGTACTCCGCCTACAGCACCGATTATTACACGGGGGCTAGGTGTCGGGCAGGAGCACCGGGCGGGCTTCGCGCACCCATCCTTCTTCCCACGTCGGACGCGCCGACTTGCGGGCGCCGGCGCGCAGCCGATCGAGCCGCTTCTGATCGGCGGGGAACGTCTCGAAGAGATCGAACAGCACGTCGGCGAGTTGCACGGCGGTCGAAAACAGGAGGCCATTATCGCCGTGCCGCACGCGTTCGGCGAGGCACGCGCCGTAGTCGAGCGCGCACACGGGCACCCCGGCCCCGAAGAGATCCGCGATCTTCATGGGGATGTCGAGGCCGGACGAGGAGCGATGCAGACAGAGGCCGAGATCAGCGCTGCCGACGACGCGCGGGTAGTCTTCGGGCTCGAGCCAGCGCGCGCGCAAGTGGATGCGCCGCGCCGGCAGCCCGGCAAAGCGGCGCTCAAATTCAGCGCGACGCGCGCCGTCGCCCGTCACGAGGATCACGACATCCGCGAAGCGGCGTCCCGGCCCCACCGCCTCCCAGCCGCGAATGCGCTCCTCGAGCCGCGACACGGCGTCGATGATGACGTCGAAATCCTCATCCTCGGTCCAGCTCGTCGGACACACGATGAAGCCGACGAGGCCGCCGCGGATGCCGAGGCGCGCGAAGAGCGCCTGACGGTACCGTTCGCGATCCGCGCGCTCGAGCGGCGCGAAGACCGCCGCCGGCCGGTCGTAGAGGACGCGCGCCTGCCGCACGCCGAAGCGGCTTTCGAGGAACGCCGCCAGGCTGCGCGAGACGCAGAGGTTTGCGTCGACGCGCCGGGCATCGCGCCGCTCGAACCAGCGCGCGAGACGCACCGCCGGATGCCAGCGCCCGAGCCGCAGCCGCAGCAGCGTGTAGCCGAGGTTGTGCCAGTCGATGACGAACCGGACGCCGGTGCGGCGCAGCGCAAACCAGGAGACGACGAGCGTCGGAAACGCGGGCGGGTTCTGCACCAGCACGAGGTCGGGCCGTGTGAGCGACTTGAGGGTGCGCCACAGCCGGAAGCTCAGTCGCGCAGCGTCGACGAGCGCGACGATCGCGTAGCCGGCCCCGACCCGGGTCGTGTGCGCCCGCAGCGTCGACGGGCGCAGCCGGTGAACGGCGATCCGTGCCTCGCCGGCAATCGCGCGCGGCAGCGGCGTACCTTCCAAGCCGACCAGATCGACGTCGACGCCGTGCGCCGCCAACGCGTGCGCGTGGTACTGCATGCGGGCGCTTCGGCCCAGATCGCCGAGGGCCACGACAACGGCTCTCACGACATTCCAAATTCCGTGAGGCAGCGCGCCAGCAGGTTGGCGGCGACGCGGCGCCGGTACTCGGCCGTGGACCGGAGATCGTCGATCGGCGTGATCTCGTCGACGAGCGTGCGCCGCGCGTCGGCGATCGACGCGCCGGAAGCGAGTGCGGCTTCGGTCCGCGGCAGGCGGACAACCGTCGGCCCGACGCTGCCGACCGCAATCCTCGGGCGGTCGTCGTCGCACGCCGCCATCACCACCTTCGAGATGGCCTGCGCCGCGCGCGTGCCGACTTTTCTGAACCATTGGCGGCCGTGAACCGCCGGAATGTCGAACGCCACGATCAACTCGTCTGGGCGCATCACCGAGCGCCGGTAGCCGGTGTAGAAAGCCGTGAAGGGCACGCGCCGGATCCCGCCCGCGCTCGCGAGCACCACCACCGCGTCGGCCGCGGCCAGCACCGGCAGCGTGTCGCCCGCCGGCGACGCGTTCGCGACGTTGCCGCCGAGCGTCCCGCGATTCTGAATCTGGACACCGCCGATCTCTCGGCAGGCCGCCGCGAGCATCGGCAGCCGCTTGCCGACGAGCGCCGATCGCATGATGTTGGTATGGGTCGCCAGGGCGCCGATCGACACGCCCGCCCCGCGCGTCTCGATCTTCCGGAGGGCGTCGAGCCGCCACAGATTCAGGAAGCGCGTGTCCTTCAGCGTGCCGAAGTTCAGCGACACGTACAAGTCCGTGCAGCCGGCCATCGGCACGAGCGGCCCTTCGTCGCGCAGCATGCGGAGCGCGTCGCGCAGCGAGCGCGGCTCGAAGAGACGACGGTTCGAAATGGATCCCCGCATCAGCGTTTCGATGCGCCTGCTGCGCTGCGAATGGATCGGTAGATGGCCCAATATCCGGTGCAGCGGCACAAGTTCCCCGCCAGCCCGACGCGCATCGCGTCCATCGACGGTTTCCGCCCGAGCGCGACGGCCGCCATGATCATCCCCGGCGTGCAGATGCCGCACTGCGCGCCGCCGTGCTCGACAAACGCGCGCTGCAGCGGATGACGCCCGCGCAGCCCCTCGATGGTCGCCACGTGCGTGCCGTCAGCCTGCGCCAGCGGCACCAGACACGAGTTGACCGGCACGCCATCAAGCAGGACGGTGCACGCTCCGCATTCCCCTTCGCCGCAGCCTTCCTTGGTGCCCGTGAGACCGCAGTCCTCGCGCAGGACGTCGAGCAGACGCGTCATCGGGTGCGCGGTGATGCGCGTGCGCGTGCCGTTGATCGTCAGGGTGATGGGCATTTATTACTTCGCTCGCTGGGGCCCCACCCCCAGTTCGCTCCCGGACCTCGCGCTCGAGCGTAGACTCTCGCGCTCGGCAGAAGGGCGTCGTTGCTCTGGAGAGGCGGATCTTGCCCGCATGATCTTCTCGGGCGTCGCCGGGATCTCGCGCAGATCGAAACCGGCGTGGCGCAGCGCGTTGATCACGGCCGGCGCCGGGCCGTCAATCGGCATCTCGCCCACGCCCTTCGCGCCAAACGGCCCGTGCTTGTACGGATTCTCCAGCATCACCACCTCGATCGCCGGCGTATCGAGCGTCGTCGGAATGGTGTAGTTGGTGAGCTGGCCATTCGCCATGCGGCCGTCGCGCATCACCACTTCCTCGATCAATGCGTAGCCGATGCCCTGCGCGCTGCCCCCTTCGATCTGCCCTTTGGCCAGCATCGGATGGATCGCCTTGCCGATCTCGTGAACGGTCGTGAAGGCGACCGGCGTCGCCTGCCAGGTGTCGCGATCGACCTCGACCTCGACGACGTCGCAGGCCCAGCCGTAGCTGCCGTAGGCGTCGCCACGGTAGCTGCTGTCGTCCCACGTGATGTCGGACGGTTTCTCGTACTCTTTCGTCACCACCAGCGGGCCATGCGCGCGGAGGTACTGACGCGGGGTCATCGCGCCGAGGCGCGCGCGCATGTCCTCGGCGCACCGCTGCAGGATGCGGCCGACGATCATGCACGTGCGCGAGGCGACCGTCGGGCCGCTGTTGGGCACCTCGCCGGTGTCCGCGGCGTTCACGTCGATGCAGTCGTACGGGACGCCCAGCGTGTCCGCCACGATCTGCGCGTGCATCGTCCGCGTGCCCTGGCCGATTTCTGTGCTGGCCACGAGGATCCGCGCGCCTCGCTCGGTTAGCGCGAGCGCCGCCTTCGATGCCAGCTTCACCTCCCCGCCGCCGGTGAAGCCGGAGCCGTGGAAGAAGAGCGAGAGACCGATGCCGCGATTGCTGCCGGCGAGCGCCTTGCGGCGGCGTGTGAAATCGGTGCGTGCGACCGCCTCGCGCAGCACCTGCCGCGCGCTGCAGTCGCGGCCGAGCCGCTGGCCCGTCGCCGTCGTGTCGCCGGGCCGGAGCGCGTTGATGTCGCGGACGCGGACCGGGTCGAGCCCGAGGGCGTCGGCGATGCGGTCCATGTGCACTTCGGTCGCAAACTGCGTCTGTGGCGCGCCGAAGCCGCGAAAGGCGCCGTTGGGTGGCGTGTTGGTCATCGTGGCGCGGCCGCGGACGCGGATGTGATCGCAGCGGTACGGTCCGCTCGCGTGGATCACGCCGCGCGACAGCACGACCGCGCTGAGCGTGGCGTAGGCGCCGCCGTCGAGCAGCACGTCGATCTCCATCGCCGTCAGCCGGCCGTCGCGTGTGACGCCGGTGCGATGGCGGATGATGCCCGGGTGGCGCTTCGTCGTCGCCAGCATGTCCTCGACGCGGTCGTAAATGATCTTGACGGGCCGCCGCGCTTTGCGCGCCAGGAGCGCAGCATGCCCCGCGATCATCGACGGATACTCTTCCTTGCCGCCGAATCCGCCGCCGGTTTCCGTCTGGATGATCCGCACGTGGTCGTCCGGCAGATCCAGCAGCACGGTGATGGCGCGGTGCACGTAGTAGGGACACTGCATCGAGCCGTAGATAACGATGCCGCCTTCGTCGCCGCCGGGGCCGTCAGGGCCCGGCACCGCGATGACCCCGTTCGGCTCGATGTAGAGCTGTTCCTGATGGCCGACGCGATATTCTCCCTCCACGATCCGGTCCGCGGCGGCGAAGCCTCGGTCAAGGTCGCCTTTGTCGATCGTAATGGTCTTGAACGTGATCGCGGACGCGGCGGGATCGTAGTTCGGCGTCGACGCCCGGTAGTCGATTTGGACGTCGGCGGCGAGCAACCGCTCGCGATCGGCGTGCGCCAGCAGCAGGATCGGCTCGGCGACGTGCCGGATCTCGCGCTCGGCGAGGCACGGCTGATCGTCCTCAATCAGCGCGACGATGTTGCGGCCGGCGATATCGCGGTAATCGACGATGGTGAAGCCGGCGGTGTCGAAATTCAGATGGACGCCGGCGATCTCCCCCGCGGGAATCGTCGAGCGAATGGTGCGGCCGTAGAGCAGGTTCGGGAAGGTCAGGTCGTCGATGTAACGAGCCGCGCCCGTCACCTTCGAGACGCCGTCCTTGCGAAGGACATTGCGGCCGACGGCGCGCATTTTTCGCATCGCGCCGCATTATACGGGGGTCGCAGCGATCACGGCGAATCCGGCCGCAGCCGGTCGCCCGTGATCAGACGGACGCGGCGCTGAAAGGTGACGTACGCCCACGCCCATTCGCCCAACACGACGAATCGGCTGCGAAAACCGATGAGCCAGAAGATGTGGATGAAGATCCAGACGAGCCACGCGAAGAACCCTGACACCGTGATCCGGCCAAAATCGGCCACCGCCGAGCCGCGGCCGATCGTCGCCATGTTCCCGAAATCCCGATAGCGGAACGGCAGCACCGGCTCCCCCCGGATCGCGCGCGCGACGTTCCGCGCGGCGTGCGTGCCTTCCTGCTTCGCGACCTGCGCGACCCCGGGCAGCGGTCTGTCGTCCTGGCGCAGCGCGCACACGTCGCCGACGACGAAGATCTCGGCGTGGCCGGGCACGCGGAGTGTGGGCTCGGCAAGGACGCGCCCGGCGCGGTCGAGCGGCACGCCGAGCGAGCGTGCCAGCGGCGACGCCGCCACACCGGCCGCCCACAGCACGGTTTGCGCGCTGATGTGCTCGCCGCCGAACTGCACGCCTTGTTCGTCCACGTTGGTCACGACCGATCCGGTTCGCACCTCGACGCCGAGGCGCGCCAGCGACGCGCGCGCCGCCCGCTGCAGCGTCGCGGGAAACGTCGCGAGCACGTGCGGGCCGCCCTCGAGCAGGATGATGCGCGCCGACTCGGGTCGAATGCTGCGAAAATCCTGCCTGAGCGACTGCCGCGCGATCTCCGCGAGCGCGCCGGCCAGTTCGACGCCGGTCGGACCGCCGCCGACGATGACGAAGGTCAGCAGCCGCCGCTGCGCCTGAGGATCGCGCTCGCGCTCGGCCGCCTCGAACGCCAGCAGCACACGCCGCCTGATCTCAAGGGCATCGTCGAGCGTCTTGAGGCCGGGCGCCCGCGCCGCCCACTCGGGATGTCCGAAGTAGGAGTGCGCCGCGCCGGTCGCGAGAATCAAATAGTCGTAGGAGATCCCGGGACCCGGGTCGAGCGTGACGCGCCGCGCCGACGGATCAATCGCCCGCGCGTCCGCGAGCAGCACCTGGACATTCTGCTGATGGCGGAGCACCCATCGAATCGGCGACGCGATGTCGCCCGGCGAGAGCGACGCCGTCGCCACCTGATAGAGCAGCGGCTGGAACAGATGGTAGTTGTGACGATCGAACAGCGTGACGCGGACCGGCGCGCCGGCGAGCGCGCGCGCCGCGTCGAGCCCGCCGAAACCGCCGCCGATGATCACGACATGGGGAGTGTTCCGCACGCGTGGAGAAATGCTATCGTATTTCCATGTCTCGCTCCGCCAATCCTCGCGCGTCGCGCGGCGCCGCCGCGCTCGGGGGCCCCTCGTCGGTCGTCGAAACCGCCTGCCCGCTCGACTGTCCCGATGCCTGCACGCTGGCCGTGACCGTGGACCGCGGCAAGGTCGTCGAGATCGACGGCTCGCACAAGAATCCCGTCACCGACGGGTTCATCTGCGCGAAAGTCCGCAAGTTCGGCGAGCGCGTCTACGGCGCCGATCGGATTCTCTATCCGGGCGTGCGGCAGGGACGGAAGGGCGACGGCGCGTTCAAGCGCGTCGGCTGGGACGAAGCGCTCGCGCTCGTCGCGGACCGCTTCACGCGGGCAAAGGCCGACGCCGGCGGCGCGTCCATCCTGCCGTTTTCGTACGGCGGATCGAACGGACTGCTGACGCAGGACAACCTGGACGCGCAGTTGTGGCGGCGGTTCGGCACCTCGCGCCTGGCGCGGACGGTCTGCGCGGCGCCGACCGGCGCCGCGAATCAGGGGCTGTACGGCAAGATGGCGTCAGTCACGTATCAGGATTATCCGCATGCGAGGCTGATCGTGCTGTGGGGCGTCAATCCGTCCGCCTCGGGCATTCACCTCGTGCCCTTCGTCCGCGACGCCCAAAAGCGCGGGGCCCGGCTCGTCGTCGTCGATCCGCGATCGACGCCGCACACCCACGCCGCGGATCTGCACCTGGCGATCCGCCCGGGCACCGATGTCGCGCTCGCGCTCGCCGTGCATCGGTATCTGTTCACCCTCGGCCACGCCGATGGGCGTTTCCTGCGCGAGCACACGCGCGGCGCCGACCAGCTGCGCGAGCGGGCCGAGCCGTGGACGATCGCGAAAGCCGCTGAGGTCTGCGGTCTGGAGGAGGCTGACGTCGAGCGGTTCGCGGCGCTCTACGCGCAGAGCTCGCCCGCGCTCGTCCGCTGCGGCTGGGGGCTCGAAAGAAACCGCAACGGCGGCAGCGCGGCCGCGGCCGTGCTCGCCCTGCCGGCCGTCGGCGGCAAGTTCGGCGTCCGCGGCGGCGGCTACTCGATGAGCAATTCGTCGGTGTGGAATATCGACCGCACGTGGATCGGCGCCGAGGAGCCGCAGACGCGGCTCGTGAACATGAATCACCTCGGCCGCGCGCTCACCGAATACAACGACCCGCCGGTCAAGGTCCTGTTCGTGTACAACTGCAACCCGGCGGTGACCGTGCCCGACCAGCGCCGCGTGCTGCGCGGCCTCGAGCGCGAAGACCTCTTCACCGTCGCCTTCGAGCAGGTCATGACCGACACGGCGCGCTATGCCGACGTGGTCCTGCCGGCGACGACGTTTCTCGAGGGATACGACTTCGCAAAAGCCTACGGGCCGATCCACCTCGAGCTCGCGCGGCCTGTCGTGGACGCGGTCGGCGAAGCGCGCCCGAACGCCGACGTCTTCGGCGACCTGTGTGCGCGGCTTGGACTGCTGGTCGGCGATGAGCCGGCGGGTGAGCTCGACCTGATGGTGCGCGTGCTCGATGCGCTGCCGGGCACGATCGGCGACAAGTTGCGCGCGGGTGAGCTGCCGTCGCCGCCATTCGGCACGTCGCCGATCCAGTTCGTGGACGTGTTTCCGAACACGCCGGACCGCAAGGTCGATCTCTTCCCCGCCGCGCTCGAGTCGGAGGCGACGATCGGCCTCTACCGCTTCCAGCCCGATCCGGCGACCGCCGCGTATCCGCTCGCGCTCATTTCGCCGTCGAGCGATCGCACGATCAGCTCGACGCTCGGCGAGCTGCCGCGCACCGACGTCACACTGCTGATGCATCCGGACGATGCGGGTGAGCGGGGGCTGTCGGCGGGCGACCTCGTGCGTGTATTCAACGACCTCGGCGAGGTGCACTGCACCCTGGCCGTCGCGGCCGCCATTCGACCGGGCACGATCAGCCTGCCCAAAGGATTGTGGCGGCGCAGCACCCGAAACGGGTTCACCGGCACGGCGCTCGTCCCAGACGCGCTCACCGATCTCGGCGGCGGCGCCTGCTTCAACGACGCGCGGGTACAGGTCGCGTCGCTCGCGATGGCATGAGGGCCGACCACGGTCGGCTCCGACATCCCTAATAGCTGAACACGAAGATCAGGTCGGCCCCGCTGCCCTGTGCGCGGCGGAAGAGCGACTGCTGCGTGCTGCTGCCCTGCAGGACATTCGACTGCAGACGCAGCCAGTCCTTCAGCTGATATTCGAGGATGAAATTGGTCGAGCTCTGGTCGCCGATGTCCCGCTGAACCTTCACGAACAGGTTCTGCCCCACCTGCTGGCCGATCGTGATTTGCGCGGTCGCGCCGCTGTCTGGCGCCATCTGGACGTCGAAGGTGTCGAGGTTCAGCGCGTTGCCGATCGATTTCGAGAGCTCGGTGGCCACGGCGCCGGCGGCGAGCCCTGCCGCGCGCTGCGCGAGGGAGATCTGCTGCCCCTCGCCCAGGCTGTTGATCGGCTGGTTGAACACGATGAGCGACAGGATGTCGGATTGATCGAGCGGCGGCACGCTCGTCAGCACGATCTCCGGCTTCAGCAGCGTGCCCTGGATGTTCACGTGCGCTTCGACGCCCTGAATCACCCGCTGCGTGCGGATGTCGAGGCTCGGATCGAGCTCGTCCAGCCCTTCGAACCGGAGCGTGCCGTCGCGCAGGATCGTGAACTGCCGTCCCTGGAAATTGTAGGTCCCGCGCACCGTGTTCACGATGCCGACCAGCCGAATCTGATCCCACGGCACCTTGCTGACGGTGAGATCGCCGCCGACGGTGATGTTCAACGCGCCCAGCCCGATCGGCGCATCCGCCGCCTTCAGGTCGCTGTCTTTGATGACGAGATCGTTCGGCACGGTCAGGTGCACGTCCACCTGCAGCGCGTCAAATGCGCTCGGCTTCGTCGTCGGTCCGTTGGCGTCGGAGGCGGCCGTCGCGTACTCGGTCTGCTTCGTCGCGTACGCGGAGTCGCCGATCTGCGCGAGGATGGGATCGAGGTCGAGGCTGCCGGTCGTGACGCCCAGGTCGCCCTCGATGCGCGGATTGGCGAGCTCGCCCGTGACACGCAGGTCGCTCGTGACCCGCACGTTGCCCATCTTGTTGTCGATGACCTTGAAGTCGTCGGCCTTCAGCGCGACGTTGAATGTGCCGACCGAGAGCTCATGGATCGCCAGATCACCAGACACCGTGAGCGGGTTCTGCTGGTCGTCGAGCACCTTGATCTCCGCGATGTGCACGCGGTCCGGCTGCAGATCGATCCGCCCGTCGAGGCCGGTATAGGCGACCCCGGTCGGTTCGACGGTGAACGCCGCGTGCTGAACGGTGATCGCGCCGATCGGATGCGGATCGTCGGCGGCGCCGGTGACATCGATCGTCGCCTGCACCGTACCGGTGACGTTGGTGAGCGCCGCCGTCAAGCCCTGCACG
>JADGOC010000154.1 GCA_017883165.1 Acidobacteriota bacterium
ACGCCCATGTAGAAGACGTTGGGCTGGCCCGGGACGCCGGTGATCGACTTGGTGCGGCCTCCGCGAAACGGACCGATCGTGCGCCAGTGGAGGCCGCCGAGAAGTTGCGGGTCTCTTGCCTGAGGGGCGCCGAGCATGGCCGCAGCATCGAACATGGCGAAGACAGGGGCGGCGAGTATGAGGGCGAGGAGCGGGCGCGGTCGGGTCACGGGAGCCTCCGCGCGAAAGTGTAAGACCGAACAGTACAGGCAGGCAACCTGCTTCTTGGACGTGCCACCGCCCATCCGCCGTTTGTCCACGTGGACATGCGCGGCGCGACGGGGCGGTGGCGGGGATCGTCCTTCTTCTTAGGGCTGCTGGAAGCGCGTCGCCAGATTCGACGCCAGAAGCGCGTCGGCCTTCGAGGCGGCTTCCGCGTTGCGCAGATGCGCCGCGTACTCGGGGCGTCTCGGCGCGGCGGTGATGACGGCCGCCGCAAACTCGATCTGCGCATCCTGGCGGAACGTCATCGCTTTCTGGACGAGCCCGTACCCATCGATCTGGCCGACCGACGGCAGCACGCCGCCGCGGAACACGGGGGCGGCCTGCCGGTACGTTTCCACCAGATACCCGAGGTCGAACATCGACAACGCGGCGTCCGGCGTGGCCGTTTTCGCGCGCGCCTCGACCGCGCTCAACAGGGCGTCGCCCATCCTGGGATTGACGCCGGCATATACCGTGGCGCGCCGCAGCGTCTCCATCCGCACGATGATCGGCGTATCCGCGCCGAGGAGCGCCATCGTGTCGTCGACGAGGTGTGACGCGTCGTACTTCGGATCGATGGAGCGCCAGCCGTCCGGACCCATCGGCAGCGTCCGTGCATGGCCGATGTTGAACGGGAAGCAGAGGAGCGGCGGCCCGGCGAACGCGGGCCGCGCGCCGAGAACGGTCGCGGCGCTGGCTGCGACGACGGCGGCGAACATCGACAGTCGGTGTCTGGTCATGTGATTCTCCTGGTGAGACAGACGCGGAGAACCGACGCCTGTTAACCGGGAGACCTTACGGGTTGAGCAGGCCGCGCGGAGCTGGCTCGATGCAATGCGCGTGGCGACAGGCGCCGCTTGCGTCAGTCCGCGTCGCGCGGAGGTGGTCGACCACGCAGGGCCCGCCGAGCCTGCGCCCGAGCGCATCGGCGCCGAGGTCGGCCGGCGCGCAGTAGCACCCGAGATCCTCGTGCAACAGGACCGGCCCGATCCGGTGCGGTGTCGTGCAGACGTAGATGGCCTCGTCCTGCCGCGCGTACCGATAGCCGCTGTCGAGGACGGCGTCGGGGCGGCCGTCGCGCGCGTGCCGCCAGGCGCGGTGGAGCGGGCAGAGCGCCGCGTCGGCGAAGATCTCCACGGCGCCGCCGATCGCCAGCGTGATCGCCGCCACCGCGAACGATCGGAGGATGGCGCGTCTCATGCCGGGCGCGGCTCCGGTCGCGCGAGCACGAGCGATGTACAGAGCAGCAGCGCGCCGGCGAAGTAGTAGTAATTGAAGAAGGCCTGCGTCGCGAGGAGAAAGCTCGCGAGGAGCGACAGCGCCGACGCCAGCAGCAGCCCACCAAGCGCCTGACGCCGCAGCAGCGCCCAGGCGGCCGCGCCCGCCATCAGTTGCGCGGCCACTCCGAGCGCGCGCCCCGAGTGGATGTCGAACACCTGGGCGGCGAGCGCCGACAGTGAATCGCTGTCGGCGCGGAAGCCGATCGGGACGCGCATCAAGTACGACATGCCGTCAATCGTCGCGCGTGCGTTCCAGACGACGAACGGCACGATCGTCGCGGCCGCGACGGCGGCGCCAATCACGATCGCCCACGGCCGCCGGCGGCGCATCGCCGCATAGATCAGCACCGGCGCCACGACGTACTGCTTGAGCGCGGGCAGCAGGAAGAACGCGATCGCCTCACCGTAGCCGTCCTCGTCGCGCGCCGCGAGATAGACGAACAGAGCCAGTACGACGACGAGCAGCGGCTCCTGATAGCCCTTGATCACCATCAACGTCGCGCGCGGATGCAGCACCCAGGCCAGCGTGACGGCGTCGATCAACCAGTGGTCGACACGCAGCCGGCGTCCCGCCGCGCGCAGCAGCACGATCGTGATCGGCAGACACACCGCGAGCTCGAAGCGGCAGTCGCCGAGCACGGCGATCCACGGCGCGGCGGCGACGATGACCAGCGGCATGTACGGCATGACGGTGGGCGTCGATCCGAAATCCCACGCGCCGGCCGTCACGTTCGGGGCCTGAACGGTATAGGGATGCACGCCGTGCAGCAGCGCGCGCCCGCACGTCTGCATCCAGTTCCACACATCGATGCGCGGATTGGGGACCGCGAGCGGCGCCAGAGCCGCTAGCAGCACGGCCGTGCTCACGGTGGTCCACACGGCGCGCCGGCGCCAGCGCACCGGTCCGGCCGCGAGGATACCGATCGTCACGAGACCGATCGCAGGATGGGCGCGGTACAGGATTTCGTACCAGATCGAGCCTTCCGGCGACGGCGCGGCCACGCCGACGGCGGCCATGACCGACAGCAGCACATAGACGGCGTCGCGCGACCGTTCGCTGCGCGGCTCGCGCGCGCGCCGCGCGGCGACGCACGCCGCGACCAGCCCCGCGACGGTCACGGGCACGCCGATGAGAAACCGGAGGTGTCCGCCGATGCACGATCCAATCGCGACGAGCAGAAACGCGATCAGCGCCGCGCGCGACGCGGCGGGCATCTTCGCCGACATGACGCAAGTGTTCTACGTTTTCGTGACGGGACGCAACCGCGCGGAGCTACGCGCGGCGATTGCGCCACAAGCGAACGCCGCCGGCGAATGCCTTCGCGTTGTCGCCGATGCGGACGCCCGGCGGCAGCTTGCGCAGGAGTTTCGCGTTGCCGCCGCCGACGACGACGTCTTCCACCTCGAGCGCGGTCTTGAGCCGCAGCACCACGTCGTTCACGGCGAGGCGCCACCTCTTCTTGCCGAGCCGCTTCAATCCGCGCTTGCCGACGTACTCCTCGTAAGTGCGGTTCTTCTTGTACGGCAGATGAGCGAGCTCCATCGGCTCGACCACGCCGTCGACGATGAGCGCCGTGCCGAGGCCCGTGCCCAGGCCGATGAACAGCATGCGGCCGCCTGTGTAGTTGCCCAACGCCTGCATCGCGGCGTCGTTGATCAGCCTGACGTGACGCCCGAACGCCTTGCGAAAATTGAAGCCGATCCATCCGGGCGCCAGGTTTCTCGGCTCGCTGACCGGCTTGCCCCGCAGCACCGCGCCGGGATACCCGATCGCGACGACATCGTAGGACCAGTCGGCGACGGCTTTCCGAACGTCCCGCACCATCTGCTGCGGCGTCATGGTCGGGCCGGAAGGGATTTTGACCGCGTTCCGGTGGCCGGTGGCCAGGACTTTCACGTGCGACCCGCCGACATCGATCACGAGAACCGTCATGATGACGCCACCGTAGCATGGAACGTCCTACCCAGATGACGCTCAACCTGCTCAGCAGTAATGAGGTGGCAGAAATTGCGGCATTCGGCCCGGTCTGCGTTGGCAAGATCATTGCGATTGTCCGAATCACGATCCTATTGACCGGTCGGGTATGATCGGAATTGCCGCGCCAAGTCGAACCCCGGGAGATGTTATGAACTGCAACAGAATCCTGACGCCGGCGGCCGTGCTCGCGACGCTCGCCCTCGCCGTTGCTCCAGCCTTCGCCGGGCAGCACAGCAGCGGCGGACACAGTCACAGCTCGGGCGCTTCCCGTGGAAGCTCTGGAGCCAGCGCTCCGCGATCGGCCGGGCCGTCGCGCTCTTACAGCGCGCCATCACGCAATAGCGCGCCATCGCGTACCTACAGCGCGCCATCGCGCACCTACGGCGCGGCGCCGCGCGCCGCGATCCAGTCCCGCGGCGGCTATTCCGCGCAGTCGCGCGGCGGCGCCGTCGGCCGCGTCGGGCCACGCGGCTTCGGGTCGCGCGGCGGCGGCGTCTTCGTCGCGCCGTCTCGCTTCTATCGTCCGTACTACACCTTCCGGCCTCGCATCAGTCTCGGTTTCGGCCTGTGGGTGGGGTATCCGATCGCGTATTCATATCCGTACTATTACGGCTACCCGTATCCGTACGATCCTTACGACCCGTACGCGTACCCGGCGTACTACCCGCCGCCGGCATACAGCTACCCGGTTCCAAACCCCTCATCGGCCTATCCACCGGCGGCGTATCCGCCGGCGAATTATCCGCAGTCCGGCCAGTCTGGTTACTACGAGTCTGACCCGCCGCGCGGATCGGTGACTGCGCAGCCGGGAACGGCATCAGGCGGCATCAGCTTCGAGATCTCGCCGGCGACGGCGGAGGTGTACATCGACGGGACGTACGTGGGACGGGTCTCCGAGCTCGGGCCGACCACCCAACCGCTGGCGCTCACGCCCGGACGCCATCACGTCGAAGTCCGTGCGGCTGGCTATCAGACGATCGTCATCGACTCGGACATCATTGCCGGCCAAGTCATCCCCTATCAGGGGACGATGCAGCCGTCGCGATAACGCGTTCTACCGTCCGCCATCCCGTTTCGCCGGATTCTCAACCGGATAATCGGGATGGCGCGACCAATCCTCGAACGATCCGTCATACAACAAGACCGGATGCCCGAGCGTCCTCGCGGCAAAGATGACCGCGGTCGCCTGCTGCCCGATGTGGCAGTACGCGATGACGGTGTCGTCCGGCTGCACGCCAGCCTTGGTGAAAATAGCCGCGAGCTCCTCGGCCGATCGCAGCTTGAGCTGATCGTCGGTGACCGAGGTGAACGGCACGCTGTGCGCGCCGGCGATGTGTCCGGTACGGTGCGGCGCATCCTTGCCGCCGCCCGTCTGGGCGCCGTCGTAGAACGAGGCGTTGCGTCCGTCGACGATCGCCGTGTGCAGAGCCTTCAGGTGCGCGAGCACGTATTCCGCGTCCACGACGAGGGGACGGGGCTTGAGCGGCGACAGCGTCCCCGTGCGTGCCGGCGGGACGAGGGCGGTGACCGCGTGTCCGTCGCGCGTCCAGGCGTCCATGCCGCCGTCGAGGAGCGACGTCGCGTCCCCCAGCCCGGCGTAGTCGAGCGTGAAGATCACGCGCGTGGTCGGCGACACCCAGTCCTTCCCATAGTAGACAATGATGCGCGAGTGGTCCGAGATGCCCAGATCCGCGAGACGCGTGCGAAGATCCGCCGCCGGCGGCATTTCGAGCATGAGCCCTTTGCCGCTATGATCGGACACCGAGATGTCGTTGACCGACACGAAGCGCGCGCCCGGGATATGTCGTGCGTCGTACTCGGCCTTGTCGCCGACGTGCAACAGCACCAGATCCGGGTCGGCGAGATGCTGGCCGAGCCACGCGGTGGTGACGACCAGCGCGTCGCGCGGCGCCGCGGCCGGCGCCGTGGCGCAGATGAAGCTGAGCGCGAGCGAGCACACGGTCGGGCGGAAGAGACGCATCACAACCCCCTCTGGAGGCGCGGTGGAGCCGGGCCTCTTCTGTAGACGTTCGACAAGAATAAGAAGTTCACGAGCCGGATGTCAACGCGAAGCCGCGGCGGGGCGCCTGGCGCTACCGAACGCCGCCGATCCGGCCGATAAACGTGCGACAAGGAGCATCTATGTTCGAGACTGCCCGTCTTTCAATGGCTCGATGGCTGGTTCCGGCCTGTGCCGTGCTGATGCTGACGGCGATCGCCGCGCCGGCCGCGGCGCAGAACGAGGACGCCTTGCGCGCGTTCTTCGAGGGGAAGCGCGTCACCCTCAAGATCGATATGCCGGGCACGTCGGACGGCATCGACGTGCGAATCGATGCGGCCCGCCCGGTCGACTTCAAACAGTACGGCGAGCGGATCAAATCCTACGGCACGTCGATCCGGGCGGGCGATTCGACGGTCGTGACGCTCGTCAAAGTGAAGAAGGATCTCATCGAGTTTCAGTTGGGCGGTGGCGGGTTCGGCACATTCGGTGACGACACGAGCACGTCGGTGTCGGCGCGGTTCGTCGAGAAGAGCGACCGCGAGAAAGAGCTCGAGAGGAAGGTCAAAGAGGAAACCGACTCGCACCGGCGGCACGAGCTGCAGGACGAGCTCGACTCACTGCGCAATCGGCGCGAGCGCGAGAACCGCCGTATCGAAGCGGAACGCGTCGTCGCCGAGCAGCAGAAGAGGGAGCGCGTCGCCGAGGAACGGTTGAGAGGCGGATCGCGCTTCAACCTGCGCTATGCGGACGTCGTACCGGCCGGCCTGCGCCCCGAGGGCGTGATGGCGGCGCTGGCGGAGTACGTGGACTTTTCGAACGCGGGCGCTGATGTCAGGGAGGCGCGCCCGACCATCGATGCCCCGCCCCCGCCCCCATTCGCTGACGTCGTGGCGCCGAGGAAAGGGATGACGCGCGCCGAGGCCGAACACGCCTTCGGCAGGCCGGTCGATACTTCCGACCGGCGCGAAGGCAGCATGGTGGTGACGACACTCGTGTTCGTGAAAGGCGATCAGCGCATCTCGGCGGACTTCGTGGACGGGATTCTGATCCGCTACAGCATTACATCCCGGTGACCGCGTCCCGCGTTACTGCTTGTTGTACACGATCTTCGTGGCGAAGTCCCCCTGATCGGTCCTGATTTCGCGGGCGATGGTCAGGACCTTGCCGTCGTCGGAGAGCTCCCAGGAATCGATGAGCACGATGGGGGTGCCCTGCATGTCCATCTTGGCCGTCGTCAGCAGCTTCTTGCCGTCCCATCGGCTGGTGGACTTCATCTCCTGATCGCCGACCATGGTTCGCGCCTTGTTGACGTTTTCCTTGCCGTCGGTCGTGAGCACGCGCTCGTTGGTCAGTTCGCCCATCGCCGACTTCTGCGTGATCGTGATCTTGACGTTCGGCTCTTTGTGGTCGATCACGGCGACGAGCGAGTCGGGCGGCGGCGCGGGGCCGAAATCGCTTTTCGCGGCGTCGAAGTTCCACGTGCCGGAAAAGTTGGGTTTGGCATCCTGTGTCCAGGCGGACCCGGCCACGAGGAGCACCAGGCTGGCGGCCAGGAAAGCTCTTTTCATAGTGGGAAGAATACCACGTTGATAAGATGGGTGGGCAGCGTCATCGATGCCCAATTGGTCCACTCTCAGGCGAATCCTTCCACGTCGACGTCCGCGGCCCGGCACGCTCCACACGTTGCACGATATCTGGAGTCCACAACTCGGTAATCGCCGCGACGTCGTCGTGTATCTTCCGCCCACTTACGGAGGCAACCGGCGCTTTCCCGTCGTGTTCATGCAGGATGGGCAGAATCTCTTCGACCCGGCGACCTCGCACGCGGGTGACTGGGGGCTTCTCCGCGCGCTCGACGCGCTGACGGCCGCCGGGCTGGAGACGATCGTCGTCGGCGTGTCGAATCTGGGGACGGAGCGCCTTGCCGAATACAGTCCCTTCGTGGACGTGAAGAACGGTGGCGGCCGCGGCGATCTGTATGTCGCCTTCCTGACCGAGACCCTCAAGCCGATGATCGATCGCCGCTTTTGGACGCGGCCCGATCGAGCGCACACCGGCATCGCGGGCAGCTCAATGGGCGGCCTGATCAGCCTCTATGGATTCTTTCGCGCGTCGAACGTCTTCGGTTTCGCAGGCGTCCTGAGCCCGTCGCTGTGGTTTTCCGGCGCGGCGATCTTTCCGTTCATCGAATCCGAGCCAGTGGTTCCGGGCCGGATCTATCTGGACGTCGGCCTTCAAGAGGGCGAGCCGCACGTCACGAACGTCCGCCGGCTTCGCGATCTGTTGCGTGCGAAGGGCTACCGCAGCGGCGAGGATCTCCGGTCCGTGGAGGATCCGAACGGCGCGCACGACGAGGCGTCCTGGGGACGCCGTCTCCCGCAGGCGCTGTCGTTTCTGCTTTCCAACCGAGGTGCGCTCTGAACGGCGAGTATCATGCCTGGCACAGTCCGGCGCTCGGCCGCGAGATGCGCGTGCGCGTGTTCGGCCACGCCGGCGCGAGGGTGCTCGTCTTTCCCACGAGCCTGGGAAGCTGTCACGAGTGGGCGGATCGCCACATGCCGGAGGTGCTCGGCGATCATCTCGAGAACGGCTGGATTCAGATGTACTGCGTCGACCACGTGCAGGAGGAGAGCTGGTACGCCGAGCATCTCCATCCGGGCGCGCGGGCCTGGCGGCATCTTCAGTACGATCACTACCTGACGACGGAGCTCCTGCCGTTCACGGCGCATCGGAATCCCAACCCGTTCGTGATGGCGCTCGGGGCGAGCTTCGGCGCGTACCAGGCCGCGTGTTTCGGCCTTCGCCATCCCGAGCTCGTGCACCGCATCATCGGGTTGAGCGGGTACTACGACATCAAGCGATTCACCGGCGGGTACTCCGACGACAACGTGTACGCGTGCAATCCGTTTGATTTCATCACGCACGAGCACGACCCACGGCGGCTTGACGCGTTGAGGCGGCAGGACCTCATCCTCGCGATCGGCCGCGACGATCCGTCCGAGAGCAACAACCGGGAGTTTTCCACGAGGCTGTGGGACAGTGGGGTCGGCAACGCGCTCCGGATCTGGGACGGGTGGTGCCACGACTGGCCGTACTGGGAGAAGATGGTCCGGACCTACATCGGCGGGCAGCAGTAGTGTCCGGCTGTAGCCGGACCTTGGATCACCCTATGACGAAACGCATCGGTCTGCTCGTCGGCCGCGAATGGTCGTTCCCGCCGCGGTTCATCGAAGAGGTCAACGGCCGCGACGAAGGGGTCATCGCGGAGTACGTGTCGATTGGCGCCGTCGCGATGGACGAACCGTGTCCGTACGACGTGATCATCGACCGGATCTCGCACGAGGTGCCGTTCTACCGGTCGTACTTG
>JADGOC010000155.1 GCA_017883165.1 Acidobacteriota bacterium
TCGGCATGCTCAGCGTCACCCGGCGCGATCCCGGACAGTTCACGGCGCACCAGATCGAGCTCCTGCAGACCTTCGCCGACCAGGCGGTGATTGCGATCGAGAACGTGCGCCTGTTCAACGAGACGCAGGAGGCGTTGCAGCAGCAGAAGGCGTCGGCCGAAGTGCTCGCCGTCATCAGCAGCTCGGTGGCCGACACCCAACCGGTGTTCGACAAGATCCTCGACAGCTGCAAGCACCTGTTCGGCGGCGACGAGCTCGACGTGCTGCTGGTCGATGCGCAGAACCAGCTGCAGGTCGCCGCCTACGTCGGCAACGCGCGCGACGCGGTGATGGCGACCTTCCCCGCGCCGGTGGCCGGATCGGCGCCTGGTCGCGCCATCACCGAGCGCCGCGTCGCCCACTACGTCGACGTTCTCAACGATCCCGACACGCCGCCGGTGCTGCGCCGCATGGGCAAGGTCGCGGGCTACCACTCGGTCGCGTTCGCGCCGATGCTGTGGGAAGACCGCGGCATCGGCGTCGTCGGCGTGGCGCGCGCCCGCGGCGCGTTCAGCGACAAGGAGCTCGCGCTGCTGCAGACCTTCGCCGACCAGGCGGTGATCGCGATCCAGAACGCGCGCCTGTTCAACGAGACCAAGGAGGCGCTCGAGCAGCAGACCGCCACAAGCGAAGTGCTGAAGGCGATCAGCCGCTCGACCTTCGATCTGAACGCCGTGCTCGAGGTCTTGATCGAGAATGCGACGCGCCTCGCCGGCGCCAACCAGGGCTTCGTGTTTCGCTTCGACGGCGAGTTCGCACGCATGGCGTTCTCGTACAACGCGCGGCCCGCGTATACGGCGCTGATCGAAGCCAACCCGATTTCGCCCGGTCGCGGCAGCTTGGTCGGCCGCACGTTGCTGGAACGCCGGCCGGTGCACATTCCAGACGTTCTGGCGGACCAGGAGTTCACCTGGAGCGAGGCCCAGCGCCTGGGCGGATTTCGCTCCATGCTCGGCGTACCGATGCTGCGCGAGGGCAGCATCATCGGCGTGATTGCCGTGTGGTCTGACGCGGTCAGGCCGTTTACCGAGAGGCAGATCGGACTCGTATCGACCTTCGCCGACCAGGCCGTCATCGCGATCGAGAACGTGCGCCTGTTCAACGAGACCAAGGACGCGCTCGAGCAGCAGACGGCGACGGCCGAGATCCTGCGCGTCATCAGCGGCTCGGTGACCGACACCCAGCCCGTGTTCGACGCCATCGTGCAAAGCTGCCGGCGCCTGTTCGGCGGCAAGGCGGTACACCTGGCGATGCCGCGCGGCGACATGATCGAGGACGTTGCCTTCGCTTCCGACTCGCAGGCGCCGAAGGGCGTCGGCTTCCTCAAGCCCTGGCCGCTCGACCGCGGCAGCGGCGCCGGTACCTGCATTCTCGACGGGCGCGTGATCTCCGTGGCCGACACGGTCGAGGGCGCCAAGCAGTTCCCGCGCATGCCCGACCTGGCGATCGCGCTCGGCTACCGCTCGTGCCTGTTCGTGCCGCTGCTGCGCGACGGCAAGGCGCTCGGCTCGCTCACCATCCTGCGCGAGACGACCGGCGAGTTCGACGACAAGGAGATCGCGCTCGCCCAGACCTTCGCCGACCAGGCGGTGATCGCGATCGAGAACGCGCGGCTGTTCGACGAGACGCAGAAGGCGCTCGAGCGGCAGACGGCGACCTCCGAGGTCCTGAAGGTCATCAGCAGCTCGCCGACCGACGTGCAGCCGGTGCTCGATGCCCTCGCCGAGCGCGCCGGAATGCTCTGCCACGCGGAGGGCAGCCGGGTCTGGCTCACCTTCGGCGACAAGCTGCGGGCGATGACCCACTATGGCAGCGCCTACGTCGCCGAATCGCTCGGTGAGGAGCTGCCGATCGAGCGCACCTCGGTCGTCGGTCGCGCCGTCATCGAAGGCCGCCCGGTCCATGTCGAGGACATCGTGCCGCTCATCGACAGCGAGTATCCCGACGTGCGCGGGCTCCAGGCCAGGAACGGGTTCCGCAGCGTCCTCGCCGTGCCGATGGTCCAGGAGGGCCGATCGATCGGCGTGATCGCGCTGCTGCGCTTCAAGGTGCAGCCGTTCGCGCCGGCCGAGATCACCCTGCTGCAGACCTTCGCCGACCAGGCGGTGATCGCGATCCAGAACACGCGCCTCTTCAACGAGACGCAGGAGGCGCTCGCCCACCAGACCGCCACCGCCGACATCCTGCGCGTTATCAGCGAATCGCCGACCGACGTGCAGCCGGTGTTCGAGGCGATCGTGAGCAGCGGCGTGCGCCTCTTTCCAGGCGCCGCGGTCGCGGTCAGCCGGCCCGTCGGTGGCGAGGTGCGCTGCGTCGCCATCGCCGAGGACGATCGCGAGCGCGCGGAACGATGGCGCGACGTCTTCCCGTTTCCCCTGTCGCGCGACTACATCCACGGCGCGGCGCTCCTCGATTGCCGCGTCGTCGACATCGCCGACGTGCTGGAGGAGGGCGGGCAATTCGGCGCCGGCAAGCGCTATCTCGCGCCGGTGGGCTACCGCGCCATGACCGTCGTGCCGATGGTACGCGGCGCAGTGGCGATCGGCGCCATCGCCGTCGTCCGCACCGCGCCCGGCCTCCTTGCCGACAAGCAACTCGCGCTGCTCCAGACCTTCGCCGACCAGGCGGTGATCGCGATCGAGAACGTGCGCCTCTTCAACGAGACCCAGGAGGCGCTCGAACGCCAGACGGCGACGGCCGAGATCCTGAAGGTGATCGCCGCCTCGCCCTCGGACGTGCAGCCGGTGTTCGACGCGATCGTGCGCAACGCGGTCGCGATCTGCGACGGCATGTTCGCCAGCGTGTTCCGCTACGACGGCGAGCTGCTGCACTGGGCCGCCAGCCACAAGCTCGCGCCGGCCGCCGTCGAGATGCTGCGCGCGATCTATCCGATTCGCCCCGATCGCTCGCAGATTTCGGGCCGGGTCGTGCTGACCGGGTCGGTCGTGCACACCCCCGATGCCATGGCCGACACCGACTACGACCAGCGCTTCGCCATCGCCGGCGGCTGGCGCTGCATGCTCGGCGCGCCGATGTTGCGCGAAGGCGTGCCGCTCGGCGTCATCGTCGTCGGCTGGCGCGACGCGGGCGCGGTCTCGGCGCATCACGAGGAGCTGCTGCGCACCTTCGCCGACCAGGCGGTGATCGCGATCGAGAACGTCCGCCTCTTCAACGAGACCCAGGAGGCGCTCGACCAGCTGGGCGCCTCGGCCGAGGTGCTGAGCGTGATCGGCAGCTCGGTGTCGGACACGGCGCCGGTGTTCGAGAAGATCCTCGACAGCTGCGAGAAGCTGTTCGCCACCGACCAGCTGTGCATCTTCGTCGTCGACGACGACGAGATGGTCCGCTCGGTCGCCTGGCGCGGCCCGTTTGCCAGCGACGCCGGCCGCAACGAGGTGCCGCTCGCCGAAAGCATCACCGGCCGCGTCATCCGCGAGCGGCGCCCGTTCCACATCGCCGACGTCGCCGCCACGCCCGGGTTGACGCCGGGCCTGCGCGAGCGGATCGGCCGGCTCGGCAACGTCTCCGCGGTGTATGCGCCGATGCTATGGGAAGACGGCGGCATCGGCTCGATCGTCCTCATGCGCCAGCCGCCGAAGCCGTTCGACGACAAGGAGCTCACGCTGCTGCAGACCTTCGCCGACCAGGCAGCGATCGCGATCCAGAACGCGCGCCTGTTCAAGGAGGCGCAGGAAGCGCGCGCCGCGGCCGAGGCGGCCAACGAAGCCAAGAGCTCGTTCCTGGCGACGATGAGCCACGAGATCCGAACGCCGATGAACGCGGTGATCGGCATGAGCGGCCTGCTGCTCGACACGCCGCTCTCGGACGAGCAGCGCGACTTCGCCGGAACGATCCGCGACTCGGGCGATGCCCTGCTGACGATCATCAACGACATCCTCGACTTCTCCAAGATCGAGGCCGGACGGATGGACATCGACGCGCATCCCTTCGACCTGCGCGAATGCATCGAGTCGGCGCTCGACCTCGTCGCCGCGCGCGCCGCCGAAAAGCGCCTCGACATCGCCTACCAGTTCGAGGGCGAGGTGCCGCCCGCCGTGACCGGCGACGTCACCCGGCTGCGCCAGATCCTGCTCAACCTGCTCAGCAACGCCGTCAAGTTCACCGATATCGGCGAGGTCGTGCTGACCGTGTCGGCGCGTGGCGACGAGCTGCACTTCACGGTGCGCGACACCGGCATCGGCCTGAGCGACGCCGGCAAGAGCCGCCTGTTCCAGAAGTTCAGCCAGGCCGACAGCAGCACGACGCGCAAGTACGGCGGCACGGGCCTCGGCCTGGCGATCAGCAAGCTGCTCGCGGAGCTGATGGGTGGATCGATGTGGGCCGAGAGCCGCGGCCTCGGCCATGGCTCGACCTTCCACTTCACCATGCGCGCGCCGCCGGCCGAGCTGCCCGCTGGGACGCGGCGCGACTTCCTCGGCGTGCAACCGGGGCTGCAGGGCAAGCGGGTCCTGGTCGTCGACGATAACGCCACCAATCGCCGCATCCTCGCGCTGCAGATGGCCAAGTGGGGCATGCGTGTCGCCGACTGCGAGGACCCCGCGCGCGCGATCGCGATGCTCGCGAGCGATCGCTTCGACCTGGCCATCGTCGACATGCACATGCCCGGCATGGACGGCAGCGCGCTCGCGGAGCGCATCCGCGCCGCCGGGCACGCGCTGCCGCTGGTGCTCTTCAGCTCGCTCGGCCGGCGCGAGGAGTCAGACAGCCTCTTCGCCGCGACGCTCGCCAAGCCCTTGCACCAGAGCCAGCTGTTCGACACGCTCGTGACGCTGCTCGTCCACGACGCCGCGCCGAAGGCCGCGCACGCGGTCGCCAAGCCGAAGATCGACGCCACGCTGGCCGGGCGCCACCCGCTGCGCATCCTTCTCGCCGAAGACAACGTCGTGAACCAGAAGCTGGCGCTGCGGCTGCTGCAGCAGATGGGCTACCGCGCCGACCTCGCTTCCAACGGCGTCGAAGCCATCCAGTCGATCGAACGCCAGCCCTACGACGTGGTGCTGATGGACGTGCAGATGCCGGAGATGGACGGGCTCGAGGCGAGCCGGCGCATCACGGCGCGATGGCCGAACGGCAAGCGCCCACGCATCGTCGCGATGACGGCCAACGCGATGCAGGGCGACCGCGATGCGTGCCTGGCCGCGGGCATGGACGACTACGTGGTCAAGCCGATCCGGGTCGAGGCGCTGGTCGAGGCGCTGCTGCAGGTGAAGTCCGGCCATGCGCGCTGACCGGCCGCCGCTCGAGCGCTTGCTCGACATCGGCCTGCGCATGAACGCGCTGCGCCGCGCCGACAAGCTGCCCGCATTCCTGATCGACGAAGCTGCCGCGCTCACGGGCGCGCGCCGCGTGCTGCTGGTGCTCGACAGCCCCGCGGGGTTCGAGCTCGCCGGCGGCCGCTTGCCACGTGGCGAGAACAGGCAGACGCTGCTGCGGGCCGTGACGCCGTGGCTCCATGAAGCGCGCCGGACGCGTTCGGCGAGCCTGCGTCACGGTCCCGGGGGCGCCGCAGCGATCGACCAGCGTTCATGCCTGATCGCGCCGCTGATCGCGCGCGACGAGTGGCTCGGCTATCTCTATGCCGACGTCGACGGTGCGTTCGGTCGCTTCGACGATGCCGACCGCGACCTGCTGGCGTTGCTCGCGGGACAGGCCGCCGTGGCGTTGGCCCACATGCGCTTCACCGCGCGCCTCGAAGCCGAGGTGGCCGAGCGCACGGCCGAGGCGCGCAGCGCCCGCGCGCAGGCGGACCGGCGCGCGGGCGAGCTCGCGGTGATCCACGGCATCCAGCGGGGTGCGGCGGAGAAGCTGAGCTTCCAGGCCATCGTCGACCGGGTCGGCGACAAGTTGCGCGAGCTGTTCGGCACCGGCGATATCCACATCGTCTGGTCCGACCGGCAAGGTTTCTTGCAGACGCCGTACGCGTACCAGCACGGCGAGCGGGTGCAGATCGCGCCGGTCCGCGCCAACCTCGACGGGCTGGTCTACAAGACGCTCGCCGCAGGCCGCCCGGTGGTCGCGAACAACGCGGCCGAGATGGCGGCGTTCGGCCTGAAGCGCATCGCCGGCACCGACCAGAGCCTGGCGACCGCCATAGTGCCGTTCTTCTCCGTGGAGCGGCTGCTCGGGGTCGTCTCGCTGCAGAACTTCGAGCGCGAAGGCGCTTTCGGCGAGGCCGAGGTGAGCCTGCTCCAGACCATCGTCACCGGCCTGGGCGTGGCGCTCGAGAACGTGCGGCTGTTCGACGAGACCGAGGACGCGCTGAAGCGGCAGACTGCCACGGCGGAGATCCTGGCCGTGATCAGTGAATCGCCCACCGACGTGATACCGGTATTCCAGGCCATCGCCGAGCGCGCGCGTGTGCTGTGCCGCGCGGAAGTCGGAATGACGTCACGGTTGGCCGACGGCAACTTCCATTTGCTCGGGATCGACGGCGCCTCGCCGGAGGCGGAGCGGATTCTGCGCGCCCGGTTTCCCGTGAAGCTGGAAGACGCACCGCCCCAGGCGCTCCGGGCCATCGTCGAGCGTGCGCCGGTGCAGATTCCCGATGTCGAAGCCGACCCGACCTATCGCTTCAAGGAGGGCGCCAGGCAAGTCGGATTCCGCAGCATCATGTCGGTTCCACTGCTCCTCGATGGTCAGGCGATCGGCACCATCGCCGTGGCTCGCTCGACGCCGGGACTCTTTCCCGATGCGGCCGTGGAATTGCTCCAGACCTTCGCGCGCCAGGCCGTGATCGCGATCGAGAACGTGCGCCTCTTCAACGAGACCAAGGGGGCGCTCGAGCGCCAGACCGCCACGGCCGAGGTGCTGCAGGTCATCAGCCAGTCGGTGGCCGACACGGCACCGGTGTTCGAGAAGATCATCCAGAGCTGCGAGAAGCTCTTCGGCGTGGACTATGCGAACGTGGCGCTGATCCGCGACGACGGGTTGATGCACCTGATCCAGGATTCGTCGGTTCGGTCGAACGACGAGATGCAGGACGCCAAGGCGCGAATTCAATCGAACTTCCCACGGCCGGTACGCAACTCGATCCACGGCTACGCCATCCACAAGGGCCGGGTGCTGCACTTCCCGGACGTGATGCACGGCCCCGACGTGCCGAAGGGACTGCGCGCGGAAGCGGTGGCGGAGGGCGTCAACTATGCCGCCATGTTCGCGCCGATGTTCTGGGAGGGCCAGGGCATCGGCACGATCGGGGTGCACCGCATCCCGCCCGCGCCGTTCAGCGACAACGACATCGGCCTGCTGAGAACCTTCGCCGATCAGGCGGTGATCGCGATCCAGAACGCGCGGTTGTTCAACGAGACGCAGCAGGCGCTGGAGAAGCAGACCGCCACCAGCGAGATCCTGCGTGCCATCTCGCGCTCGCCCACCAGCACCGCGCCGGTGTTCCAGGCGATCGCCGAGCGCGCGATGGGGCTGTGTCGCGCCGAGTACGGCTTTGTCTTCACCTTCGATGGCGAGTGGATCCGCATGGGCTGCAGCGTCGGCATTTCCGATGCTTACCTGCAGGGCATCGCGTCGTATTTTCCGATGCGGCCCGGCGGTCACTCGGTGACGGCGCAAACCATCGCCACCGGTGCGGTGGTCAACGTGGCCGACGTGCTCGCGCTGGCGGGCAACCAGTTGGCAGATGCCGCGCGCACGGCCAACTTCCGCGCCGCGCTGGGCGTGCCGATGCTTCGCGAAGGCCAGTGCATCGGCGCCATCGTCGTCGGCCGCGCCGCGGTGGGCGAGTTCGGCGGTCAGGAGGTGGAGCTGCTGACCACCTTCGGCGACCAGGCCGTCATCGCGATCGAGAACGTGCGGCTGTTCAACGAGACCAAGGAAGCGCTGGAGCAGCAGACCGCCACGGCCGAGGTGCTCGAGGTGATCAGCAATTCGGTGGCCGACGCGCAACCGGTGTTCGACAAGATCCTCGACAGTTGTCAGCGGCTGATCGACTGCTCGGACCTGGCGGTGATGACGGTCGACGCACAGTCGATGGTCCACCTCGGCTCGGTGCGCGGCGATGGCGGTCGCCAGTTCCAGAAGTTCCGGCCCAGCCCGGTCGAACAGACGGTGATCGCAGAAGCCATGCGCGAGCAGCGCGTGATGAGCTACCCGGACACGCTGCACGGCGACGCTGTGCCCGAGGTGATCCGCCGCATGGCGGCCAAGATCGGCAACTTCTCGCTCGCCATCGCGCCGATGGTCTGGCAGGGTCGCGGCGTCGGTGCCTTGTTCGTCGCCCGAGTCGGCCTCCAGGCATTCACCCTCAAGGAGCTGGCTCTGCTCGAGATGTTCGCCGACCAGGCAGCGATCGCGATCCAGAACGCCGCGCTGTTCCACGAAGCGCAGGCAGCGCGCGCCGCGGCCGAGTCCGCCAACGACGCCAAGAGCTCGTTCCTCGCCACCATGAGCCACGAGATCAGGACGCCGATGAACGCGGTGATCGGCATGAGCGGCCTGCTCCTCGACACGCCGATGAACGACGAGCAGCGCGACTACGCCGCGACCATCCGCGACTCCGGCGATGCCCTGCTCACGATCATCAACGACATCCTCGACTTCTCGAAGATCGAGGCGGGCCGGATGGACATCGAGTCGCATCCGTTCGACCTGCGTGACTGCGTCGAGTCGGCGCTCGACCTCGTCAGCACGCGCGCGACCGAGAAGCACCTCGACACAGCGTACCTGTTCGAAGGCGACGTGCCCGTCGCGATCAGCGCCGACCTGACGCGGCTGCGCCAGATCCTCCTCAACCTGCTCGCCAACGCGGTGAAGTTCACCG
>JADGOC010000156.1 GCA_017883165.1 Acidobacteriota bacterium
GTGCACGAGGTCGTGCGGCGCGCGCTGATGGACGCGCTCGGGCAAGGCGGCGTGCCGCAGCTGCAATTGCGGCCGGAGACGGCGAGCCTCATGCCGATCGCGGCGACGATTCCCGGCGTGCTCGGCGGCGGGGCGTTTCCGAACCGCTGGGTGCCCGGCGCCGGCGCGCACACGTTGCCGACCTCCGACCTGCCGAGCGTGGAGGCCATGGGGTCCCCCGACATCCGCCCGATGATCCCGCTCGGCCAGTTCCGCGACACGTTCATCATCGCGATCGACGATGAAGGCGTGGCGATCATCGACCAGCACGTCGCGCACGAACGCGTGCTGTTCGAGCGGGTGATGGAGCGGCTGACGGCGGGGCGGCTGGAGTCACAGCGGCTGCTCGTACCGCTGATCCTGGAGTTCGCCGCCTCCGCGCACAACGCGCTCGTCGCGCGCACCCGCGAGCTCGAGCGGTTCGGGTTCGAGATCGAGAGCTTCGGCGCGGCGGCGGTGAAAGTGACGGCGGTGCCGGCGTTGCTCGGAACGGAAGACTGCGCGAAGGCGCTCGCGGCGCTCGCCGAGGATCTCGAAGGGCTCGATCGCGGCGCCCACGTGCAGGAGGCGCTGCAGCGCATCGCGGCGACCACGGCGTGCCACGCGGCGGTGAAAGCCAACTATCCGCTGACCTACGAGAAGATGGCGCACATTCTCGACGAGCTCCGAGCGACGGCGTATTCGACGGTGTGCCCGCACGGGCGTCCCGTCATGCTCCGGCTGACGCGGCGCGAAATCGAGAAAAACTTCGACCGGATCTGATTGGGCAAAGCACTCTATTACCTCGGACGGTTCGCACAGCTCATCGGCATGTGGCTGCTGCTCGTGGACGTCGTCACCGCCGGGCCGATGGGTCCGAATCCGCGTCTCTTCGGGATCGGCGTGGCCGCGTTTCTGGGAGGCTGGGGTTTGACACGCGTGCTCAAGCGAAACTGATCTTGACCCTCCGCGTCCTCGCTATTATAGTACCCGCCTCGGTTCAGCTCGACACAATTGATCGCAGCGTTTCCAAGCGAAAGGGCCATCCCTTTTCTGCTCCGCGTGGCATCGTGCCAGGGGGCCAGGAAGGAGGAGCGCAAAGCTGTACGGCCGCCTTCGCATGCGAATACCCGCGTGCTTCGGTGAGCCGGTTTAGCTGCGAAACTTGGAGTACTGATGAACTCTCGCCGCATCCTCCTGCTGCTCGCTCTCACGACCACCGCCCTCGTCTTTTTCGCGCTCGGCGCGTTTCGCGTCCGCAGCGGCGAGGCGCTCGATCGCGCCACCTACGACGCGGAGCTCGACGCGATTCGCGCGGAAGTGCGGAGCGAGTTGGGACGCGGGCCGCACGCCGATGCCGTGCCGGCCGGCACCTCCGGCCGCGTGGCGGCCGAGGCGAGCGGGGTGAGCGCCGCGTCCGCGCGCGCCCGGATGGTCACTGAAATCAAACAGGAGCTGCAGGACGAGATGGGGCTGCTGCCGGTGCGCCTGCTGCGCGAGCGCCGATTGAGCTTCGTCGAGCTCTATTCCACCGACACGCTTGGCAAGACCAACTACGGCACCGCGGGGTACCTCGGACACGGCTATTTCATCACCGTCAAACACGGCGTCATCGCGCTCAGAAGCGAGGACGAGCGCGCCGCGCCGCGCAAGATCGTGTCGGTGACGATCATGTACGGCGGCAAGGAGACTCCGGCGAAGATCGTCGACGCGGGCGACGCCGACGTCGAAGTGCACAGCGGCGACTGGGCGATCATCAGGACGCGCGAGCTCGATCTGCCCGCGCTGCGCGTCGATCCCGCGTTCTCGTACGATTTCGCCGAGCCGATTTTCCGCCTGGGAAACGACTATTCGAAGGGAATCATCCTCTCGACCGGCTACGTGGGACAGCGCACGCCGAGCGGGCTCGTGACGTGCCTCACCGACGGCCATCCCGGCGTGTCGGGCGGCGGCGTTCTCGACCAGCGCGGCGATCTGGTCGGCATCCCGATCGGGCGCATGCAGGGCGACTACCGCTTCTCGTTCATCCTGCCGCTGCGCGCCGAGATGCTCCGCAAGGTGCCGGCCTTCGAGACTGCCGATCCCCACGCGATCGTGGCCGACCCGCAATAGCCTATTTTGCCGCCTGGAAGCTGGCGACCGCCTCGGCCTCGTTGTCGAAGGTGTCGAAGACCGTTAGCAGCTTCGTGATCGACAGCAGATCCTTGATGCGCTTGGTGATGTTCAAGAGCTTCAGCTTGCCGCCGTCCTTGTTGACGGTCGCGTACGCCTGCACGATTTCCCCGAGGCCCGCGCTGTCAACGTACGAGACGTCGCCGAGGTTGAGCAGGAGCTTCTTGTTTCCCTGCTGAATCAGGCTGCGCATCTTGTCTTTGAGAACGACGTCGCCGCCCTCGCCCAACGTGATCTTCCCCGAGACGTCCACGATCACGACGTCGCCAACCGTCCGTTGTGAGATCTGCATGAATGCTCCCTGAACCGAGTGTGTCGTGCCGCTGACAAAGGGCCATCAGTATAATCGCGGCATGACGCCGCGTCTAACTATCGCCGTGCTCTGCGCCTGTACGCTGGGCTGCGGACCGGGGGCGCCGCCTGCGTCTCAGGGGTCCGTCGCACAGGCGTCCGACGGCCGCGTGCGGGCCCTCGCCGACGCGTTTCTCGAGGGATTCTTCGACCGCAACCCCGACCAGGCCACCGTCTACGGCGTTCCGGGCCGTCATCACGACAAGCTGCCGGACAACTCCCTGGCCGCCCTGACCGCCTGGCAGACGAAGGAAGATGCGTGGCTGCGCGAAGCGAGTCAGATCGATCCGGCGACGATCGGCGCGGCGCCGCTCAAGGCGACCTACGCCATCGTCCGGGAGACGCTCGAGGGATCGATTGCCACGCGCGCGTGCCGCAACGAGCTGTGGACGGTCAGCCAGATGGTCAATGGCTGGCAGATCCAGGACGCGTACCTAGTGACGATCCAGCCGGTCGGCACCGATCTGGACCGGCAGGAAGCGCTCGCACGCTGGCGCGCGCTGCCGAAGTACGTGGACACCGAGATCGCCAACCTGCGTGAAGGCGTGCGGCTCGGCTACACTGCCCCCAAACGCAACGTTGGCATCGTCATCGATCAGATGCAGAGCCTGATCGCGACGCCGGTCAAGGAGTCGCCGTTCGATTCGCCGGCCGTCCGCGACACGATGCCGGCGTTCGCGAACGAGTTCGACGCGCTCGTCAAGGATCAGATCAACCCCGCGTTCGCGCGGTATCGCGATTTCCTGCGGAAGGAGTACCTGCCGGCGGCACGCGACGCCATCGCGATTTCAGCAAATCCACACGGCGACGCGTGTTACGCGGCGGCCGTCCGCTTCCACAGCTCGCTGCCGATGGCGGCGAAGGACGTGCACGCGCTCGGCCTGCAGCAGATCGACCGGCTCACGGCGGAGATGAAGACAATCGCGGAGCGGTCGTTTCATACGAGCGACATTCCGAAGCTGCTGCAGCAGCTCAGGACCGACCCGAAATATCGATTCAAAGGCCGGCAGGACTTGATCGCGTACTCGCAGGCGGCGCTCGCGCGGGCGAAGGCGGCGACGCCCAAGTGGTTTGGCCTGTTGCCGAAAGCGGACGTCGTGATCCAGCCGTATCCGACGTTCCGCGAGAAGAGCGGGCCGAACGAGTACAATCCGCCCGCCGAGGACGGCAGCCGTCCGGGCATCTTCTTCATCAGCGCGTATCAGGCGGAGAAGAAAAGCCGCTCCGGCCCCGAGTCGGTGGCCTTCCACGAAACCGTTCCCGGACACCATCTGCAGGGCGCGATCGCCCTCGAGCGCAAGGAGATCCACCCGATCGGCCGCTACATCGGGAACAGCGGCTATCTGGAAGGGTGGGGTCTCTACGCCGAGCGGCTCGCCGACGAGATGGGCCTCTATTCGTCAGATCTCGATCGTCTCGGCATGCTGTCCGAACAGGCGTGGCGCGCCTCGCGCCTCGTGGTCGATCCGGGGATGCACGCGCTCGGCTGGACCAGGCAGCAGGCGATCGACTACATGCTCGCGCACACGACCGCCTCGCCGGACGATGCGGCGGCGGAGGTCGATCGCTACATCATCTGGCCGGGGCAGGCGACCGCCTACATGATCGGCATGCTCGAGATTCGGAAGATGCGCGACGAGGCGGAGAAGGCCATGGGCCCGACGTTCGAGATCAAGGCGTTCCACGATCGGATTCTCGAGGATGGCGCGGTGCCGTTGACGTTCCTGCACCAGAAGATCTCGAAGTGGGTGAAGCGGGACTAATCGCCGCCCGATCCTTTGAAGTGATCGTCTTCATCCGCGAAGAGCAGGTTGAAGCTGGTCAGCGAGCCGTAGCAGCCGCTGATGTAGCCCTGCAGCTTCACCTTCACTTCGTCGGGCAGCGCGGCGGCGTTGACCTGCTGCTCGAGCGTGCGCAGGCGGTTGCGCACCATCACGATCTTGTGGAAAAAGGTTTCGATCGGCCAGGTCTTTTCTTTGAGTTCCGGCGTGCCCGGGCGCAGGACGAGCGTGCCGCCGCGCCATTTGTCGGCCGGGGCGACCGGCGTGAGGCCGATCTCCTCGCGGATGATGCGGCGCAGGAGCAGTTCCAGATCGGCCGGGTGGTCGGTCATTGGGGGTGCCGTCCTTTCACGAGCGCTGACGAGTGGAAACGGCTCGCGCGCCGGCCCGGCGCGCGGGGTGTCGCGCGTTGCGGCGGGCGTCCGGATCATTGTGCCAGGGGCGCGCGAGGGCTCGATCCTCGGCCCTCCACGGAAGTTGTGATCGCTGCGGCAGTATCCGCAGGCGACGCGCAGCGGCCCGCCTTCGGCATCGACCGCGATGATGGTGTGCAGCCGATCGGTCTTGCAGGCCCGGCAGAAATCCTCGAGAGACTCGCCGGCCCGGTATGCACGAGGTGGAGGCGTCATCGCGATGCTATGATCGCACGATGACGCCACAGGACTGCATTCTCTTCAGCGGCGGGGCTCCCGGAGCCGAGGCGGAGTTCGGCAGCTGCGCCGAGCGGCATGGCATCGACGAGGTGAACTTCACCTTCGAAGGCCACACGATCGCGCGCCATCGCGGCGTGCGCGTGCTGAACCACGAGGAGTTGCAGGCGGGTGATGTCAGCCTGGAATACGTGTCTCGGCTGATGCATCGCCGTTACACCGACTCGCCGACGATTCGCCGGGTGCTGCAGACGCTCTGGTATCAGGTGAACAGCGGCCAGGAGATCTACGTCATCGGCACGGTGCTCGCTGACGGGACGGTGCGGGGCGGAACGGGATGGGGAGCGGAGTTCGGCAAGCTGTGCAACAAGCCGCTGCACGTGTTCGACCAGGAAAAGGACGCCTGGCTGACGTGGAGCGGCACCGACTGGACGCCGCGCGCGAAAGCAGACGGCCCGGTGATCGCGCATCCCCATTTCACCGGAACCGGCACGCGCCGGCTCGCCGACAACGGCAAGCGCGCGATCGCTGACCTCTTCAAACGCTCCTTCGCGTCTGCGTAAGACCGCTCTACCGCGCCCTGGGCCTCAAACAGCTTCCGGTTTCGATGTGCCGGACGGCCCGTGACGAAAGAACTCGCTACAACAGGCGCGCACGGGTGTACTATCTGCCTGTTCCGGGCAGCCAGGTAGAAATACCGTTGATCCGGCGCTTGAAGGAGGAAACACACCATGCGTGTCATTGTCAGATTCCGGGCGATTGCCCTGGGCCTCGCGATCACGGTCACGGGCTGCGCGTCGCCGCCCAACGCGGACGTGGATGCGGCCAAGGCCGCCCTTGACAAGGCCGCTACCGACCGCGCGGGTCAGTATGCCGCCGAGTCGCTCAAGGCTGCTCAGGATGCCCGGGCAGCGCTCGACGCCGAGCTGAAAGCTCAGGAAGGCAACTGGCTGAAGTCGTACGACAAGACCAAGGAACTCGCAGTCGCCGCGAAGGCGGCAGGCGACAAGGCGGCGGCTGATGCTGTCGCGGGCAAGGCGAAGGCCGACGCTGTCGCGGCCAAAGAGAAAGCCGATGCCGCGGCCAGGGCGAAGGCCAGGATAGCGCCGGTCCGCATCGGGGGTCAGATCAAGCCACCAACCAAGATCAAGGACGTCAAGCCGGTATACCCCGCCATTGCGCAGTCGGCGCGTGTCGCCGGGGCGGTCACGATCGAAGCGACGATTGGATTCGACGGGAAAGTCGTAGACGCGAAGGTCGTGCGCTCGATCCCGCTGCTCGATCAGGCCGCGCTTGACGCCGTGCGGCAGTGGGAGTACTCGCCGACTCTCCTGAACGGCGTGCCCGTATCGGTTCTCGTGACTGTCACGATCAAGTTCACGCGGGAGTAGGCATCTGCGCGGTGGGAGGGCGAGAGCCGTCTGAAGGATGCCCGAGTTACTGAGGAGGCAGCGCCGTTCTCTGCAGTTTCTGCGAGTTCAGCCGTGATCGCCGTGTGTGATCACGGCTGTGATTCGCTCTTGCGCTTCCTCTTGATCTCCTCCCACCCGTCGAGCCGGCGCTTGATCTCTTTCTCGAACCCGCGCTCCTTCGGCTCGTAGTACTTCCGTCCGGCGAGCGCCGGCGGCAGGCACGACATGTCGGCGATCGCGTCGGCCTCGTGGTGCGCGTATTTGTAGCCCTTCCCGTACTCCAGTTGCTTCATCAGCGTGGTCGGCGCGTTGCGCAAATGGAGCGGCACCGGTTCGGCGACGTCGTGCTGCGCGTCCTGGGCGGCGCGCGTGTACGCTTCGTACACGGCGTTGCTCTTCGGCGCGGTCGCGAGATAAATCGCCGCCTGCGCGAGCGCGGTGTTGCCCTCGGGCATCCCCATGAAATGGACCGCCTCCTTCGCCGCGATCGCCACGGTGAGCGCTTGCGGATCCGCGTTGCCGACGTCTTCCGAGGCGAAGCGCACGAGCCGCCGCGCGATGTAGAGCGGATCTTCGCCGGCTTCGACCATGCGCGCCAGCCAGTAGACGGCGGCGTCCGGATCGCTGTTGCGCATCGACTTGTGCAGCGCGGAGATGATGTTGTAGTGCTCCTCGCCGCCCTTGTCGTAGAGGAGCGCGCGCCGCTGAATCGTCTGCTCGACTCGGGCGGCGTCGACGTGCCGCCGCCCGTCGACCATCGGAGCGGCTGCGACGCTCAGTTCGAGCAGGTTGAGCGCCACGCGGGCGTCGCCGTTGGCATACAGCGCCATCGCGCGCAGCGCGTCGGGTTCGACATTCGCCGGCTGGCGACCCAGCCCGCGCTCGGGATCCTCGAGCGCGCGCGTCAGAATGGCTGCGGCCTCGTCGGCCGTCAGACCGCGCAGCACGAACACCTTCGATCGTGAGAGCAGCGCCGCGTTCACCTCGAACGACGGATTCTCGGTCGTCGCGCCGATGAGAACGATGTCGCCCGCTTCGACGCGCGGAAGAAACGCGTCCTGCTGCGACTTGTTGAAGCGGTGGATTTCGTCGATGAACACGATCGTGCGGCGGCCGGTCGAGCGCCGCAGGCGTTCGGCTTCGGCCATGACGTCGCGGATTTCCTTGATGCCCGCGAGCACCGCGCTGAACGAGACGAACCGCGCTTTCGTCGTGTCCGCGACGATCCGCGCCAGCGTCGTCTTGCCGGTGCCGGGCGGTCCCCAGAGGATGATGGACTGCAGCAGATCGCGCTCGATCGCCTCGCGCAGCGGCTTCCCGGGCGCCAGGAGCTCTTCCTGTCCGATGAATTCGTCGAACGTGCGCGGCCGCATGCGCTCGGCGAGCGGCGCGGGAGCCGCGGCCACGGTCGGCACATCGTCAGGAAACAAGGAATCCATTCTGCAATCTAATCTGAAATCTGAATTTTGCCTTCTACGTGGCCGCTCGCTGCCGGCGAGCTTCGTAGACGATAAGAGCGGTCGTCACCGCCGCGTTGAGCGATTCGACGGGCGACTGCATCGGAATCGTCACCCGATCGTCGGCCGCATCGACGAGCGCCGCCGGCAGGCCGGGTCCTTCGCCGCCGATGAGCACCGCGGCGGGCAACGTCAGGTCGATGTCGAACAGCGAACGTCCGCCTCGCGGCACCGCGGCCACGATGCGGCAGCCATGCCGCCGCGCGTCGGCGACCGCCTGATCCGCGTGCTCGCGGACAACCACGGGAATGCGCAGCGCGCTGCCCATGGAGCCGCGCAGCGCCTTCCAGCCGAAGGGATCGGCCGAGCGTCCCGCAGCGACGAGGCCGGTCGCGCCGCCGGCTTCGGCGACGCGCACGATCGCTCCGAGGTTGCCGGGATCCTGGACGTCCACCGCGACGATGACAAACGGAGCGCCGCCGCCGTACATCCGTCCAGCGTCGAGCGACGGACGATCCGCGAGGGCGACGATTCCGCTGGCGGACCGCACGGGGCTGAGCGCGTCCATCACCGCGGCCGAGGCGGCGACGACGTCTACGCCTGCCTCGGTGAGCCGCGCCGCCAGCGCGTGGATTTCGGCGCGGCGGGCGGCATTGGCCGCGGCCTCGGCAACGTCGGCGACGTCAGCCACTGCGGCCTCGCGCAGGTGGACGCCGGCGTCGAGCGCGTCCGCGACCAGGTGAGCGCCGTCGAGGAGCAGGAGATCGTCGGCGCGACCGCGGGCCGCGGCCCGGTACCGCCCCACGAGCGGGTTCTGACGGCTGGTGATGCGCCGCATGCGTTCTCGAAGCATAGCACTGTGATACGAAGTGAACTCGCGTTACACGTATTAGCTTCAATGGGTT
>JADGOC010000039.1 GCA_017883165.1 Acidobacteriota bacterium
CACCGAATCGGAGCCGTTCAGCATGGCTGCTGGCGGCGGTGTGCCTCCTCGTGCTGCCGATCGGCCTGCGCGCGCACGACATCCCGGCCGACGTGACGGTACAGGTCTTCCTCAAGCCTGACGGACAGCGGCTGTACCTGCTCGTTCGCGTGCCGCTCCGTGCGATGCTCGACATCGACTTCCCCAAGCGCGGACCCGGCTATCTCGATCTCGCGCGCGCCGACGGGGCGCTGCGCGACGCGGCGACGATGTGGATCGCGGACAACGTGGAGGTCTACGAGGATGACACGCGCGTGCTCGACCGGCGCGTGGTGGACGCGCGCGTGTCGCTGCCGTCCGACCGATCGTTCGGCTCGTACGACGAGGCGGTCGCGCACCTTCGCGGCCCGCGACTGCCGAACGACACCGAGCTGTTCTGGGATCAGGGGATGCTCGACGTGCTGTTCGAGTATCCGATTCACTCGGATCGGTCGCACTTCGCGATCCATCCGATGCTCGCGCGGCTGGGGCTGCGCGTGATGACCGTTCTGCGGTTCCTGCCGCCGACCGGCGCGGTGCGCGCGTTCGAGTGGCCCGGCGATCCGGGCCTCGTGCGGCTGGATCCGAGCTGGCGTCAAGCCGCGTTTCAGTTCGTCGAGCTCGGCTTCTTTCACATTCTGGACGGCACCGACCATCTGCTGTTTCTGTTCTGTCTCGTGATCCCGTTCCGGCGCTTTCGCTCGCTCGCCGTGGTGGTGTCCGCGTTCACCATCGCGCACTCGATCACGCTGCTCGCCTCGGCGTACAACGTCGTGCCGGATGTGCTGTGGTTTCCGCCGCTCATCGAGACGCTGATCGCGATGTCGATCGTCTACATGGCGCTCGAGAACATCGTCGGCGCGCAGTTGCAGCGCCGGTGGATGATCACGTTCGCGTTCGGGCTCGTTCACGGATTCGGCTTTTCGTTCGCCCTGCGGCAGACGCTGCAGTTCGCCGGCTCGCATCTGCTGACCTCGCTCTTGTCGTTCAACGTGGGCGTCGAGCTCGGGCAGCTCCTGGTCCTCGCGCTCCTCATCCCGGCGCTCGATCTCTTGTTCCGCTTCGTCGTCGCGGAACGCATCGGGACGATTATTCTGTCGGCGCTCGTGGCGCATACGGCGTGGCACTGGACGATCGAGCGCGGCGATCGGCTGCGTCAGTTCCAGTTCCGCTGGCCGGCGCTCGGCGCGGCAACGCTGGCCGCCGCGATGCGCTGGGCCATCCTGATCCTGCTGGTGCTCGCGGTTGGCTGGCTGCTCTTCGGAATCCTCAGGCACCAGTCGAACCGCCGTGCTGAAGAGGAAGTCGGACCGGTGTAGACTGACGGCCAATTCTTGCGAGGGGAGTGCACCAATGTTCCGAAGCGTCTGTCGAACCGCCCCGAGGTGGATGTCGCTCGCGTCGGTCGTCTCGGTCGTTTCCCTCGGGGCCGGGCTCGTGTGTCTTGGTCCCGCGCTGTCGGGCCAGTCGGGCCACGCGGGGACGCCGAATCCCGTGTCCGCCGGCACCAAGAACGGCGAATGGCCGACCTACGGCGGCGATCTCCGGAGCTCGAAGTACTCGCCACTCGACCAGATCAACGCGGACAATTTCAGCAAGCTCGAGGTGGCCTGGCGGTTCAAGACCGACAGCCTCGGCACGCGTCCGGAGTACAAGCTCGAAGGGACGCCGCTGATGGTGCACGGCGTGTTGTACGCCACGGCGGGCACGCGGCGATCGGTCGTCGCGCTCGATGCCGCGACCGGCGAGCTGCTCTGGGTGCACGGCGAGCATGAGGGGACACGCGCGTCGGCCGCGCCGCGCCAGCTGTCGGGCCGCGGCCTCGCGTACTGGACCGACGGCAAAGAGGAGCGGATTCTCTACACGACGCCCGGCTATCGGCTGGTCGCGCTCGACGCGAAGACCGGCGTGCCGATCCCGACCTTCGGGAAGAACGGCGCCGTCGATCTGAAGCTCGAGGACGACCAGCAGATCATGCCCGACCTGACCACGGGTGAAATCGGCATTCACTCGGCGCCGGTCGTGGCGAAAGACGTGGTGATCGTCGGTGCCGCCTTCAGAGAAGGCATGACGCCCAAGAGCTACAAGAACAACAAAGGCTACGTCCGCGGATTCGACGTGCGGACGGGCAAGCGGCTCTGGATCTTTCACACGATTCCGATAAAAGGCGAGAACGGGTACGACACGTGGGAGAACGGCTCGGCGGAATACACCGGGAACACCGGTGTCTGGACGCAGATCACGGTCGACGAGGATCTCGGGCTGGTGTATCTGCCGGTGGAGTCGCCGACCGGCGACTACTACGGAGGGCATCGCCCCGGGAACAATCTCTACGGCGAGAGCCTCGTGTGCGTCGATCTCAAAACCGGCCAGCGGAAGTGGTACTTCCAATTGGTGCACCATCCGCTCTGGGACTACGATATCTCCGCGGCGCCGATCCTGGCCGACATCACGGTCAACGGGAAAGCGATCAAAGCGGTCGCGCAGCCGACCAAGCAGGCGTTCCTCTACGTGTTCGACCGCGTGAGCGGCGCGCCCGTCTGGCCGATCGAGGAGCGGCCGATGGCGAAGGGCGACGTCCCCGGCGAGTGGTATCCGCCGACGCAGCCGTTCCCGACTAAGCCGCCGGCCTACGCGCGTAACGGCGTCGCCATCGACGACCTGATTGACTTCACGCCGGAGATGCTCGCCGAGGCGACGAGGATTGCCTCGAGGTACAGGCTGGGGCCGGTGTTCACGCCGCCCTCGCTCAGCAACGCCGCCGGCCCGCTCGCGACGCTGACGCTCGGCACGGCGAACGGCGGCACGAACTGGCCGGGCGCATCGTACGATCCCGAAACCCACATCGTGTACGCGGGCGCGTCGAATTCGTCGCTGACCCCCATCGGTATGGTGCCGCCGACGCCCGACATCTCTGACATGAAGTACGTGCTCGGCACCGCGGGCCAGGCCATCCGCGTCATGCGCGGACCTGGTGAGAATGCCGGCGCCGACGCCGTGACCCCTCCCGCTCCCGCTCCAACTCCGGCACCGGCCGCCGCCGGCGGAGGCGGTAGCCTCACGGTCCAAGGATTGCCGCTCGTCAAGCCGCCGTATGGCACCATCACGGCGATCAGTCTCGACACAGGCGAGATCGTCTGGCAGGTCGCTCACGGCGAGACGCCGGACGTCGTTCGCAATCATCCGGCGCTCAAGGGCATGAACATTCCGAGGACAGGCCAGGGCGGCACGGCCGGCACCCTCGTCACCAAAACGCTCGTCGTCGCCGGCGACCTGCAGTTCACGACGACCGATTCGCATCCGCGCGGCGCGATGCTGCGCGCGTACGACAAGGCCACCGGAAAAGAGGTCGGCGCGGTGTATATGCCGGCGCCTCAGAGCGGATCGCCGATGACGTATCTGGTCAACGGCAAGCAGTACATCGTTGTCGCCGTGAGCGGTGGTCCCTATTCCGGGGAGTACATCGCGTTCAGAACGCCCCCTGGTCCGGAGCGATCCACGACCGGCAACGAACGCCGCCGGTAAACAACGAAAAATATGAAGGCGAGTCTTCCATTCGCGACCATCGTCGGCGTGCTGGCCATCGGCGTGATGTGCGCCACGGTCGGCGCCGAGCAAACGCCGACTCCGCAGCCGCCGCCCGCCGCTTCGTCTGCTCCAGGGGCTCCAGCGGCGCCGGCGGACACGGCACCGCGTTCGGTGCTCGACGGTGCGTACACGGAGGAGCAGGCCAAACGCGGGCAGCCGCTGTATTCGCGAGAGTGCGCGTCGTGCCACGGGCCGATGCTCGAAGGCGGCGAGGAGGCGCCGCCGCTCAGCGGCGGGACGTTCACATCCAACTGGAACGGCAGTACGGTGGGTGATGTCTTCGATCGGATCCGGTTTACGATGCCGGCGGACAATCCGGGGCGGCTCTCGAGGCAGGACGACGCCGATGTGCTCGCGTATATGCTGAGCGTCGCGAGTCTTCCCGCCGGGAAGACCGAGCTTCCGACGCAGACCGAGATCCTCAAACAGATTCGCTTCGAGCCCCCGAAACCGAAGCATTAGATCCTCCAAGGGGGCAGGCATGCGCGGTGGAGCGTTGGCTCGCCCACACGGCCACCGATCGTTACCTCGCCAAGAACGTCCCTCAACAGGAGAATCCGTTCTAGCCCATGGCGGGCCGCCGCCGGACTGGCGTCGAAGGACGATTAGATCATTCAGTTCGGAGCGCGCGCATCGGCGAAATCGACGCCGCGCGGGCAGCGGGGATGAGTGCCGCGAAGAATGCGCAGGTGGCGAGCGACCCTGCGGCGACCGCCAGCGCGAGAGGATCCCAGAACGAGACACCGTAGAGCTGCGCGGCGATCAGGCGTCCAGCGCCAACGGCCAGCGGCAAGCCCAGTATCAACCCGAACGCGACGCGCGTGAACGCGCCGCGCAGCACAAGGTTGATCACCCTGGTGCGATCGGCGCCCAGCGCCATGCGAATGCCGATCTCGTTCGTCCGCTGCGCGACGGTGTAGGCCGTCACGCCATACAGGCCGATGGCAGCCAGCAGCAGCGCGACGACTCCGAACAGTCCGGCGAGGGTTGCGACAGAGCGTGCCTGATCGAATGACAGCTCCACCTGCTGTTGCATCGTCCGCACGCTGGTGATGGTCAGATTCGGATCGACCTCAGAGAGCGTTTTCGTGATGAGTGGTTCGAGCACGCCAGGCGAGGCGCTTGTGACCAGCATGATGCCGCGAACGAAGTGGGACTGCAGCTCGATGCGCTTCATCAGGTCGCTCTTGTAATCCACGTTCTGCGCGAGCGGCACGTAGAACATCGGGCGGGCCGGTCTGCCAAGCCCCCACCCCGCAAACTTCGCGTCGCGCACCACGCCGACGATGCGAAACGTGCCGACATTTTCCGGCAGATCCAGCCCGAAGTGCTGGCCGAGCGGATCTTCGTCGCTCTTAAAAAAGCGCTTCACGAACGTCTCGTTGACAACGGCGACGGGCGCCGTCGTTTCGTTGTCTGCCGCAGTGAACGCCCGCCCCCGCAACGCCGTCACCCCGAAGTTCTGCAGGTAGCTGGCGCTGACGCGGTCCCACGACGCCCCCGACTCCTCTTCCATCTTCGGCGCGGGATGCCCCGCCACCAGAATCATCTCCCCCCAGTTATCGGTCAGCGGGTTGTACAGAGCGAGGCCCGATCCCTGCACGCCGGGCAGACGATTCAGCCGATCCTCAAGGTCGCGGTACAGCGCGGCCAGTCGTGCCTGGGTATAGCTCGCCGGCGGTCGATTCAGGGAGACGACGACGCGCCCCTGCACCTGATAGCCGAAGTCCTGATGTTCAAGCTTGTTCAGGCTTCGCGCCAGCATCGTCGCGCCCGCGACGAGCACGACGGACAGCGCCGCCTGCACGATCAGCAGCGCGGTCCGCGTGAACGACGAATGATCGCTGGTGCTGCGGCCCGACCCGCGCAACGCATCGATGGGGTCGGTGCGCGTCGCAAACCACGCGGGCGCCGCTCCGAACATGACGCCCGTCACTAGCGCCAGCCCGAACGCGAACGCCAGAACGAGCAGCGATGGCCGCGTGCTGATGGGGAGGAAGTGGGCATCCGAGAATGCCAGCGCGAGGAGGAGCCGCGCGGCGCCCATGGCGACCAGCAGGCCGGCGATCCCGCCGGCCACCGCCAGCAAGACGCTTTCGATCAGCGCCTGCGTGACGATTTGCATGCGCGAGGCGCCGATCGCGAGGCGCACGGCCGTTTGCGCCCGGCGCGCGACCGAACGCGCGAGCAGCAGGTTCGCCACATTCGCGCAGGCAATGAGCAGCACGAGCCCGCACACCGCCAGCAGAATCTGCAGGCTGCGTCCGTACTCTTCTTTCATCACGCCTACGCCCGCGCCCGCAGGGACGACGGCGATCGTCTGCTTGGGCAGCATGCTAATCACACCGGGCATCCAGTTGGCCGGGTATCCCGATTCGTACTGCATCCATTGCCGCAGAATGGCTGTGAGGCGCGGCGCCATGCCGTTCACCGACGCGCCCGGCCGCACCCGCCCAACCACGCGCAGCCACGCCGCCACCGACTGATGCAGCAGCTCGCTGCCGCCGTCGATCAACGGTTCCTGCTGCAGCGGAACCCACAGGTCGGGTGGATCGCTTTGAAGGGTGTCGCCGAAGAATCCCGGCGGCGCGACCCCGATGACGGTGAAGGGATGGCCCTCGACGACGAATGTCGAGCCGACAACCGATGCGTCGCTCCCATACGCCCCCTGCCAGACGTGATGGCTGAGCACGGCGACAGGCGTCGCCGACGGCGAGTCGTCGTCCGGGGTGAGTACACGGCCGCCGAACGCGCCGACGCCAAGTGTCGTGAAGTAGTTGCCGGTGACGTATTCCGACCGCAGCGCCCTGGCCGCGGTACCGGCGCCTACGCGCCGCACACTGACACGCGACCCGCCGGCCTGGAACGCAGCCACCTGCTCGAACTCCGGCGTCGCGGCTTTCAGCCGCTCGTAGAGTGGAAAGGAAAACATGCCCCAGCGGTCCTGAGGGCCCCCCTCCACGCAACAGTCGTCGCCGTCGCCGATGCGGTACAGGCTCGCCGGATCAGCCACCGGTAGCGAGCGCAGCATCACCGCGTGGATCAACGTGAAGATGGCCGTGGCCCCGCCAATTCCCAGCGCGAGGGTGAGAACGGCGGCAGCCGTGAATACGGGCGAGAACCGGAACTGTCGAAGGGCGTAGCGGACCGCGGCCACAGGGTTTTCCATACAGATCGGTTAGACGAGCGCAGCGTTGACTAGGTTGTCTGTCCGAAGCCTGGATTCGAGGGACTGAAAGGGGCACAATCGGTGTGGAGCTTTTCATGAGGACGACCGCAGTGATCATCGTCGCGGTCGCAGTGTTGAGCGGACCGCTTGTGGCACAGGAACAAAAGCCCGTGCCGAAAGACTCGGTGCGCGTGTCCATTCCCGGATGTACTAGGGGCTATATCTTCACTGCCGGCCGCCGCACCCAGGATGAGCCGGGCAGCGTCGACATTCCGGAAGGCATGCACTTTCGCATGAATGGGCCGAAGAAGATGATGGCTGAAATCAAAGCTCACGAGGGGTCGATGATCTCGATCACCGGCCTTATGAAGAAAGGCCAGTCCAAACCGGACGGTATCGGCATCGGTGGTGGCGTGCGGATTACGCCTGGGCCGGGGCTTACGGGCGGCAGCGTGCCGGGCAGCCCGGTCGCCAGCCAGATCCTCATCGACGTCGAGGGCTGGCGCCAGGTCGTGGGTGACTGCCCGTCGCGGTAGGCGACGTTGCCGTCCTAGAGCTCTTTCACGCTCGCGCTGATCGGGAACACCTCCGCCAGCTCCATCGTCGGAATGCGTCCGGTGAACACCATCACCCACCGGCGCGCGGCGGCCGCGAGGATGATGACCACGCACACCATCATGATGGACGTGCAGATCGAATTGACGTAGCCCTGCACGTGCAGCGCGGGGTTCGCGCCCACCGCCATCGGCCAGAAACTGTCCCGGACGGTCATGAAGCCGGCCGTCAGCGTCGTCACCGCGACGAAACAGAGCGGCAGGAACGTGACCCACGCGTATTTCGCGCGGCCCATGTTGATGAGGATCGTCGTGCCGACCGCCAGCGCGACGGCCGCGAGCAACTGATTCGCGATGCCGAACATCGGCCAGACCGTGTTGATGCTGCCGGTCCAGATGAAGTACCCCCAGCCGAGCACCATCAGCGTCGTCGAGGCGAGCGACCCCGGCAACCATTCGGCCTCCGCGAACGGGCTCCAGAGGCGGCCGACGAACTCCTGCAGCAGAAACCGGCCGACGCGCGTGCCCGCGTCGATCGTCGTGAGGATGAACAGCGCCTCGAACATGATGGCGAAGTGATACCAGTAGGCCATCAGCCCGCGCATGCCGGGCAGGCCGCTGAAGATTTGCGCCATGCCGACCGCGAGCGACACCGCGCCGCCGGGCCGCGCGACGACGTTCTCGCCGACCGCCCGGCCCAGCGCGTCGAGGTTCACCGTGGCCATCCCCAGGTTATGGAACACGGGCACGGACGTGTTGATGGCGAAGTAATCGCCGGGGTGAAGGGAGGTCGCCGCGATGAGCGCCATCACGCCGACGAATCCCTCGCAGAGCATCGCGCCATAGCCGATCGGCCGGATATCGCTCTCTTTGTCGACCATCTTGGGCGTCGTGCCCGACGCGATCAGCGAGTGAAACCCCGAAATCGCGCCGCACGCGATGGTGATGAAGACGAACGGAAACATCGGCCCAGGAATGATGGGCCCGCCGCCGCCGACAAACGACGAGAACGCCGGCGCCTGCAGCGTCGGGTTGACGATGATGACGCCGATCGCGAGGAAGGCGATCGTCCCGATTTTCATGAACGTGCTGAGGTACCCGCGCGGCGTCAGCAGCATCCAGACCGGCAGAACCGATCCGGCGAACCCGTAGAGCACGAGCGCGGCCGTGATTTGATGCCTCGAGAGCACGAAATAGGGCCCGAGCGATGAACTCGCGAAGGGCTGGCCGAACACGACCGCGAGGATCATCGCGATAACGCCGATGATCGTCGCTTCGGTCGTCCGCCCTTTGCGGAACACGAACATGTAGAAGCCCATCGCGATGCCGATCGGGATGGTCGTGCCGATCGTGAACGTGCTCCACGCGCTCTCGGCGAGCGCGTTGACGACGGCGATGCCGAGGCCGGCGAGCGCGATGATCAACGTGAACATGACCGCGACGGCGGCGATCGTGCCGGCGACCGGCCCGATTTCGGTCCGCGCGATGTCGGCGAGCGAGCGGCCGCCGCGCCGCGTCGACGCCCAGAGGATGATGAAGTCGTGGACGGCGCCTGCGAGGCAGACACCGGCGACGATCCAGATGAGACCGGGCGCGTAGCCGAACTGCGCCGCCAGCACGGGGCCGATGAGCGGCCCGGCACCGGCAATCGCCGCGAAATGGTGGCCGAAGAGCACCCAACGGCTGGTGGGGTAGAAATTGCGGCCGTCGAACTTGGTGTGCGCGGGCGTGACGCGCGTGTCGTCGAGCGCCATGATGTTGGCCGCGATGAATGCACTGTAGTACCGGTAGGCGATCGCCAGGATGCAGAGCACCGGCAGGACGATGTACAGGGCATGCATGGCGGTGATTCTATATCGTGTCCCAGGCTGAACATGTCTGGCCTTGTCACCTTGACATATGCGCGGGCCAAATCTACTCTCGCAGGACATCTCTTCTTCGAGAGGCCAACCATGTTGCGTTCAGGTCGACTGGCATTCGTGTTCGTGGCGGCGGTCGCGATCGCCGGCGCGGGAATTTTCGCGCAGAGCGGCGCGGGCCCGGCGCCGATCGAGACGGCCCCCAACAACGCGATGCACAATCCGTATCGCATGCTCGAAAACTGGCCCCACCTCGGGGACATCAAGCCGGGCGCGGCGATTGGCATCGTTCCGGACGGCAAAGGCGGCCTGTGGCTGCAGCACCGGTCCGTGCCGGCGATCCTGCACATCGACGCGTCCGGCAACATCGTCAAGCGCTTTGACGTGACGTTTGCCTCGTCCCACGGGCTGTGTCAGGACCAGGACGGCAACTTCTGGGCGGCCGACAGCGGCCCGTTCAACGAGGGGCCTGACCTGGGCGTCAGAGGCAACCAGGTCTTCAAGTTCAGTCCGGACGGCAAGCTGCTGCTGACGCTCGGGAAGGCCGGCGTCTCCAAGGCAGGCACCGACACCTTCGTCGCGCCGTCGGCGTGCCAGGCGACGCCGGACGGGAACATCGTGATCGCGGACGGCCACTGGCCGCGTCCCGCGAGAGGGCCGCAGGACGGCGACCGCCTCGTGTGGTTTACACGCGATGGAAAGTTCATCAAGGAATTCGGCAAGCACGGCCGGAAACTGGGTGAGTTCATCGGACCGCACGGGCTCGCGTTCGATTCGCAGGGGCGTCTGTTCGTGGCGGATCGGGGAAACAACCGGCTCCAGATTTTCGACAAGAACATGACTGTGGTCGACGAGTGGAAACACTTCGGGCGTCCGAGCGGAGTGACGATTCTGAAGGACGACACGCTCTTCGTCTCCGACTCCGAATCGAACAACCGCATCGGCGGGGCGGACGATGCGCCGGAGGGCGGCGGGAACGCGATCCGCAACCCAGGGTGGAAGAACGGCATCCGGATCGGCAGCGCGAAGGACGGCTCGCTCAGGTCGTTCATCGAGGGCACGCGTCCCGAAGGGTTGGGAGCGGACGACATGGGAAACATCTTCGGCGGGCTGACCGGTGACTGCGACGCCAGCAAATCCGGCGGGTGCCTGCAGAAGTACGTGAAGAAGTAGGAGGGCGGCCCGCCGCATGACCGCCTTTCGCCGCCTCGGTGGATACGTTCTCCGCTACCGCCGCGATTTCCTGCTCGGTCTCGGCTGCGTGGTCGTCACCACGGGGGTCGCGCTCGTGGCGCCGATGGTGCTGCGCTACGCGATCGACGATCTCACGCGCGGCGTGACGCGCGCGAAGCTCTTCCAGTACGGCAGCCTCCTGCTGGCGATCGGGCTGATCGGCGGTGTGTTCCGGTTCCTCATGCGCCGCATCCTGATTGGCGCCTCGCGCCACATCGAGTACGACATGCGGAACGACTTCTACGCACACCTCGAAACGCTGCCGCTCGCGTACTTTCAGTCGCACCGTACCGGCGACCTCATGTCGCGCGCGACCAACGACCTCAACGCCGTACGGATGATGATCGGGCCGTCGATCATGTACTCGGCGAACACGCTGCTGGTGTTTGTCGTCGCGCTGGCCATCATGCTGTCGATCGACGTACGGCTCACGCTGCTCTCGCTCATCCCGCTGCCGTTCGTGTCGATCTCGGTCAAGTTCTTCGGTAGCGCCATCCACAGGCGGTTCGAGCAGATTCAAGCGCAGCTGTCGGAGGTGAGCGCGGTGGCGCAGGAATCGCTGTCGGGCGTGCGCGTGGTGCGCGCCTACGGCCAGGAGGCGGCCGAGCTCGAGCGCTTCCGGCGATCGAACGAGGAGTACGTGGCGCGCAACCGCCGCCTGATCGCGCTTCAGGGCTTCTTCTTTCCCAGCATGGCGTTTTTTCTCGGCCTCGGCGCGCTGGTCGTGCTGTGGGCCGGCAGCGGCGAGGTGATCCGCGGGCGCATCACGATCGGACAGTTCGTCGCGTTCAACGCGTATTTGACGATGCTCAGCTGGCCGATGATCGCGTTCGGATGGGTCACCAACATGCTGCAGCGAGGCATGGCGTCGTGGAAGCGCATGCTCGAGGTGCTCGACACGCCGCCCGCCATCGCGGATGCGGAGACTGCCCGGGTGCCCGCGCACGGCATCCGCGGCGACATCGAGTTCCGCGATCTCGTGTTCAGCTACGACGGCCGGCTCGTCCTCGATCACGTCTCGGCGCGGATTGAAGCGGGCCAGACGGCGGCGCTCGTCGGGCCGACCGGCTCCGGCAAGTCGACGCTCATCAGCCTGCTCGCGCGCCTCCACGATCCCCCCCCTGGCAGTGTCTTCATCGACGGGATCGACGTGCGGGACATGCCGCTTGCCGTTCTGCGCGGCGCCATCGGATTGGTGCCTCAGGAGCCGTTCCTCTTTTCCGACACCGTGGCAGATAACGTCGCGTTCGGGTTGGACGCGACGGTTGGGGCGGAAAGGGCAGGAGGGGCGGGAGAGAATCGGATGCGCCGCATTGTCGACGCGGCGGCGATCGCGCGGCTCGACAAGGACGTCGCCGATTTCCCGAACGGCTACGGCACGATGGTCGGCGAGCGCGGGATCACGCTGTCGGGCGGCCAGAAGCAGCGTACCGCGATCGCGCGCGCCGTCGTGATCGAACCGTCGATTCTGATTCTCGACGATGCGCTGTCGGCGGTCGACACCTACACGGAAGAGGAGATTCTGTCGCGGCTGCGCGCCGTCATGCGGCAGCGGACCGCGATCATCGTGTCGCACCGGATCTCGACGGTGCGCGACGCGGACGTGATCTTCGTGCTCGACGAAGGCCGGATCGTCGAGCGCGGCACACATGAGGAACTGATCCGCCGCGGCGGACTCTACGCCGAGCTGCACAAGAAACAGTTGCTCGAAGAGGAGCTGGCGGCGTCCTAGGCGCGAAGGACACAAAGAGCAAGGCCAGTTGGCTTCAGAGTGACCAATACCCACGACGACGACATCCTCGGCAAGGCGTATGACGCGCGGCTGATGCGCCGTCTGCTCGTCTACTTGCGCCCCTACTGGCGGCAGGTCGCCTTCGCGTTCGTGGCGATCATCGCCGGCGCCGCCGCCCAGCTCGCGCAGCCGTATCTCATCAAGACCGCCATCGATCGCCACATCGCCACCGGCCGGCTCGCCGGCCTCGACCGTCTGGCCGCGCTGTACCTCGTGATCCTCGCCGGCGCCTTCGTCGCCGACTACGTGCAGACCTGGACGCTGCAGTTGACCGGGCAGTGGATCATGTTCGATCTGCGCATGGCGATCTACGGGCACCTGCAGCGGCTCGACCTGAAGTACTACGACCGCAATCCCGTCGGCCGTCTGATGACGCGCGTCACCTCGGACGTGGACGTGCTGAACGATCTCTTCACCTCGGGCGTCGTCACCGTCTTCGGCGACGTGTTTCTGCTCCTCGGCATCATGATCGTGATGTTCTGGATGAACTGGCGGCTGGCGCTCGTCGCCTGCGCGGTGCTGCCGCTCATCGCCCTCGTGACGCAGTGGTTCCGCCACAACGTGCGCGACTCCTACCGCGTGGTGCGCGGCTGGATTGCGCGCATCAACGCGTTTCTGCAGGAGAACATCACCGGCATGGCGACGGTGCAGCTGTTCCGCCGCGAGGCGCTCAACTTCGAGCGTTTCGACGACATCGACCGCAAACACCGGGACGCGAACATCGAGTCGATCTTCTACTATGCCGTCTTCTATCCGGCGATCGAAGTGATCAGCTCGCTCGCCGCCGCGCTGATCATCTGGTACGGCGGGGGCGCGGTGCTGCGCCAGACGCTCACGCTCGGCGCGCTCGTCGCGTTCCTGCAGTATTCGCAGCGCTTCTTCCGGCCGATCAGCGACATGTCGGAAAAGTTCAACATCCTGCAGTCGGCCATGGCGTCATCCGAGCGGATCTTCAAGCTGCTCGACGAGCCGGTCGTCATCGAATCGCCCGCGCGGCCGAAGGCGCGGCCGGCGCCGGCCGGTGGGCACATCGTCTTCGACGGCGTGTGGTTCGCGTACAACGACGAGGACTGGGTGCTGCGGGACGTGAGCTTCGAGGTCCGGCCCGGGCAGCGCGTCGGCATCGTCGGCGCGACCGGAGCGGGGAAGACGTCGCTCATCAGTCTGCTGCTGCGGTTTTACGACGTGCAGCGCGGCCGCATCACGGTGGATGGCGTCGACATCCGCGACCTCGGCCTCGCCGACCTGCGGGGGCTCTTCAGCCTCGTGCTGCAGGATGTGCATCTCTTCTCGGGAACGATTGCGGACAATATCCGTCTGGGCGACGCGTCGATCGACCGGGCGCGGATCGAGCAGGCGGCGCGAGCAGTGCACGCTGACGCATTCATCGAGAGGCTGCCAGACGGCTTGGCGAGCGCGGTCGCCGAGCGCGGCTCGACGCTGTCAGTCGGCCAGAAGCAGCTGCTGTCGTTTGCGCGCGCGCTGGCGTTCGATCCACGCGTGCTGATTCTCGACGAGGCGACGTCGAGCGTCGACACCGAAACCGAGCTTCTGATTCGCGACGCGCTGCGCGTGCTGATGGCGGGGAGGACGACCATCGCGATCGCGCACCGGCTGTCGACGATCCAGGACATGGATCAGATCCTCGTGCTGCACAAAGGCAAGCTGCGCGAGGCCGGGACGCATCAGGAGCTGCTCGCGGCGCGCGGGATCTATTTCAAGCTGTTCGAGCTGCAGTACAAGGGCGGAGCCGCCTGAGCCGCATGCCCTTCATGCGCTGAGATTGTGAACGGTACCGGAGAGATTCCGCGATATGGTTGGGGCGCGTCACCACGGCGCTCCCGACAGGAGAATGAACATCATGATTGTCTTCGCCGTCATCGCGGCTCTCGTCGCAGTCGGTCTCCGATGGTTTGCCTACACCGTCGGCAAGGACTTGCGCGTCCAGGGAGGCTCGGGCGCGCAGCGCCTGGGCTCCGCCTCGTCTGCCCTCCTGGTCGTCGCGGCGCTCATGTTCGCCTTCTCGTGCGCGGTCATCATTCCGGCCGGTCACGTCGGCGTGCAGGTGCTCTTCGGCAAGGTCAAACCCACGGCGCTGACCGAGGGCATCCAGCTCATCAACCCGTTCGTCGACGTGCAGGAGATGTCGGTGCGGACCGAGACCTACACAATGTCGGCCACGAGCAACGAAGGGCCGATGCGGGGCGACGATTCGATCCAGGCCCTGTCCTCCGATGGGCTGCTCATGCCGCTCGACATCACGATCGCGTTCCGCCTCGTCGGCAGCGACGCGCCTCGCGTCTATCGAGACATCGGCGCCGACTACGTGGACAAGATCATCCGGCCCGCGTCGCGCACGGCGGTCCGCGAGGCGATCGCGGGATTCACCGCGCAGGAGGCCTATTCCACCAAGCGCGAAGCGCTGCCGCAGAAAATGCACGATCTCCTGACGGAGCGGATGCGGTCGCTTCTCGAGCAGCGAGAGGATTTCAAGGGCGCGACCGGATTCATCGTCGATCAGGTCATGCTCCGGAAGATCCAGCTGCCCGACAAGGTCAAGAACGCGATCGAGGCGAAGCTGGAGGCGGCGCAGCAGGCCGAGCAGATGCAGTTCGTCCTCGACAAGGAGCGGCAGGAAGCCGAGCGCAAGCGCATCGAGGCGAAGGGCGTCTCGGACTTTCAGACGATCGTGTCGCAGAGCATCAACGCGAATCTGCTGCAGTGGAAGGGCATCGAGGCGACCGAAACCCTGTCGAAGAGTCAGAACGCCAAGATCGTCATCATCGGATCGGGCAAAAACGGCTTGCCCGTCATCCTGAACGTCGACAAGAACGAGTAGCGCCTCGACGTCTCAGTGCCTTGGTGGTGTCATTACGGAGGGCAGTGGCCGCGACGGGAGCAGCGGCGGCTCCGCCGACTTGAACAGGCGCTCCATGAGGCTCGGCGTCGTCGCGTGCGGATTCCAGCCCAGTCGCAGCACGACGAGGCGGATCGGCCGGCGCCCGAAGCGCAGCGCCTCGTTGCAGTTCCACATGTAGACGTCGATATGACGGCCCTGCACGGCGGGACCGGTGTCCATGATCGTGTAGATCCCGTTGTAGTGCGCGTCGGGCGAGTCGATCTCGATCACCGATCCGACCGGCAGCAGCTCTGGATCGGCGGCCGCCACGCCACTCTGCGCCGCCACGCCGGACGTCGTCGTCACGCCTTTGCAGTAGGCCGTCGCGCTGAAGGCGAGCCGCGCGCCCGGCGAGGGCAGCGCCGTCGTTTCACGGAGCACCGCTTGCCGCGCCGCGTACTTCGAATCGAGCGTGGTCACTTCGTACAACGACACAAATCCGGCGACGGCGAACACCGTCACGACAGTCTTGCGCCAGATCGAAGTGGAGATAATCATCCGACAGTGCCAATGGTGGATCATGCCACGGATCCATCATCGGCATGTCACGAAGGCGAAGGCGAAAGGATGCGCAATTGCACCAAATAACGATGGCGCCAAGCACCGAATAATGTGGACCGTCTCTATGAAGTGGAAATGATCATGGGTGGTGTTTCTGATGATGAATCATGTCGTGGATCCGCCGTCGGCTTGTCACGAATGCCAAGGCCAGGGGATACGCAATCGCGCCCAGGACGATGGCGCCAATCATCGAGCCGACGGTGTACGGCCAGAGCCACGGCTTCATGATCACGAACAGCCGATGCCAGAATGCGAGGTGAAACAGCGAAAGCTGGAACAGCACTCCGATCTGCGATTCGAAGCCTCGGGGAATCTTGTGGCGTGTTATCGGGGCGCCGATCGCCATCGTCACGAATGCGTAATACGGCGCGATGATCCACGGCAGATTCGAATACACGCCGAGCAGGACCGCCACGCGGTTCAGATTCAGCAGGAACGCGACCGCGATCGCCAGGAGCGTGTGCAGGCCGAGAAACGGCGAAAAGCCGAAGAACACGCCGAGCGCGAAGGCCGCGGCGGTCCGCTCGGGCGTGTCGGCGATGTGCAGCAGCGCGTCGAGCCACCGGCGGACGAGTGCGCGTGTCAGATGAATCATCGGAAGTGCGTATACCCCCGCGGCATCGGCTCCAGGCCGCCGTTGCGGCGGACAATCACGCCAGGGACGCCGCCGCCGGCCGTGCACACGCCGATGCGCGTCAGCGCGACACCGCCGTGCCGTTGAGCCGCCGCGAGGCGGCCGCGGCTGCGCGGCCTCACGGCGACGAGCAGCTCGTAGTCGTCGCCGCCCACCATCGCCTCGTGCACCGGATCGGCGCCGCGCGATTCGAACCATCGCCGCGCCTCAGGCTCGATCGGCAGCTCGGCGGCTTCGATGATCGCGCCGACGCCGCTCGCATCGGCGACCTGCCGCACGGCGTCCGCCAGGCCGTCGCTCAAGTCCATGCACGCGGTCGCCGCGCGCGTCCGCCCAAGGATCGATCCCAGCCGCACGCGCGGCTCCGGGTACAGATAGCGACTGACGCAAGGCTCTACCACGGAGGACACGGAGGCCTTCAGCATCTGCAGCCCCGCCGCGGCCGCGCCGATCGTCCCGCTGACGTAGAGCTCGTCGCCGGCCCTCGCGCCGCCGCGCAGGAGCGCGCGCCGGCGTTTCACGGTGCCGACGACCGTCACGTCGACGATGAGCGGGCCCGGGGAGCGCGTGAGATTCCCGCCGGCCACGTGCAGGCGATGCCGCGCCGCCAGCGCGGCGAGGCCGTCAATCAGCGCGTCGAAGTCGGCGACCGGGAACGTCTCAGGCAGCCCGAGCGAGAGGAGCGCGAGCCGCGCGTCGGCGCCCATCGCCGCCAGGTCGCTCAGGTTGGCGGCGAGCGCGCGATGGCCGATCGCTTCGGGCGGCGTGAACGCGCGGTCGAAGTGGATGCCTTCGACGAGCGCGTCGACGCTGAGCACTTCGAGACGGTTGCGCTCCGGCTCGACGACGGCGGCATCGTCGCCGATGCCGACGATCATCCAAGCGGGCGGCGGCGGAAGCCGCGCCCGGACGCGGGCGATCAGATCGGCCTCGGTCAGACTGGAGACGGTAGCGGGCGCCCGCACAATCAAAGGTTCCGAGTCCAAACCACTAGCCACCAGTCACCAGCCACTATTTGGCGTAGTCGACTGCGCGCGTTTCGCGGATGACCGTGACCTTGATTTGGCCCGGATACTCGAGCTCGTTCTCGATGCGCCGCGCGATGTCCTTGGAGAGCCAGATCGCTTCTTCGTCGCTGATCTTCTCGCTCTCGACCATGATGCGGATCTCGCGTCCCGCCTGGAGGGCGAACGACTTCGAGACGCCCTTGAACGAGTCGGCGATCCCTTCGAGCTTCTCGAGGCGCTTGACGTACGACTCGAGGATGTCGCGGCGCGCGCCTGGACGCGCGGCGGAAATGGCGTCGGCCGCCTGGACGATCATCGCTTCGAGCGACGGCCAGTCGATGTCCATGTGGTGCGCCGCCATCGCCATCACCACCGCCTCGCTCTCACCGTGCTTGCGCAGGAAATCGATGCCGATCTGCAAGTGCGTGCCTTCCATCTCGCGGTCGATCGCCTTGCCGATGTCGTGCACGAACGCCGCGCGCACGGCGACGTGCGCGTCGAGCCCGACCTCGCGCGCCATGATGCCGGCCAGCCGCGCGACCTCCGCCGAGTGCGCGAGCACGTTCTGCCCGTAGCTCGTGCGGTACTTCAGGCGGCCCATGAGCCGGTGAATCTCCGGATGCAGGTCGTGCAGCCCCAGCTCGAACGCCACAGCCGCGCCTTCCTTGCGCATCGCATCGTCGGTTTCGTCTTTGACCTTCTGGACGACTTCCTCGATCCGGGCCGGGTGAATGCGGCCGTCCGCGATCAGGCGCTCGATGGCCTGCTTCGCGATCTCGCGCCGGTAGGGATCGAACCCCGAGAGGATGATCGCGCCCGGCGTGTCGTCGACGATCAGATCGACGCCCGTGGCGAGCTCGAGCGCGCGGATGTTGCGTCCTTCGCGGCCGATGATGCGGCCCTTGAGGTCGTCGCTCGGCAGGTCGACCACCGATACCGTCGTTTCGATGGCGTGCTCGGCGCCGCAGCGCTGGATCGCCTCGGTGATGTACTGCTTCGCGCGATCGACCGCCGTCTCGCGCGCCTCGGCGTCCAGCCGCTTGAGCAGATTCGCCGCGTCGTGCCGCGCGTCGTTCTCGATCTGCTTCAGCAGCAGCTCTTTGGCTTCGTCGGCCGTCAGGCTCGCGACGCGTTCGAGCTCGTGCTGCTGGCGCGCCACCAGCTGGTCGTATTTCGCGGCCGCCGCCGTCGCGCTCTTCTCACGCTCAGCGACGATGCGGTCGCGGCCGTTCAGCTCCTTTTCGAGCCGCTCGATGCCGGTCTGGCGCTCGGCCAGCGCCGCGTCGCGCCGCGCGAGCGTCTGCTCGAGCGCCGCCGCGTGCTGGCGCTCCTGCCGGGCCTGGCGCTCGGCCTCCATCAGGACGTCGTGCGCCTTCTCCTTCGCTTCGAGTAGCGCCTCCTTCCGGCGCGTCTCCGCGTCGCGCTCGGCGTCCTTGAGGATGCGGAGCGCCGTTTCCTCGGCGCGGCCGACCGTCTCCGCGGCGACCCGCTTGCGGTTGGCGAGCCACACGGCGAAGACAGCCGCCGCCGTCACGGCGGTCAGGACGATGTTGACGACGTAGCCAATCGGCAGCACGCGTGACGTCCTTTCCCACGACCGACATCGGGCTTGATGAGGTCGGCGCCGCCGGAGGAAGAAGTTGAGGGAAGCGAAGACGAAAGCCCCCGCTTTGCCGTGTGGGGAGGTCGATGAACCTGCGTAAGCAGGTGGAACCGCTCAAATAAGCCGCGCTTTAGGCTTCCTCAAACAGAGGCATGCACACCACGCGGCATCGCGACTCACTTGGATGAAACGTTGGCTCAAACGAGCCTACCGCCATCACGCGCAAAGCAGGGAGACCAAACGCTCACCGGATCTTAGTCGAGACCGGGTTCGGGGTTCAAGGTTCTGGGTGCTGGGTTCGGTTCGGCGTTCGGGGCGCCGCGGGCAGGAGACTCAGGCCATCAGCACGCGGTCGAGAATCTTCTCGAGCTCTTCGGCGCGCTCGGCCAGGCGTCCGTCGCGGACGTGGTTGCTGTCGCGGCAGCGAAAGAGCTCATCCGCAATGTTGAGCGCGGCGAGCACCGCCAGGCGCAGCGAATCGCCCGTGGGCGTCGAGTCGGCCGCGGCGCGCATCTTTTCGTCGACGTAGATCGCAAGACGCGCGACGTACTCCGGATCCAGCGTGCTGCGGATGGGATACCGCTGCCCGTGAATCTCGACCGGAATGACGCGGCCGTGATCGGTCACAAATTGAGCGCTTCGAGCTGATCGAGCATCTCGGCGACCCGTGTCTTGATCACGTCGCGCTCCTCGCGAAGCGCCGAGAGCTCGGCCGAGGTCGTCTCGGTCGAGGCGAGCCGGGCACGCAGCGCGTCGACTTCGCGCGCCAGCCGTTGATTTTCCTCGGCCGCCCGCGCCTGGTCGGCCTTCATCCGGTCGACCATGGCCACGAGAAGCTTCAGCTTCTCCTCGAGCCGATCGATCGGCTCGAGGTCGACGCTGCGAGTCGCTGTTTTCGCCATCTGGATTACCCCTATCGTTGAACCGCGCCGTGCGCGCCGGCGAGCGCGGCGACAATCCTGTCGAAGCTCTCTTGCACGTCGGCGTCGGTCAGCGTGCGATCCGGCGCCTGAAACGTCAGACGCACCGACAGGCTGACCTTCCCGCCAGGCACGCTCTTGCCCTGATAGCGATCGAAGAACCTGACGCCGATGAGCGGCGCGGCCAACGCGCGTCCGGCCGTGTGAATGGTGCCAGAAATGATCTCCGCAGGCAAGGTGTCCGCGACCACGATCGACAGATCGCGGACGACGAAGGGGTGGCGCGGCAGAGGCGCGACGGCCTCGTCTCGCGGCGTGCGCCCCGCCCAGAGCACATCCAAGTTCAGTTCGGCGACGAAGATCTCGTCCTGCCGGGGCGCGCCGCGCTCGTCGGCAATCGCCGGCGCGAGGAGGCCGATCACGCCGGCACGCACGCCGCCGGCGGCGTCTTTGCCGGCCGCCCCGTCGGCAAAGACGGCCGCGGCTTGTCCGGGCACGAGAAAGGGCGTCCCGGTGGACTCGATGGGCTCGAACCGCAAGCTGACGCCCAGCGCGCCGCACAGACGCTCCACCACGCCCTTGACGTCGAAGAAATCGACGCTCCGCGATCCGCTCTTCCAATCGTCGGCGGCATGGCCGGTCCACGCGAGGCCGACGCCACGCGTTTCGCCGTCAATCGACGAAAACCGGGCGCCGATCTCGAAGAGGCCGACGTCAGCCCGCCCGTGACGGCGATTATGCGCCACCGAGTCGACCACCCCCGGCAGGAGCGATGCGCGAAGCGTGTCGAACTTCGCCGACAGCGGGTTCGCGATGTTCACGAGGCCGGCTGCGGTTCCCCGCGCGAACGCCTCGGCCGCCTTCGCCTCGATGAACCCGAACGTCACCGCCTCCGACAGCCCCGCGGCCGTCAGCACCCGCCGCACGAGACGATCGCGCGGAATGCGCGGGTCGGGCGGGGGCGCCGGTGCGGTCTGCGCGGGAAACGTCGGCGCGAGCACGTCGAACCCGTGGTGCCGGCCGACTTCTTCGATGAGGTCGACTTCGCGCGAAAGGTCGACGCGGAACGTCGGCGCGATCACATCCCACCCGTCCGGCGTCGCCGTCACGCCCAGACCCAGATGCCGGAGGATGCGCTCGACCTCGCGATCGGCGACCTCCGTGCCGAGGAGCTGCGCGAGCCGCGCGCGCCGGAGGTACAGCTGCGCCGGCTGGCGGACGTGCGGATAGCGGTCGACGATCGGTCCCGACATGCGCCCGGCGCCCAGCTGTTCCATCAGCGCGATGGCGCGCTCGAGGGCGACGACCGGGACGCTCACGTCCGCGCCGCGCTCGAATCGCGACGAGGCTTCCGTCTTCAGGCCGAGACGCTTGCTCGTCCGGCGCACCGACGCCGGCTTGAAGTACGCGCTCTCGAAGGCGACGACCGTGGTTGCCTGCGACACTTCCGAGGCGGCGCCGCCCATCACGCCGGCGATTGCCTGAGCGCGGTTCGCGTCGGCGATCACGAGCATCTCGGGCTCGAGCTTGCGCTCCACGCCGTCGAGCGTCGTGATGATCTCACCCCGCTTCGCGCGCCGGATGCGCAGCTCGGCGCCCGCCAGCTTCGCCAGATCGAAGGCGTGCAGGGGATGGCCGAGTTCGATCAAGACGTAATTGGTGATGTCGACGATGGGGCTGATCGGGCGGACGCCGGCGGCCTGGAGCCGCGATGTCAGCCACGCGGGCGATGCGCCAGGCGTCACATCGGCGATCGCGGCGGCGTAGCGCGGACACAGCTCGGTGTCCTCCACCGAGACCTTCAAACGCTCGGAATCGCCGGCCGCGGTCGACCGGAGCGCGATTTTCGCGCCCGACTCGCTCGACGGGAGATCGACGGGCAGATGGACCGGCAGCTCGTACATCGTCGCGATCTCGCGCGCGAATCCGAGGACGCTCAGGCAGTCGGGCCGGTTCGCGGTGACCTCGAAGTCGATTACGGCGTCGCCCCCGGGCATTGGCTCAATCGAGGCGACCTCGAAGCCGCGCATCGAGAGCTTCTCGGCGATCTCCTCGGGGGAGGCCGCGACATCGACGAAATCACGAACCCACGAAACCAATAGTCGCATGGCTAGTACGGAAACTGCTCCAGGAACCTGAGGTCGTTCTCGTAGAACAACCGGATGTCCTCGACCTGATAGCGCAGAATCGCCACGCGCTCGATGCCCATGCCCCAGGCGAATCCGGTGTACCGCTCCGCGTCGTAGCCGACCGACTCGAACACCGCCGGATGCACCATGCCGCAGCCGAGGATTTCGAGCCACCCGGATCGCTTGCACATCGCGCAGCCGGCACCGTCGCACTTCCAGCAGCTGATGTCGACCTCGGCGCTCGGCTCGGTGTACGGGAAGAAGCTCGGCCTGAACCGCAGCCGCGATCGCGGGCCGAAGATGTCGCGCGCGAACGCGGTCAGCGTCCCCTTCAAATCCGCGAGCGAGATCCCTTCGCCGACGACCAGTCCTTCGACCTGCGAGAACGCCGGCGTGTGCGTCAGGTCGAGGTCGTCGCGCCGGTACACGCGTCCGGGCACGACGATGCGGATCGGCGGCGTGTGCGCCTGCATGTAGCGGATCTGCATCGACGAGGTATGCGTCCGCAGCAGCGTCCGCACATCATCGGCGCCGCCGTCGCCCTTCAACGGTGACGCGAGATACAGCGTGTCCTGCATGTCGCGTGCGGGGTGCTCGGCCGGCATGTTCAGCGCGTCGAAGCAGTGCCATTCGTCTTCGACCTCGGGCCCTTCGACGATCGCGAACCCCATGCGGGTGAAGATGTCCTCCATCTGGTCGCGGACGACGGTGAGGGGATGGCGGTGGCCGAGCGGCGTCAGGCGTCCCGGCAGCGTGACGTCGACGGCGCCGGCCGGCGCGCGCGACGCGTCGAGCGCGGCACGCTTTTCGGCGACGCGTGCTTCGATGTCGGTCTTGAGGTCGTTGGTGAGCTTCCCGAGCGCGGGGCGCGCCTCGGGCGCGGCGGCCGCGACCGCCTTCATGAGTGCGGCGATCACGCCGCCCTTGCGCGCGAGGTAGCGATCGCGCACCGCCTGCAGCGCCCGATCGGTCTCGGCCGCCGCCAACTCCGCGCCGAATTCGTCGCGAAGACGCGCGATGGTGTCGGGAGTGGGAGTGAGATCAGTCATCAGTCGTCAGTCATCAGTCATCAGTCCCAGTCGACTGACGACTGTCGACTGATGACTGAGGACTGTCAAGCGCGAGCGGCTGCCTTCGCGCTGGGAGCCGCCGGCTTCGAGTTCGCCGCGGTCTTGGCCTTCGCCTTGGCCTGCTTGGCGAGGCTCGCGAAGGCGGCCGGACTCGCAATCGCGAGCTCCGACAGGCTCTTGCGATCGAGCGTCACGCCGGCGTTCTTCAACCCGTTGATCAACTGCCCGTAGGTGAGACCGTGCAGGCGCGCGGCGGCGTTGATGCGGACGATCCAGAGCCGGCGGAAGTCGCGCTTCTTGCGGCGCCGGCCGACGAAGGCGTACTTGAGCGCGGTGTCGACCGACTCTTTGGCGGCGCGATACAGCTTGCTCTTGTTGGCGTAGTAGCCCTTTGCCAGGCCAAGCAGCTTCTTCCGCTTGGCGCGACGGACTGTTCCTCTTTTGACACGCGGCATCTCGCTGGCTCCTTACGTTATTTGTATGGCAGCATGCGCCGCAGCTTCGGCGTGTCGACGGCGGCAACGACCACCGTGCCCCGCAGGCGGCGCTTCCGCTTCGTCGACTTGCTGTTCAGGATGTGCTGCTTGAACGCTTTGCTCCGCAGGAACTTCCCACTCTTGGTCCGCTTGAAGCGCTTGGCGGCGCCGCGGTGTGTTTTCAGCTTCGGCATGTACTCCTCGCGTTGATCGTCGTCATCTGGCCGTCGTCGCCGCCGCCGGCTTCGCCTTGCCGCCGCCGCCCGACGCTTTCCGCGTCAGGATGGTGTGCATCTGGTTGCCTTCCATCCGCGGCGTCGTTTCGGCGACCGCCACGTCCGCGAGCTCCTGCAGCAGGCGCTCGAGGATGCGCCGGCCGATCTCGGGATGCGCCATCTCGCGGCCCCGGAAGAAGATGGTCGCCTTGACCTTGTCGCCGTCTTCGAGGAAGCGCTCGATGTGCTTCTTCTTGAACTGGTAATCGTGCTCGTCCACTTTGGGACGAAACTTGATTTCCTTGACCTCGATCACTTTCTGGTGCTTGCGAGCCTCGCGCGTGCGCTTCTGCTCCTGGTACTGATATTTTCCGAAATCCATGATCCGGCAGACCGGCGGCACCGCCGTCGGCGAGATCTCGACCAAGTCGAGCCCCTTCTGCTTGGCGATGGCCAGGGCCTGCGGCGGCGGCATGATGCCGAGCTGACTGCCCGTGTCGTCGATCACCCGGATTTCGCGGACGCGGATTCGTTCGTTGACCCGCACACGATCGTCGCGGCGAGGACTTCTGTCGAAAGCGATAAATGCCTCCTAGGTACTCTTGAATTCCGTGCCAGCGTCGAGCCAGCCCTTCACAGTTTGCGTGCCCTTGTTCGCGACTTCTCTTTTCGCGAGCTCAGCAAAGGCCTCGACTCGATACGCGCCGATGTCGCCGTCGGCCCGGCCTCGGACGGAGGCAGTGCCATTCTCGCTCTCCCGGTCGCCCACCACCAGCATGTAGGGGACCTTCTGCAGCTGGGCCTCCCGGATCTTATATCCAATCTTTTCCTGGCGCTCGTCGAGATCGACCCGCAGCCCGGCCGCCCGTAGTTGGTCGCGGACCGACGCGGCATACACGAGGTGGCGGTCCGAGATCGGCAGCACAATCGCCTGAACCGGGGCCAGCCACAGCGGGAACGCCCCCGCGTAGTGCTCGATCAGGATGGCGATGAACCGCTCGAAGCTGCCGAAGATCGCGCGGTGAATCACCACCGGCCGGTGCTCCGTGTTGTCGGCGCCGACGTACTTCAGCTCGAAACGCTCCGGCGCGTTGTAGTCGAGCTGGATCGTCGCGCACTGCCACTTGCGCCCGATCGCGTCGGTGATGTCGAAGTCGATCTTCGGGCCGTAGAACGCGCCGTCGCCTTCGTTGATCGTGTACGCCTGTCCCGCCCGTTCGAGCGCCGATTTCAGCTGCGCTTCGGCGGAATCCCACGTGGCGATCTCTCCCATGAACTCGGGCGGCCGCGTCGACAGTTTGGCGGTGTACTCGAGGCTGAAGTCGCCGTACACCCGCCGCACGAGTCCCAGCATCCGCTCGACTTCATCGCCGATCTGATCCTGCGTCACGAAACAGTGGCCGTCGTCCTGCGAGAACTGCCGCACGCGCGTCAGGCCGGACAACACGCCCGAGGCTTCGTTGCGGTGCAGCGGCGTCTGCTCGTGATAGCGGAGCGGCAGCTCGCGATAGCTGTGCGCCTGGCTGGAGTAGAGCAGGTAATGGCCGGGGCAGTTCATCGCCTTCATCCCCATCTGCTCGTTCTCGGATTCGATGAGGAACATGTTCTGACGATAGTGCTCCCAGTGCCCGGACGTTTCCCACAGCGCCTTGTTGTAGATGAGCGGCGTCTTCACCTCGACGTAGCCGTTGGGCAGCAGCACGCTGCGCATGTAATCGGCGAGCGTGTTGTACAGGGTCGTGCCCTTGTCCTGCCAGAACGTCGCGCCGGGCGCCCATTGATGGAACGTGAAGAGCCCGAGCTCGCGGCCCAGCTTGCGGTGGTCGCGCTTCTTCGCCTCTTCGATCTGCGTGAGGTGCGCCTTGAGCTCCTTGTCCGAGAAGAAGGCGGTCCCGTAGATGCGCTGCATCGGCTGATTGCGCGCGTCGCCCTTCCAGTACGCGTTCGACGTCGACAGCAGCGTGAATCCTTTGAGCTTGCCGGTCGACGGCACGTGCGGGCCGACGCAGAAGTCGATGAAGGTGTCCGGATCGTTGATCGTGTAACACGACACGACGCTCTGGCCTTCGGTCTTCTCGTCGATCAGTTGCACCTTCAGCGGCTCGCCGCGCGCGGCGAAGAACGCCCTGGCCTTCGCGCGCGGCCACATCTGCCGCTCGTAGGGGAGATCCGCGGCAACGAGCTCCTTCATCTTCTGCTCGATCGCGTCCAGGTCCTCCGGCACGAACGGCCGCGAGACGATGAAGTCGTAGAAGAAGCCCTCGTCGGTCGCCGGGCCGATGCCGCACTGCGCGCCGGGAAAGAGACTCGTCACGGCCGCCGCGAGCAGGTGCGCCGTGCTGTGGCGGTAGATCGGTAGCGCCTCGGGACTCCGATCGGTCACGATGCGGACCGCGGCGTCCTTGTCGAGCGCATAGGACAGGTCTACCAGCTTGCTGTCGACCACGCCGGCAAACGCCGCTTTGGCGAGGTTCGGCGAGATCCCTTCCGCGACTGCGCGCACGGGCGTGCCGGCTGGGACGGTGCGGGTC
>JADGOC010000157.1 GCA_017883165.1 Acidobacteriota bacterium
TTCGGGCGTCACGATCCGCAACTGGATCGCCTGCGTCGAGGCGTCGCCGAGCGTCAGCTTCTGTCCGTACCGCCGGATCGATTCGAGATAATCCGGATCGTTCCACATGCCTTCCTGCACGTAGTCGACCGCGACGGCCAGATAGTCGCCCGGCGGCAGCCCTTTGATCTGATATTGCCCCTGCTGATCGGGCCGCGCCGAGCGGACGAACCGCGAATTCTCGATCCACTTGTCGGCCTCGGTGGGAAAGACGATGACCGTGCCGTCGGTGACCGGGGCGCCCTTGTCGTCGGTGAGCTGACCGGTGATCGTGCTGGAGCGGTTGGTCAGGATCACCTGCACGCCCGTGAGCTCCTCGCCGCTTTTCATCTCGATCGGCGTGTCGGTGATATCGCGGTCGTTCTGGAGAATCGCTTTCACGGTCCACGGATCGGGAGCGTTCGGCCGGATCAGCACCGGACCAAAGAGGTTGCTGACGGTGAAGGTCCAATCGTCCCTCACGCGGCCGTTGTCCGGACCGGAGCCGATGCCGCTCCGCGGTTGGACGTCTGGCTGCATGGGCCGGCCCGAGACGGTGATGCGCTCTCGAGGGGCGCCGGACGGTCCGCCGTTCTCCGCCACGACCTGACCTGAGAGGCTCCAGCCGGCCGACGTGATCAGTGTGACGTTATCGATGTCCACGCCGGCGACGGCGATTGTCACCGCGGCGGTTTCCGGGATCGCCGCCGTCGCAACTTTGCCCGGTGTCGATCCGTTGACGCTCAGTTTGTATTCTCCCGGCGGGACGTTCTTGAGAGTGAACGTGCCGTCGGCGGCAACTGCCGCGCCGCTGTTGGAGAACATCATCATGCTGTTCGGGCCGCGAAATTCCTGCCCCAGCCCGACGTTCCGGCCCGTCAGCGGCTGCCTGTGCGAGTCGAGCGCCGTGCCGGACACGTTGGCGGCACGGCCAGGAATCAGCGTGAGATCGATGTTGGCGATCTCCTGACCGATGCCCACGGTGATGCGGCTGGCCTCGGCGCTACTCGACGTTCCAGGAAAGTAGGTGGGCGAGTAGCCCATGGTGGTCTCGACGCCGGTGTCCGAGACCGTCCACGTCTCACGCGCGAACGCCATCAGGTAGTACGTGCCGGGGACGAGGCCGAGCAGCCGGTACTGGCCGGCATCGTCCGTGTTCATCATCGGTCCTGCGTTCACCAGCCGGCGGCGACCCTCGAAGAACATCGAACGCAGCGCCATCACGGACACGCCGGAGATCGGTTCGTTCGCTTCATCGAAGACACGGCCCGTGATGAGACTCATGCGCGGGAGCGAGAAGTCGACGTTGTCGACGACCTGCTTGTCGAGAACCTGCAACGGCTTCCCCTGTTCGAGCGGCCGCCGCTGGCCGTAGCGCAACTGAAGATAGCCGCTCCTGGTGACGGTCAGGCTGTACCGGCCGGCGGGGAGATCCTTGATTTCGTAGCGGCCATCCGGGTTGGTGCTCGTCGAGCGATTCTCGGGACCGAGCTCTTGCGCCGTCACGGTGATCTTCGCGCGCCGCAGCGGCCGTCCGGTGTCGGCCGCAAAGATGCGCCCGCGGATGACGGCGGTGCCGGTTTGCCCGGACGGCCGATCCCGCGCCGGACCCTGCGGCGTCTGCTGCTGGGTCTGCTGGACGTTGATCACCTGGCTGGCCGCCGGCCGCGGCGCGGCGGCGACGATCGCCGCGCAAACAATCAGGACCGCTGGACGGATGCCTTCCATAAGTCCAAACTCTACCCGATTCAGACGGCCATCGTGACCTTCTTCACGCCGCGCGCCGAGAGCAGCGCGGGCAGGCGCTTGCGCTGATCGCCCTGGATCACGAGCGTGTCGCCCTCGACGCTGCCACCGCAGCCGAGCGCCGACTTGAGCGCCGTGAGCCAGCGCTCGCGCTCCACTGGCGGCAGGTTCAACTGCTCGACGACGGTGACGGCTTTGCCGCCGCGCCCCGCGCGCTCGAGACGCACGACGGCGCGCAGAATCGTCGCGGCGTCTGGCGGAGAGACCTGCTCAGCCGGCGGCGTGGTGGATGTGGCCGACCGGGGCGTCGCGCCGCGCAAGTGGCTGAGCGCGCCAAACGGATTGTGAAACGGCCTCTTCGGATCGTCCGGCACGTGGCGTCGTCTCTCAGGGGGATTGTAATCCGCAGGACTACGTACCGATGTCCTCGTTCCACAACGCCGGGTGCGCGGCGATGAATGCCTGCATCATCCGGATGCACCGATCGTCCTGAACGACGTCGATCTTTACGCCCCGGCTCCTCAGCAGATCCTCTTCGCCCAGAAACGTCTGGTTCTCGCCAACGACGACGTGGGGGATGCCATACAAAAGGATGGCGCCGCTGCACATGGCGCAGGGCGAAAGTGTGGTGTACATCACGCTCTCGCGATACACGGACGCCGGCTGCCGGCCGGCCCGCTCGAGCGCGTCCATCTCGCCGTGCAGCACGGCGCTCCCCTGCTGCACGCGGCGGTTATGCCCACGGCCGATGATGCGGCCTCGGTGCACCAGCACGGCGCCGATCGGAATCCCGCCTTCGCTGCGCCCGCGCTCGGCTTCCTCGATCGCGGCATTGAGGTGCGAATCCATACGCAGGATTCTGCCTCAACTCGGTGCTTCCGATACAATGGGGATCTCGACAGACGAGATCTCCCATTGAACCTCCGCGCGTTATCACTGTTCATCCTCGTTGTCGTCGTGAACGGCATCCAAGGCCAGCCCCTTTCCCCCGCCGCGCCGCTCACCGTACTGTCGAAAGAGGGGCGGCGGCCGCTTGCCGTCACGCTCGTCGGCGATCAGGAGTTCGTCGCGCTCGATGATCTCGCGGTCTTGTTCCAGCTCACCGTGCGCGAAGAGACGCTCGGCGCCATCACGGTGTCCTACAAGGGCAAGACGATCGTGCTGACGACGGATCAGGCGCTTGCCTCGGTGGCGGGTAAGCTCATCTCGCTGCCGGCGGCGCCGGTGCGCAGCGGACGGCGCTCTCTCGTCCCGGTGGAGTTCATCAGCCGCGCGCTGACGACCGTGTACGACACGCGCCTCGATCTCCGCAAACCGTCGCACCTGCTCGTCGTCGGCGATCTGCGTGTGCCGCGGGTGACGATCCGGTACGAGGCGCTCGGGACAGGGGCGCGCCTGACGATCGACGCCGCGCCGCGCGCGGCCAGCGTCGTGTCGCAGGAGAACGACCGGCTGGCCATCAAATTCGACGCCGATGCGCTCGACGTCGCGCTGCCGCAGATTCCGGCGCAAGGGTTGATTCAGGCCGTGCGCGTGGCCGACGCCGTCTCGATCGCGGTGGATCTCGGCCCCCGCTTCGGCGCGTTCCGCGCGACCGCGCAGCCGCTCGACGCGGCGTCACGCCTGACGATCGACGTCGTCGCGGCGCAGACCGATACGTCTTCGCCGGGGTCGCCCGCGTCACCATCGCCCGGGTCGCCCGGGTCACCCACGGCCGCGCCTTCCGCGGCGCCGCTGCCCGACCTGAGCGGTGTGGGACAGTCCGCGTCCGCGATCCGCACCATCGCGATCGACCCCGGTCACGGCGGCGACGACACGGGCGTCGTCGGATCAGGCGGCACGAAGGAAAAAGATCTCACGCTCGCCGTCGCCCGGCGCGTGAAGGCGGCGATCGAGGGCCGGCTCGGCATTCGTGTGCTGCTGACGCGCGATGAGGACAAGAAGGTGCCGCTCGACGATCGCTCGGCGGCGGCCAACAACAACAAAGCCGACCTGTTTCTCGGTCTGCATGCCAGCGCGTCGCTCCGCAGGGGCACGACGGGCGCCGCGATTTTCTACGCGGCCTTCGACAAGGACGCCGAAGACAAGGCGCGCGCCTCGCTCGGCACCGAGCGCCTCCCGACGTTCACCGGCGGCTCGCGCGACATCGAGCTCCTCACGTGGGACCTTGCGCAGATTCGGCATGTCGACCGATCCGAACAGCTCGCTCACCTGCTCGAGCAGCAGTTCCACGATCGCGTGCCGCTCTCGCCGCACCCCGTGGAGCGCGCGCCGCTCCACGTGCTCGAATCGGCGAACATGCCGGCGGTCATCGTCGAGATCGGCTATCTCACCAACGTCGATCAGGAAAAGCAGCTGACCGCCAACGAGTTTCAGAACACGCTCGTGCAGGCAATCGTCGACGCCATCGTGAAGTTTCGCGACGCGCTCGACGCCGACCGAGGAACCCGGTGACCTCTCGTCGTGCGCTCGCCATCGGCGGAGTGGTCGCGGCGGCATGCGTGCTCGCCTGGCTGCTGTTCGTCGGGCTGCCGCGTTGGTATGGCGCTCCGGCGACCGGCCGCGCGGCGGACGCGCCGGCGACCGCGCCGACGCCGCCAGGAAGAAAGATCAAAGCCCGGCTCTATTACGTCTCGGCCGACGGCACGCGGCTCACTACGGTTGAGCGGGACGTGGCGTACGGCGAGGGCACCGTCCAGCAGGGTAGGGAAATCATCACTGCTCAGATCGCGCCGACGGCCGAACCGCTCGTCTCGGCCGTTCCGCCGGGCACCGCGCTCCGCGCGCTCTTCATCAGCGATCGCGGCACGGCGTACGTCGATCTCACGGGCGCCGCGGCGTCGGCGCACGCGGGCGGCGCGCTGAACGAGCTGCTGACCGTGTACACGATCGTGAACGCGCTGACCTCCAACCTGCCGGCCGTGACGGCGGTGCAAATTCTAGTCGACGGCAAAGAGGTCGATACGCTGGCGGGCCACGTCGATCTGCGGCGTCCGCTCGCGAAGGACCTCGGGTGGGTACAATAGGCACACATGCGATCTGACCATCGACCGGCTCACGAGCTCCGCGACACGAAGCTCACCCCCAATTATCTCGAGCACGCCGAAGGCTCCGTCTTCATCGAAGCCGGACGCACCAAGGTGATCTGCACGGCCAGCGTCGAAGACCGCGTCCCGCAGTTCCTGCGCAATTCCGGCAAGGGGTGGGTCACCGCCGAGTACGGCATGCTGCCGCGCGCCACCAACACGCGCATGCAGCGCGAAGCGAGCGCCGGCAAAGTGGGAGGCCGCACGCAGGAGATTCAGCGGCTCATCGGCCGATCGCTGCGCTCGGTCACCAACATGGCTGCGCTCGGCGAGCGGACAATCTGGATCGACTGCGACGTCATCCAGGCCGACGGCGGCACGCGCACGGCGTCCATCACGGGCGCGTTCGTCGCGCTGGCGCTGGCGCTCGAAAAACTGCGCGAGCGCGACGTCCTGAAGACGATCCCGCTGTCGGACTACGTCGCCGCGACGAGCGTCGGCATTGTCGACGGTGAAGCGCTGCTCGATCTGGCGTACGACGACGACTCGCGCGCCGAAGTGGACATGAACATCGTCAAGACCGGGAACGGCCGCTTCATCGAGGTGCAGGGGACCGCGGAAGCGATGCCGTTCGGCCGCGACTCGCTCAACGAGCTGCTGGACCTCGCGGATCTCGGCATCCGGCAACTCGTTGAGAAGCAGCGAGCCATCGTCGGACACCTGGTGAAGTTCATCGGCTGATGACGCTCTGCCGACGCCAGATCGAAACCCCACTTGGCCCGATGCTGGCTCTCGCCTCCGACCAGGGCCTCTGCGCGCTCGAGTTCATCGGCCCCACACGCGCCGTGCGATTGGAGGCCCGATTGCGCCGCTGGTTTCCCGCGCACGAGATCGTCGACGAGATGACGCCGACTCTCGCCCGCACACGCGAGTGGCTGTCGGCGTATTTCGAGGGCGCGGCCGCGGACGCGCCGCCGCTCGATCTGCGCGGGGCGGCGTTCGAGCGGCGCGTCTGGACCGCGCTCCGGCAGATTCCGTCCGGCGCGACGTCGAGCTACGGCGCGATCGCGGCCACGCTCGGCGCGCCCGGCGCTGCCCGAGCCGTCGGCGCCGCCAATGGCGCCAACCCGGTGAGCCTCATCGTCCCCTGCCACCGCGTGATCGGATCGTCAGGCACGCTCGTCGGCTACGGCGGCGGGCTCGACCGAAAGAAGTGGCTGCTCGATCACGAGGCCCGAGCGTTCGGGGTTCGCGGGGCAGGGTTCGGGCGGCAAGGTTCGATGTTCTAGATTCATTCGATCGCTAGCGAACACCTCGAAACGCGGGCGATTCGATGAAGCGTCGCAGCGAGCGAAACGCCTGGCCGCGATGGCTCACGGCGGACTTGCGCGCGCTGACTTCGGCCAGCGTCCTGCCGAATGGCGGGTAGAAGAAGATGGGATCGTAGCCGAATCCGCCGTCGCCTCTGGGTTCGGCCGCGATCCGCCCTTCGATGGTGCCGCGCGTTTCGAAGAGGATGGCCCCGGGCCGCGCCAATGCCAGCGCGCACACAAACCGCGCGGAGCTGGTGGCCGCGCCGCTCGCCCGGAGCGCGTCGTAGATCAACCTGAACTTCTCGGGGTAGGTCGTCTCGGCTCCGCCGAAGCGCGCCGATTCGACGCCTGGCGCGCCGCCGAGGGCGTCGATCTCGAGCCCCGAGTCTTCCGCGACGGTCAACTGTCCCGTCTTTGACGCATAGTAGAGCGCCTTGGCACGCGCATTCTCGTCGAAGGTCGCTCCCGTTTCCTCGGGCGCCGCGATCGCCGGCCAGTCGGCGAGCGTGACGATGTCGTACGGCGTGCCGAAGAGCAGCAACGCGATTTCGCGCAGCTTCGCGCGATTGGTGGTCGCGACGAGAAGAGTGGCCACTCGAGGATTCTAATTGAAGGTCTGGCCGCGGGCGGAGACCCGAAGGTCGTCCGCCCGGGGTATCTAAGGAGGGCGTGTTAGGCCGGCTGGCTGGCTGGCTGGCTGACGGCTCAAAGGTAAGACTTTGGACCAACCGGCGGGCGGGCGATTCCTCCGAAGAGCAGCAACGCATGTGCCACGTCAGCAATCGTCTCGATCGTCGAGCGGCTCCCATCGACCGCCAAAAACAGGCCGCTTTTCGCCGGCCAACTTCTGGCGCCTGCCCCATCACCGCGTCGCAGGCCCAGCCGCTGTTAACCGCCTGACAGCTCATGTAGGGAATCCCGTCATCGCGTTTCGGCGTGCTGGATCTGTCAGGCAACTTGCATCAGTCCACTCCACCAATCACCACACCTCGGACCGTGAACTGAACCTCGAGACGCATCGGGCGCCCGTCAGCGTCTGGCATCGGCGCGGCGATGCGCCGTCGTGGACGCCGACGGAGAGCACCGGCATTCGACGCGACGGACGTGCGCGCTGATGGCTGCGCCGTCGCGGCGAGTGTTAAGATCGGGGCTGTCGGGGCGTAGCGCAGCCTGGTAGCGCACCTGCCTTGGGCGCAGGGGGTCGCTGGTTCGAATCCAGTCGCCCCGACCACTTTTCGCGGTTTTGGTTGATACAAACTTGATATGAAAGTCCGCATGATGCCGGCGATGGAAGCCCGTCCCGTTGTAGCCTCCTTGAAGGCGATGTAGTCGCCTGGGTTCGCCGTCAGCCCGACAAAAATCATCAGGCGGCGTGCCTTCTTGGGGCCCTGCTGAAAGAATCAGCCAATAACAAAGCAGAGCTGATGGACTAGCTATTGCAAACGGGACCGCCTGAACCGGGGTCGCCCCGCTTGATGTGTGTCTTCCGCAGGGGATCTCGAGAGGAGCAGCAACGTGAAGAGAATTCTCATCGCCTCTGCAGCAGTTCTGTTGATCGCCGCGCCGGCAAGGGCCACAACGGTCGTTCTCACCTTCGAGGGGTTGGGGAATAACGAACAGATTCTGAATTTTTACAATGGCGGCACCGGGAGTCTGGGCAGCAGCGGGCCAAACTTCGGCATCAGTTTCGGGTCCGATGCGCTCGGGCTCATCGATGAAGACAACGGCGGAAACGGCAACTTCGCCAACGAACCCTCGCCAAACACGGTTGCGTATTTCCTGGGAGGTCCCGGCGACGTGATGAATGTCGCGGCTGGGTTCACCACCGGTTTTTCGTTCTTCTACACGGCGGCAGTGCAGGATGGAACGGTCACAGTGTACGATGGCCTGGACGGAGCCGGTAGTCTGTTGGCAACGCTAAGCATGCCGGTCGCGGCGACCCCGCAGAACGGATGCGGCGGCGGCGATCCGAGCGGAAGTTTTAGCTGCTGGGCACCGGTCGGCGTGACGTTTGCCGGCACCGCGAAGTCGGTGGTCTTTGCAGGCGCAGCGGATCAGATTGCCTTCGACGACATCACGCTCGGGTCCGCCACGCCAGGCGGAGGCGCGGTTCCAGAGCCAGCCAGTTTGTGCTTGCTGGGCACGGGCTTGGTTGGGCTCGCGGCCCGAGCCCGCCGGAGGCGTTCACGCTCGTAGGCGACTCCAGAGTCAACGGCAAAGGCGCGGCATGGAATGCCGCGCCTTTGCTGTTTTCAGGTCCCCGCAAATTCCCGCTAACTTGAGCGGCTTTCGCCGGCCTCACCTAAGACAAAGGACCGCGCCCGCAACTTCGGTCCACGCTGAACGTGAGTTTTGCGGCACATGACCTACCCCGTCAAAGCTAGACCGAATGGCAGTAGCGCGTAGGGCTTGCGATAAGGGTCCTATCCAGAAGACTTTGGTCACCGTGCTGGGTAGAAAGAGCTCGTGCATCGCGTCGAAAGACAACGTGAGAATCGTCGACTAACATCAATATTGTGAGATGGTTACAGCTCACTCGTAG
>JADGOC010000158.1 GCA_017883165.1 Acidobacteriota bacterium
TGGCCGCCCACTCCGCGTCCTGAAACACGCCCACGGTGAATAGCCCGGTTTCGGCTTCGATCATGGCCGTGTAATGTATCACGGTGGCAGACGTCTCGATCCTCGGCGCCGGCCCGGCGGGCGCGTGGGCGGCGTATTCGCTGGCGCGACGCGGTGCGCGCGTGGCGCTCGTCGATCCCACCCACCCGCGCGAGAAGCCGTGCGGCGGCGGCGTGACCGGCCGCGCGCTCGCGCTCGTCGCCGGTGCTTTCGACATCGCCGCGCTCCCCGCGTGCGTCATCCGCACGGCGCGCTTCATCGATGCATCGAGCCGCGCTGGGGCGGTCGTGGACCTCGCCGCCGCCGGCCTCACGCCTGCCACCAGCCTGGTCGTCGCCAGCCGGACCTCGTTCGACGGCCTCCTGCTGGCCGCGGCACGCGATGCGGGCGCGGAGATCGTCGCCGCCCGCGTCACGGACCTCGTCGCCCGACCGGGCGGCTTTCTGATCCACACGACGAGCGGATCGCACACCGCCGCATGCATCGTCGGAGCCGATGGCGCGAACAGCCTGGTGCGCCGCCGGCTCGCGCGTCCATTCCGCCGCGACCAGCTGTCGATCGCCACCGGCTACTTCGCGCACGGCGTGACGGGCGACGAGATCGTCGTCGAGCTCGTGGACGACCCACCCGGCTACATGTGGTCGTTTCCGCGGCCGACGCACCTGGCCGCCGGCATCTGCGCGCAGGCGGACACCGGGGTCACCGCCCGGACGCTGCGCGCACGCGTGCGCGACTGGATCCACGAACAGGGACTCGCGCCGGGGGCGCGGCTCGAGCCGTACTCCTGGCCCATTCCCTCGCTCGCGCCGCGCGATTTCGACGCGCTGGAGGTGAGCGGCCCGCGATGGTGTCTGGCGGGCGACGCCGCCGGTCTGGTCGATCCGATCACGCGCGAAGGCATCTTTTTCGCGCTGTTGTCCGGCGAGTGGGCGGCGGAGGCGCTCGCCTCCGACGACGCCGATCCGTGGCGACGGTACCGCGAGCGGGTGCGGGATGAGATCGGCTCCGAGCTGGCGCGCGCGGCGCGCTTCAAGGCGAGCTTCTTCCGCCCGCGGTTCACGCGCCTGATGGTCGAGGCGCTCCAGCAGAGCGCCGGCGTGCGCGCGGTGATGGCGGATCTCGTCGCGGGCCGTCAGTCGTACGCACAGCTCAAATGGCGGCTGGCGCGGACGTTCGAGGTCGGGCTCGCCTGGCGCCTTTTCGCGAGGGCGCGCCGGCGAGCATAAGAAAGCCGGTAAGGAGGATCATGCCACGCGCGGACCGGCCTGATGATAGAATTGCGGGCCATGGGACAACTTGGAATGCCCGAACTGCTCGTCATCCTCGTCATCATCATTTTTCTGTTTGGTGCGAACCGCATCCCGGAGATCGCCAAAGGCATCGGGAGTGCCATTCGCAACTTCAAGAATGAGACGAACGACAGCGGCAGCCCCAGGACGGCGACCTGTTCAAGCTGCGCCACGGTCAACGACCCCGACTCGCGCTTCTGCCGCAAGTGCGGCACCAAGCTCTCATAGAATCACGCGCGCCTCGCCGACCCGGCGCGTGACGCGCTCGCGGTCGAGATACTCGAGCAATGGGATCGCGAACTTGCGGCTGACGCCGAACCGATCCTTGAACGCGGCGACGTCGAGCCGCGCGCCCTCGCCCGCCGACGACTTCAGCGCCGCCACGTCCGCTTTCAACTGTTCGAGCGCGTCGTGGTGAAACAGCAGCGCGTCGACCTTCACCAACACTTTCTGCCGCTGCAACAGCTTGAGCACGCGATCGGCGATCGCGGCCGGCACGGCCGCCTCCAGCGCCACGGCCGCGGGATCGGAAGGCTTCAGGCCAGCTGCGCGAAACGCCTCCTCAATCGCCGTGCGCGCGCGTGTCTCCTCGGGCGAGAGGGCGACTCGATGGCTCGCGAGCGCCAGCCGGTCGCGGCCTGTGATAATGCCCGCGAGATCGTCCAGCACGCGCTCGAACAGCGCCGGAGGCCCGTGCGCCAGCACCCGCTCGCGCGCTTCCTCGCGCGGCAAACCCTCTGAGAGCGGCTGCGCCGCGTGATGCGCGCGCAGCAGAGCGATGATCGCCGCCGACAGGCGCTCGACGAGCGCCGGTGCGACGAGCACGTCGCCGACGCGCGTGGCGAGCCCGCGCGAGACGAGCGCGTCGAGGCGCGGGGCGACAAGCGGCGGCTCGATGCCCGCACGCGACACGAGCGCGGCGACCGGCAGCCCGGCGACGCCCGCGCCGTCCACCATGGCCGCCGCCGCGCCGATCTCCGCCTCGACGCGGTTGGCGGCGGCGGCCGGATCCAGCCGCCGGAAGCGGTCGAGCGCCGCCTGCGTGCGCACCGCCGTGCGCGGCGGGCGCGGATCGAGGATCTGGCCGCCCGCGATCGTGATGGCCGGCGAATAGGCGCGCAGGATGAAGCGATCGCCGCGCGAGAGCACCGCCGCCCGCTCGAGCCGCAGCCGCACGAACGCCTTCGAGCCTGGCTGCAGCGCGTGGAATCCGTCCTCGGGCGGACCGACGAACGCGACGCGTCCCAGAATCTCCGCCGTGCCCTGGTGAAACCGGACGCGTGCGCCGTACTTCAGCGGCTTCGCGCCCGGGAGCAGCTCGAGCACCGCGTCCGCCAGGCGCGTCTCCTCCGCCGTACCCGCGGTCGCGAGACTTTGTCCTCGGCTGATCTCGTCCACCTCGACGCCGGCCAGGTTCACGGCCGCGCGCTGGCCGGCCACGGCTGCGTCCTGCCGGACGCCATGCACGTGCACGCCGCGCACCTTCACGCGCCGGTCGCCCGGCACGATCACCAGCTCATCGTCGATGCGCACGCGTCCCGACACGAGCGTGCCGGTCACGACCGTGCCGAAGCCCTTCATCGAGAAGACGCGATCGATCGGGAGCCGCGTCGGTCCGTCGGCGGACCGTCCGGCCACCGTGGCCGCGGCGCCGGCGAGCGCGGTACGAAACGCGTCGAGGCCCTCTCCGGTGCGGGACGAGACCGGTACGATCGGCGCGTGCTCGAGAAACGAGCCCGCGACGAGCTCGCGCACTTCGAGGCGCACGAGCGCCAGCGTGTCGGCGTCGACCAGGTCGGCTTTGGTGAGCGCGATGAGCCCGGCGGGAACCTGCAGGAGGCGGCAGATGTCGAAGTGCTCGCGCGTCTGCGGCATCACCGATTCGTCGGCCGCGACGACCAGCACGACCAGGTCGATGCCGCCGATGCCGGCCAGCATGTTCTTGACGAAGCGCTCGTGGCCCGGCACATCCACGAACGCCACGGTGAGGTCGCCGATGGCGGCGTGCGCGAAGCCGAGGTCGATCGTGATGCCGCGCGCCTTTTCCTCCTTGAGACGATCGGGATCGGTGCCGGTCAGCGCCTGCACGAGCGCGCTCTTCCCGTGGTCGATGTGGCCGGCGGTTCCGACGACGACGGATTTCACCGCCTGCCCGGCTTGCGCTGCGAGCGCTCTCGCTTGCCCGGACGCTGCGTCCGCTTCGTCTGGTGCTTGGGCGACGCTTTGCTGCGCCGCGGTCCGCGCTCCCCTTCGCGGACCCGATCGAGAATCTCGACCAGCCCGAGATCGATTTGCCGCACCTCCATGTTGACGCGGAGCACCTGAACGTTCACTTTATCGCCCAGGCGGTAGACCTTCCGCGTGTTCTCGCCGCGCAGCATGTGAGCGCCGTCGATGAAGCGGTAATAGTCGTCGGCCATCGTCGAGACGTGCACCATGCCTTCGACGAAGTGCTCGACGAGCTCGATGAACAGGCCGAACGCCGCCACGCCGGTGATATAGCCTTCGAACTCATCGCCGACCTTGTCGGCCATGAATTTCACCTTCTTCCACTGCAGCAGCTCGCGCTCGGCGTCGTCGGCGCGTCGCTCCATTTCGGAGGTGTGCCTCGCCGTCTCCGGCAGCTCTTCGCTCCACTCCTCGCGCTCCTCGGCCGACAGCGTTCCATGCCGCGCGGCGCGCAGCGCGCGATGGACCACCAGATCCGGATAGCGCCGGATCGGCGACGTGAAGTGCGTGTAGCTCGTCGCGGCGAGCCCGAAGTGGCCGAGATTCTCCGGCGCATAGCGCGCCTTCTGCATCGTCCGCAGCATCAGGAATGCGATGGGCTTCTCTTCCGGCTTGCCGTGGATCCGCTCGAGCAGCTTCTGAAAGTGCCGTGGCCGGATCGCCGTCAGCGGCGCGCCGAGGCTGTAGCCGAACCCCGAGATGAACTCCTCGAACTTCGCGACCTTGAGGACGTCGGGCTCCTCGTGGATCCGATAGAGCGCCGGCGCCTTCTGCGACTCGAGATAGGACGCGACCGTCTCGTTCGCGAGCAGCATGAACTCCTCGATGAGCCGGTGCGCGACGTTGCGCTGAAGCGCGATGATCGCTTCGACCATCCCGCCTTCGTCGATGATCACCTCGGCCTCGTTGAGATCGAAATCGATCGACCCGCGCCGGCGCCTGGCGTCGTTGAGAATCTGAAACAGCTCCCGCATCTGCTCGAACATCGGCACGAGCCCCGCGTAGCGCGCCATCAGCTCGGGGTCGCCGTCCGTCAGAATGCCGTTGACCGCCGCGTACGTCATCCGCTCGGTGCTGTTGATGACGCCGTCGTGAAACTCGTGACGCACGACCTGCCCGCGCCGATCGATTTCCATCAGGCACGACTGCACCAGCCGATCGACGTGCGGGTTGAGGCTGCACAGGCCGGTCGCGAGCTCCGAGGGGAACATGTGCACGGCGCGCTCCGGAAAGTACACGGACGTTGCGCGATCGTACGCCTCCCGATCGAGCGCGCTGTCCTCAACAACGTAGTGCGAGACGTCGGCGATGTGCACGCCCAGCCAGAAATTGCCGTTGGGCAGCTTCTCGAGGGTGATCGCATCGTCGAAATCGCGCGCGTGCTCGCCGTCGATCGTGACGGTCGTGACCTGACGAAAATCGGTCCGCCCGCGGATGTCGCGGTCGGAGACCGTCGTCCCGAGCCTGACGGCCTCGGCGATCGCCTCCGCCGAATGCACGTCCGGAATGCCGTGCTTGCGGATGATGATCTCGGTGTCGACGCCGGGCGCGTCGATGTCGCCGAGCACCTCCGCGACGCGGCCGATGGCGCCGCGTGAAGCGATCGGCCAACGCGTCAACTCGACCTTGACCATCTCTCCGGGTGACGCCCCGCCTTCCTGCCCCGGCGGGATGAGGATGTCCATCAGCACGCGGCGATCGAAGGGGACGACGTAGCCCATGCCCGCTTCGTCGCGATCGTACTTGCCGATGAGCGACTCGTTGGCGCGGTCGAGAATGCGGATGACGCACCCCTCGGCTTTGCCGCCCTCCTTGATGCGTTCGATGCGCACGACGACGCGGTCGCCGTGCATGGCGTCGTTGAGATGGGTGCCGGCAATGTAGATGTCGCCGCCCGCGGGCTCCAGCGGACGGTCCGGCGTCACGAAGCCGTACCCGGCCGGGTGCGTCTGCAGCTTGCCGACGTAGAGATCCATCTTCTCGGGCAGGCCGAAGCGCTGTCCGCGAATGTGAATCAGATCGCCCGAGTCGACGAGCGCTTTGATGTGACGTTTGAATGAGGTGCGCTCGTCGCGCGGGATTTTGAGAACTTGCAACAACTCGCGCATGCCGGCGGGATGGTGTACCCGCTCGCGCATCAGGGCGAGGATGGAATCGGTGGAGAACATGTGTTTACGCTAACAGAATCAGTTGGAGGTCGCCGACATTCGTGCCGGTCGGACCCAGGTGGATGAGATCGCCCAACGCCTCGAAAAAGGCGTAGGCATTGTTGTCGTCGAGGTAGCGCACCGGCGCGCCCAGGCCCGCCGCGTGCGCGCGCGCCAGCGTCGTCGAATCGACCAGCGCGCCGGCCGCGTCGGTCGGGCCGTCGATGCCGTCGGTGCCCACGCTGGCCGCCGCCCCCGGGACGCCGAGCGAGGCGAGCGGCGCTGCGGTGGCCAGGGCGAATTCCTGATTGCGTCCGCCTTTTCCCCCGCCGGTCACGCGCACCGTCGTCTCGCCGCTCGACACGATGCAGAGCGGACGCCCCTCGCCGGCCGCGCGCGCGACCACGGCGCGCAGGTGCGACGGCGCCGTGGCACGCGCCTCGCCGACCACGGGATCCTCGACGCGGACCACGTGATAGCCGAGCGCCTCGGCGTGGCGCGCCGCGCCGTCCATCGCGTCCCGACGGCTGCCGACGACGACCGACGCGGCGCCGGACAACCGCGCGTCGCCCGGCTTCGGCGTTTCAGGGACCTCACCGCGATCGCCGGCCTCGAGGCGCGCAACGACCGCCGCCGGATACGCGCGGACGCCGCCGAAGCGACCGACGATCGCGAGCGCGTCGGCGAACGTGCTCGCATCCGGCACGGTCGGACCTGACGCAATCACGCTCAGATCGTCGCCCACGACGTCGGACACCGCAAAGGTGCGGCACGGGCCGCCCGCGCCGGCGGCAAGCCAGCCGCCCTTGATGGCCGAGAGATGCTTGCGCACCGCGTTCAGCGCGCGAATGTCTGCGCCGGCGCGCAGCAACTGCTCGGTCGCGCGCCGCTTGTCGTCGAGCGTCACGCCGTTGGCCGGCACCGCCATGAGCGCCGAGGCGCCGCCCGACAACAGCACGATCAGTTCTTCGTCGGCCCCCAGCGCGCCCGCCAGCGCCATCACGCGGCGTCCCGCCCGCTCACTGTCCGCGGTCGGCACCGGATGCCCGCCCGCCATCGCTTCGAAGGGCCTCGCGGCGGCAGCGTCACCGGCGGTCCCTGGGCGCCGCGGACAGATGAGGAGGCCGGCGCGAATCCGTCGGCCCAGCACGCGTGCCGCCGTCGCCGCCATCGCCGGCGCCGCCTTTCCGGCCGCGACGACGCGGAAAAACGGACGCGGATATGGCTCCGCTCCCGCCGACAGCGCGCGCTCGAGGAGCCACCCGGCGTCCGCCGCAGCGATACCGGCCCGGACGATGGCCAGGAGGTCTTGTCGAAGATCCGTGAGTGGACGCGTCAGTGTGAGTGTTGAGGGTCGGACCAGGCCGAAAGCCCGGTCACGACGTCGAATTTCTTGAGGAGCGTGCTGACCAATTCGTCAGCGTTGTCTTTCGTGCAGAGGACTTCGAGCTGCCCCATGATGCGCGTCAGCGCCGCTTCCACGTCGGTGATGGCGCTTTCCGAATAATAGGGACGCTGCTGCTGCAGGCATCGGTGGTGCTTGAGGAACTCTTGACGATAAAAGTCGGTGAGCGTGTGCTGCGCGCTGATCGACCGCGACTCGGTCACGAAGCGTGGCATGCAGGTCCTCACGATGGGTTGTCGGTGCTGCTCGTTCAGTGTAGCGGTACGCGAAAACGGGTGTCAAGATTCCGTAACGACGTGCGCTCGGCCGTTCGTCTCACCGGTTCCAGGCCGCGACCAGGCCGCCGACGCAGCCGACGAGCATGCCGCCGACCACCAGCAGCACGCACAGCTCAACCGGAAGAAAACGCACCGACGTCAGATTGACCGTTGACGCCAGCGGCGCGAGATAGCGGGCGCGCAGCACGAGGAATCCGATGCCGAGCATAAGCAGGGCGACAAGCGCGCCGATGCCGCCTTGCAGGATGCCCTCCACCACGAACGGGCCGCGCACATAGATTTGCGGCGCACCGACGAGCTGCATGATGTCGATTTCGTCGCGCCGCGCGAAGAGGGCGAGGCGCACGACGTTGGCGACCGTCAGGGCGGCGGCAATGGTCAGCACGGCGCCGAGCATCAAGCCGATCCCGCGAATGATCGTCACCGCCGCCAGCAGCCGATCGAGCCACTGCCGGTCGTAGCGCACGTCGGCGACCCCCGGCAGCTGCCGGACCCGCGCGGCCAGCGCGTCGACGCCGGTCCGATCGCCGCGGTCGTTCCGGACCTGCACTTCGTAAGAGGCCGGCAGCGGGTTGTCGCCGAGCCCCTCGATGGCGGTAGACACGTCGCTGAAAGTCCGCCGGAACCGCACCAGCGCATCGGACTTGGAGACGAATTCGCGCGACGCGATCGTCTGGCCCGGCGCGAGCGCCTGCTCGATCGCCGACCGCTGCGCGGCCGTCACATCGTCCTTCAGGTACACCGACATCTCGGCCGCGGTGCTCCACTGTCGGGCAAGCTGATCGAGATTCGCCGTCACCAGGAGAAAGCCGCCGAGGACGAAGAGCGCCACGGCGATCGTGCCGGTCGAGAGCAGGCCCGAATGGCGCCCGCGCCACAGGCTAACGAAGGCTTCATCGAACGCATAGCGCAGCGCGCGCATCAGGCGACCTCCACGACTCGGCCGTGGTCGAGCGTGATCGCGCGGCGGCCGACACGGCGGATGAGCTCGCGGTCGTGCGTCGCGACGACGACCGTCGTGCCGCGGGCGTTGATCTCGCGGAACAGATTCATGATTTCCAGCGACAGATCGGGATCAAGATTGCCCGTTGGCTCGTCCGCCAGAACGAGCTGCGGATCGTTGACGAGCGCACGGGCGATCGCGATGCGCTGCTGTTCGCCGCCGGAGAGCTCTTCGGGATAGGCGTTCATGCGGTGCTGCAGGCCGACCCACTTGAGCACTTGAAACGTC
>JADGOC010000040.1 GCA_017883165.1 Acidobacteriota bacterium
CAAGACGGTGCGGATGTTCCTCGGCAATCAGAGCACGCGGCCCGTGGCCTACGTGCAGAAGAAGAGCGCCGGACGCCCCAGCCGCAAGACGTTCGCCTCGTCCACGATGATCGTCTCGGGGCTGTGGCTGCTCGCCTTCCTCCTCGTCCACGTCAAAGCGTTCCATGACGGGTGGGGCCACCAGTACGAATGGCCGGCCGGCGGACGCGATCTCTATCGGCAGGAGATGGAGACCTTCACCAACCCGCTCATGGTCGGCTTCTACGTGCTCAGCATGCTCGTCGTCGGATCGCATTTGTGGCACGGCGTGTCGAGCGGCGTGCAATCACTTGGGGCCGCTCATCCGCGGTGGACGCCGCGCGTCCTGCTGTTTGGGAAAACCATGGCCGTGCTCATTGCGGGCGGCTTCATCGTCATCGCCCTTTGGGCGCATTTCGCGGGAGCCCGTTAATGGCGATCACGCTCGACCCGAAAGTTCCCTCAGGACCGATCGCCGAAAAGTGGGACCGGCACAAGTTCGCGATGAAGCTGGTCAACCCGGCCAACAAACGCAAGTACACCATCATTGTCGTCGGCACGGGGCTGGCGGGCGCCTCGGCCGCGGCGTCGCTCGGCGAGCTCGGCTACAACGTCCTGAATTTCTGTATTCAGGACAGTCCGCGCCGCGCGCACAGCATCGCGGCGCAGGGCGGGATCAACGCCGCCAAGAACTACCAGAACGACGGCGACAGCGTGTACCGCCTCTTCTACGACACGGTGAAGGGCGGCGACTACCGCTCGCGCGAAGCCAACGTGTACCGGCTGGCGCAACTGAGCGTGAACATCATCGATCAGTGCGTCGCGCAGGGCGTGCCGTTCGCGCGCGAGTACGGCGGGCTGCTCGACAACCGCTCGTTCGGCGGCGCGCAGGTCTCCCGTACGTTCTATGCGCGCGGCCAGACCGGGCAGCAGCTCCTGCTCGGCGCGTATCAGTCGCTGATGCGCCAGGTGCAGCAGAAGGCCGTGCGGCTGTTTCCCCGCCGCGAGATGCTCGACGTCGTCCTCGTCGACGGCAAGGCGCGCGGCATCGTCATCCGGAACCTCATGACCGGCGCGATTGAGAAATACGCCGGCGACGCCGTGATCCTCGCGACGGGCGGCTACGGCACCGCGTATTACCTGTCCACCAACGCCGTGAACTCGAACGTGACGGCCGCGTGGCGTGCCCACAAGCGCGGCGCGCTCTTCGCCAACCCGTGCTTCACGCAGATTCATCCGACGTGCATCCCGGTGAGCGGCCCACATCAATCCAAGCTCACGCTCATGAGCGAGAGCTTGCGCAACGACGGCCGCGTCTGGGTGCCGAAGAACAAGGGCGATCGGCGTCCGCCGGACCAAATCCCCGAGGACGAGCGCGACTACTATCTCGAACGCAAGTACCCGTCGTTTGGCAATCTCGTCCCGCGCGACGTCGCTTCGCGGAACGCGAAACAGGCGTGCGACGATGGCCGCGGCGTCGGCGAGAGCGGCCTGGCGGTGTACCTCGACTTCAAGGACGCCATCGGCCGAATCGGCGTCGACAGCATCAAGGAAAAATACGGCAACCTGTTCCAGATGTACCAGAAGATCACCGACGAGGATCCGTACAAGGTGCCGATGCGGATCTACCCGGCGATGCATTACGCGATGGGCGGGCTGTGGGTGGACTACAACCTGATGAGCACGATCCCCGGCCTGCACGTGCTCGGCGAAGCCAACTTCTCCGACCACGGCGCGAACCGCCTTGGCGCGAGCGCGCTGATGCAGGGGCTCGCCGACGGCTATTTCGTCATCCCCTACACGATCGGCGACTACCTGGCCGCCAATCCGCTCCCCAAGCTGACGATCGAGCACGACGCGTTCAAAGAGGCCGCCGACAACGTGCAGAAGCGCATCGACACGCTGCTGTCAGTGAAGGGCGCCAAGACCATCCGCTCGATTCACCGCGAACTCGGCGCCGTGTTATGGGACGACGTGGGAATGTCGCGCAATGAAGCGGGCCTGCGGCGCGCGCTCGAGCGCATTCCAAAGCTGCGCGACGACTTCTGGCACAACGTGTCGGTGCCGGGGACGCCCGACAACCTCAATCAGAGCCTCGAATACGCGGGCCGCGTTGCCGACTACCTCGAGTTCGCCGAGCTCCTGACGCTCGACGCGCTCAACCGCCGCGAGTCGTGCGGCGGCCACTTCCGCGAAGAGAGCCAGACGCCGGAGAACGAAGCGCTGCGCGACGATGCCAATTATTCCTATGCGGCGGCGTGGGAATTCAAGGGCGTCGGCAAAGCGCCCGAGCTTCACAAAGAGCCGCTCGTCTTCGACGAAGTGCATCTGACGCAGAGGAGCTACAAGTAATGCGTCTCAATCTGAAAATCTGGCGCCAGGCGGGGCCGGCGGCGACCGGCCACCTCGAAGACTACACGGCCGACAACGTGTCGCCGGACATGTCGTTTCTCGAAATGCTCGACGTCGTCAACGAAGGGCTGGCGCGGCTGGGCAAGGACGCCATCGCGTTCGACTCGGATTGCCGCGAGGGCATCTGCGGCATGTGCAGCCTCGTGGTGAACGGCGTGCCGCACGGCCCCGACCGCGGGACCACGGTCTGCCAGCTGCACATGCGCCGGTTCAAGGACGGCGACACCATCACGATCGAGCCGTGGCGCGCCCTGGCCTTCCCCATCGTCAAGGACCTGGTGGTCGATCGCGGCGCGTTCGACCGCATCATCGCGGCGGGCGGGTTCGTGTCGGTCAACTGCGGCGGCGCCCCAGACGGCAACACGCTGCCGATCTCCAAGGAGATTGCCGAGCAGGCAATGGACTCGGCCGCCTGCATCGGCTGCGGCGCGTGCGTGGCGGCGTGCAAGAACGCGTCGGCGCACCTCTTCATGAGCGCGAAGATCTCGCACCTGGCGCTCCTGCCGCAGGGGCAGGTCGAGCGCCACCATCGGGTCATGGCGATGATCGACCAGGCCGACGTCGAAGGCTTCGGGAGCTGCTCGAACGAAGGCGAGTGCGAAGCGGTCTGCCCGAAGGAGATTCCGATCTCGAACATCGCGCGGATGACGCGCGAATACGTCCGCGCCCTGCTCGTCGCCGGCAAGTAGTTCGGGTTCTACGTTCGAGCGATCCGGCCATCCAGCAGCAGCGACACGAGCATCCCCGGCATCCGTTCGTCGGTGAGCAGCAGATCGACCATCCCGAGCTTCGCCGCGATCTCGGAGGCTTCGTCGCCGTTGAACGCCACGGCGATTTCGTAGCCGGCATGGAGCAGGACCGTTTCCACCAGGCCGGATCACTTTTCAGATGTTCGCAGACCTCGAGGCCGTTCATCCCGGGCATGCGCACGTCGAGCCAGCAGGACGAGCGGACTGCCGGCACGAAGGGAGGATCCAGGCGCTTGGACTTACGGAATTCGTCAGACTTTGATCACGTCGACCAATTCCTTGACCGCCGCCGCTGACTTCTTGAACGCGGCGTCCTCGTCCGGCGTCAGCTTGATCTCGATGATCTTCTCGAGGCCGCGCGATCCAAGTTTGCAGGGCACGCCGACAAACAGATCCCGCACGCCGTACTCGCCCTGGAGAAACACCGAGCACGGAAGGATCTTTTTCTTGTCGAGCAGAATCGCTTCCACCATCTCCACGACCGACGCGCCCGGCGCGTACCAGGCGCTCGTGCCGACCAGTTCCGTGATTTCCAGCCCGCCGCGAGCCGTCCTGGCGCAAATCCGGTCGATCGTCGCCTTGTCCATCAGATCCGTAATCGGTATGCCGGCCACGGTCGAATACCGCGGCAGCGGCACCATCGTGTCGCCGTGGCCGCCGAGCACGAACGCGTGGACGTTCTCGACCGACACGCCCAGCTCTTTCGCAATGAAGGAACGCATGCGCGCCGAGTCGAGGACACCGGCCATGCCGATGACGCGCTCGCGCGGAAACTTGCTCAATTTGTAGATCGCCTGCGCCATCGCGTCGAGCGGATTGGCCACGGCGATGATGATGCAGTTGGGCGAATGCTTCACGACCTGCTCGGTCACCGCCTGCATAATCTTGAAGTTCACACTCAATAAATCGTCTCGGCTCATGCCGGGTTTGCGCGGCACACCCGACGTGATGACGACGATCTCCGAGCCGGCGCTCTCGGCGTAGTCGCCGGTGCCGAGCACCCGCGCGTCCGACCCGTACACCGGACACGCCTCGAGCATGTCGAGTGCGATCCCGGCCGCCTTCTTGTCGGCAATGTCGATGACGACGACGTCGGCGAGCTGTTTGTCGGCGATGCCGCGGGCGACGGTGGCGCCCACATTGCCCGCGCCGCCTACGACGGTGACTTTACGGTTCATTTGTCGCTCCTCGAACGCCTGGTTACATGTTCTTGATAATCGCGTCGGCGAACTCCGACGTCTTCAGCTCTTTCGCACCCTTCATCTGCCGCGCGAGGTCGTACGTGACCTGCTTCTGCGCGATGGTCTTCTCGAGCGCCGTGTCGATGAGCGCGCCCGCCTCCACCCACCCGAGGTAGTTCAGCATCATCACGCCCGACAGGATCAGCGACCCGGGGTTGATCACGTCCTTGCCGGCGTACTTCGGCGCCGTGCCGTGCGTCGCCTCGAAGAACGCCATGTCGTCGCCGATGTTGGCGCCCGGCGCCATCCCGAGGCCGCCGACCTGAGCCGCGCACGCATCCGACAGGTAATCGCCATTGAGATTCGGCGTCGCGAAGACGTCGTACTCGGCCGTGCGCGTCAGGATCTGCTGAAAGACGCTGTCGGCGATCCGGTCGTTGATCACCAGCTTGCCGTCGCGAGACGCGCCCGCCGTTACCTCTTCTTCGGTGACGATCTGATCGCGAAACTCCGCCTTCGCCACCTCGTAGCTCCAATCGCGGAAGGCGCCCTCGGTGAATTTCATGATGTTGCCCTTGTGCACGATGGTGACAAGCTTGCGGTGGTGCGCGAGCGCGTACCGCACCGCCATCCGCATCAGCCGCTTCGTCCCGGTTTCGGACATCGGCTTGATGCCGATCCCCGAATCGGGCGCGATCCGCTTCCCCATCTCTTTCGCCAGGAACTCGATCACGCGCTCGGCCTGCGGCGTCCCCTTCGCGAATTCGATGCCGGCGTACACATCCTCCGTGTTCTCCCGGAAGATGACGACGTTCATGCGCTCGGGGTGGGTGACGGGCGCGGGCGTGCCGGCGAAGTAGCGGATGGGCCTGATGCAGGCATATAGATCGAGCACCTGCCGCAACGTCACGTTGAGGCTCCGGATGCCGCCGCCCACGGGCGTCGTCAGCGGCCCCTTGATCGCGACCTTGTAGGCCTTGACCGCCTCTAGCGTGTCGTTGGGCAGCCACTCGCCGGTCGCATTCTTCGCTTTCTCGCCCGCGAGGACCTCGAACCACTCGATCCGTCGCTTGCCGCCGTAGGCTTTGGCGACGGCGGCATCGAAGACGCGCACGCTGGCGCGCCAGATGTCCGGCCCGGTGCCGTCCCCTTCGATGAACGGGATGATGGGGTTGTCGGGAACGACGAGTTGACCGCCGCGCCGCGAAATGGGTGTGCCGCGCGTGGGCGGCTTGAGTGACGAAAAATTTGGCGTCATGTTTTAGGTCAGGTCCCCCGAACGTGTTCGACGATTCTCACAGGTTCTGTGGATAACTCTGTGGAAAAGATCGCCTCTTTACCGCGTTGTGATGCGACAAACGGAATGTTTTAGCGGTTTGCACCACAGCAGGGCGAGCGGTTGATTATACTGTAGCCATGCGCAGTCGATCGACCTCCTCAATGATTCGAATAACGCTCCTCGCATCCGCCCTCATCTTCGCCGTCCTTGTCGCCGGCACCTCGCTGGCCGCGACACAGGCCGCGCAGCACGAGATGAGCGCGCATCGGCATCCCGAAGCCGAGAAGATCACGAATCCGGTCGCCGCCGATGCGACGTCGATCGCGACCGGCCAGACGATTTTCGCAAAACAGTGCTCCAGTTGCCACGGCGACAAAGGCACCGGCGACGGCATGATGGGTGAAGACCTGGATCCGAAGCCGGCCAACCTCACCGACGCCGAGTGGAAGCACGGCTCGTCGGACGGCGAGATTTTCACCGTGCTTCGCGATGGAGTCAAAGGCACCGGCATGAAGTCGTTCTCGAAGAAGCTGACTGTCCACCAGATCTGGGATGTAATCAACTACGTCCGCAGCATCGGTCCGTCGAAGTCCCATTGAAGATTGTCATAGCGGACGACCTGCCGGCCTCAGCGGTGGCGCTGCTGCGCGCCGAGCCGGGCTGGTCGGTGGACGCCCAGTCCGGCCGATCGCCTGACGATCTCGCGGCCGACCTCGCCGACGCCGACGCGCTGCTGGTGCGAAGCGCGACCAAGGTCGATGCGCGCCTGCTCGCCGCCGCTCCCCGGCTCCGCATCGTCGCCCGCGCCGGGACCGGCGTCGACAACGTCGATGTCGCCGCGGCCACGGGTCGTGGGATTGTAGTGGTCAATGCGCCCGGTGCCAACAGCATCAGCGTCGCCGAACACGCCCTCGCGTTGATGCTGGCGCTCGCACGATCGGTGCCGGCCGCCGATCGGGCCATGAAAGACGAGCGCTGGGACAAGCGCCGGTTTCTCGGCACCGAGCTCCGCGGCAAGACGCTCGGCGTCGCGGGTCTGGGACGGATCGGCCAGGAAGTGGCGCTGCGCGCCAGGGCGTTTGGCATGCGCGTGGTCGCCCACGATCCCTTCATCTCGACCGAGGTCGCCTCGGGGCTCGGCGTCGAGCTGATCTCGCTGGACGAGATGTGCGCGACCTCCGATTACGTGACACTGCACCTGCCGTCCACGCCTGAAACGCGACACCTCTTCGATGACGAGCGCTTCTCGCGCTGCAAGCGCGGTCTGCGGCTCATCAACACGGCGCGCGGGGATCTCATCGATCCGGACGCCCTTCACCGCGCCATCGACGCCCACATCGTCGCGTCCGCGGCGCTCGATGTGTTCGAAAGCGAGCCGCCGAAGAATTGGGCACTTGCCAAACTGCCGCAGGTCATCGCGACGCCTCACATCGCGGCGGCAACCGAGGAAGCGCAGGAGCTCGTCGGCCTCGAGACGGCGGCGGCGGTCCGCGATTTTCTGCGCGAGGGCGTCGTGCGCAACGCCGTCAACTTCCCGTCACTGGCGCCGGAGGTCTTCCAGCGCCTCCAGCCCTGGATTCGGCTGGCCGATCGTCTCGGCGCCATCGTGTCGCAGATGGGCACGGCGCGGATTGAGGCCATCGGCATCCGCTATTACGGCGCGCTGGCCGAGACCGCCGCGTCCAACGTGCTCGCGAGCAGCGTAGCGGCCGGCGTGCTGCGTCCGATTCTCTCCGGCGGCGTGTCGCTCGTGAACGCCGCGGCCGCGGCGCGCGATCGCGGCATCGAGATCGTCGAGTCGCGCAGCTCGCGCGCGCGCCACTTCACGAGCCTCGTGTCGGTCAAGCTGCATACGAGCGAGGGCGAACGCTGGGTGGAGGGGACGATCTTCGAGCCCAGCACGCCGCGCCTGGTGTCGGTGCGCGGCGTCGAGGTCGATGCCCCGCTCGGCGGGACAATGCTCATCTTGGCCAACGACGATCGGCCGGGCGTCATCGGCGACGTCGGCACGATCCTGGGCCGCCACGGCGTCAACATCGCCAATTTCGCCCTGGGACGTGGCGAGCACGGCGTGATCGGCGTCGTCAACGTGGATGAAGACGCGTCAAGCGCCCCGACGCTCGACGCCGCCGTCGAGGAGATCCGGCGGCTGCCCGCCGTCCGTGAGGCGCGGGTCATTCGATTTCAAACGTAGTAATCTGTCCTCTTGCTGTCGCCTCCGCGACGCTGACGATAGGAGGGTGCCATGAAACACACCATCGCGCGCGCACTCGGAATCTTCATCGCTTTGGGCGGACTCTCGGCTGTCATGCTCACACCGCTCGCCGCCGCGCCGGCCGCCCGGGCCGACGACGATCAAGCCATTCTGCAAGCCGACCGGGCGCTGGTCGCGGCACTCGACAAGGCCGATCCGAAGGCCGCAGGCGCGATGCTCGACGCGGAATTCGCGTGGACCAACTCCGCGGGCGATACCTCGAACCGAGCCAGAGTCCTCGTCTCGCTGCCCAAGCCGCCGCTCGGCGACGAGAGCGGCGCGCAGGTCACCGAGCACACGTACGGCCAGGTGGGAGGCGTGCAGGTGACCGGCGGCAAAGTGCACATCCTGCGCATCTGGGCGAAGCGGCCAGCGGGCTGGCGGCTGGTCGTGTACCACGAGGTCACGCAGCGCGCGGCGCCGCCGCCTCCGGGACCTCCTGGGCCGAGCACGAACGACTGCCAGAACCCGTGCAAGGGCGTGCCGTATACCGCCAAGAACGACGCGGAGCGCGGCATCCTCGCGTCCTGGGGAGAGCTCGAGACCGCCGTGACGAACCACGATCCGAACGGCTGGTCGCCTCACTTTCTCGACGAGTTCATGCTGATCTCCACGGGCGGCACCGAACCGGTGCCCAAGGCGGGCAGGCTCGCCCAGCTGGGCAGGCCCGGGATCGGTCCGGCTCCGGCGCAGCTCGCGGCTAATCCGGCCGTACGGTTCGTTCACTTCGGGGACACGGTGGTGATGATGGCGCAAGCCAATCCCTACGCCGGCAAACCGGCGCACGTCAGCCGGATCTGGGTGAAGCGCGACGGCATGTGGCGCATGGCCGTCAGCTATCAGACGACGATTCAGGCGGCGCCGGCTATCGTGCCGCCGGGCGCCTAGCCCTCGAACCGATGACGGCAGAGCGGGCGGGCCGCACGAGTTGCGGCCCGCACGTGGTCCCTATTTGCCAGAGAGTGCTTGCTCGGCGTCGGCAACTGTGATCATCAACGTCATCGGATCGACCGGAGAGGACGCGAAGCCGCAGCGTTCATAGAAGCGCTTGGCGTCCTCGGAAATGGCGTGGACGAGTATCGCCCGGATGCCGCCAATGTTCGCTGCCTGGAGCGTTCGAAGGATGGCATCGCGGAGCAGGGCGCGTCCTACACCCTTCCCTTGGTAAGCCTTGTCGATGGCAACGCGTCCGGGAATCATGATCGGTATCGGATCCGGCATGTTTCGGCGGGCACGACCCGTGGCCGCCTGAAGCGTGACGGCGCCCGTTGCCAACGCGTAATGGCCGATCACCTTGCCGTTGGCCGACACCACGTAGGTACGTGACGCGCCGCTGTCTTCGTTGGCCAATGCCCGCCGCTTCAGCCAGTCGTCGAGTGCCGGAATCCCGGACTCGAATGTCGAGAGGTCGTGCTCGGCGCTGAGGTGCTCGGGAGCGCCGATCTCGCTTCCCTCCCCCTGGCTCATTATTCCCAGGGCGCTTGGGACGCGAGCAAGCGGCGGAGCTTGGGATTGGTCTGTGTCGTAGGCGCTTTGTCGAGCGCAGCCGTGAATTGTTTATAGGCCTTCGCGTCAAGCTGGAAAAGCCGGCGATCGAGCAACACCGCGGTGGCTTCCCGGCACGCCGCCTCCAGCATGAATTCGGACCGGTTTTTCCCCGTCGCCTCGGCAGCTCGATCGATGAGCGCGCGCCGTTGTTCATCGGCTCGCAGATTAATCACCGTGCTGGCCATTAAAGATCTCCTGTGCACACACAATGAGTATACGCCCATGTGTATACAACGTCAACACCCCATGTGGTTTTTCTCTGCGGCTTCTGCGGGTTCTGCGTCGATTGTCGTGGCCGTCAGAAGCAGATCTTCAGCGCGCCGGGATGGACGCGCGCGTCGAGCGTGCGGCCGCCTTGCACCGGCTCGCCGTCCACGTGGAACATCATCGGCGCGTCGCTCTCGATTCTCGCCTGCCGAACCGCGCGAGATGACCACTGCGGCGCGCGATCCACCGACCCCGTGATCAACCGGCGCATGTTCCAGAGCGTCGCGAGCCGCGAGTGTTCTTCGACAACGACGAGATCGAGCGCGCCGTCGTCGACGCGCGCCTGCGGCGCGATGCGGATCCGGTTGCCGAACTGGCTGCCGTTGGCCAGCACGACGAACAGCGCGCGGACCGACACGCGCGCCTCGGGCGTGACGATGACGTAGCGGGCGGCCGGGTAACGCATGGCCGCCCGCGCCGTCACGATCGCATATCCGCCGAGGCCGCGACGGCGATTGTCCGCCCCGTTGAAACCGGCCGCCACGTGCGCGTCGAAGCCGATGCCGGCCACGTTGACGAACAGGCGGCCTCCGAGCTCGCCGGCGTCGATGGCTCGCGGCGTCCCTCGAAGAGCCGCCGACAGCGCGGCCAGTGGGTCGAGCGAAATGTCCAGCGCGCGGGCGAGGCCGTTGCCCGATCCAGCCGGCACGATCGCCAGCGCTGCGGCGCCGAAGGCGAGCGCCGTCGCCACCTCGTTCACCGTCCCGTCGCCGCCCCAAGCCACGACGAGCCGCGCGCCCGCGTCGCGCGAGGCCTGCGCCAGCTCGCGCGCGTGGCCTGGCCGCTCGGTGACGAACACCTCGGTGCGGGCGCCGACCTCGGCCGCGACGCGGCGCGCCAGCTCCACGCGGTCGCCGACCGCGGCCGCGCGTCCGCGGGCGCCGGCAATGGGGTTGATGATGATGACGGTGGACAGATAAGAAGCTACTTCAAAGCGAGACGAAGCGTGCTGTGGTCGCCCAGATCCTGGAGCTCGACGACGTCGGCGGCGATTCTGGTGACCTTGTAGCGCAGCGTGACATTCTGCCCTTCCTTCACCATGAACAGCTGGCCGGGGCCGGACACGATCGCCGTGCGGATCGGCCCGTCCGCGCCGGCGTCTTCGGCGATGCCGATGAGTTTGAACGGCGGAGGTGGCGCGGCGGCCGGTGCGATGGGCGCCGCTTCGGTCAGCGCCGGCCTGGCGGAGACCATGTCGCGGCGCGACTTGGGAGCGGTGAACTGAAATAGGTTGCGTCCAGGCTGAAGCGGCGCCGCGTTGGGCGCAAGACGCTCGTGCAGGCGCGCGACTTCGCCGGCGAGCGCCTCGCCGCGCGCGTCAACGGGGACGGCACGCTCGGCCGACCGCGACGCGGTGTCACGCGTGCCGGACATGGCGTCGGCGGCGAGCCACGCCGCGAACGCGCCGCCGATGACCACCACCGTCATCGTCCCATTGAGCTTCATCGAAATTGCCTGCGATCGTAGCACGGCCCTCTCGTCGGTTGTGCTATTATTCGTCGTGCACCCTGCATCGGCTGGGATCGCGGTCGATCACGTTTCCCCTCTGCAGATCGTCGCCATCATCCCCGCCCGATTCGCTTCTTCCCGATTTCCAGGCAAGCCGCTCGCCGACATCGACGGTCGTCCGATGATCGAGCACGTGTACCGGCGCGCGCAGGCGTGCGCGGCGGTCCATCGCGTGATCGTGGCCACCGACGATCGGCGGGTCGCCGACGCCGTCCACCGCTTCGGCGGCGACGTCCGGCTGACGCGGGACGATCATCGGAGCGGCACCGATCGCATCGCCGAAGTCGCCGCGACACTAGACTGCGACGTCGTCGTCAACGTGCAGGGCGACGAGCCGCTCATCGATCCGGAGGCGATTGCGGCGGCGGTGGCGCCGTTTGCCGCCGACCGCGCCATCCCGATGACGACGCTGTATCGCCGCATCGAGCATCCGGCCGATCTCGGCAACCCGAACATCGTCAAGGTCGTGCTCGACCGGGCCGGCTACGCGCTGTATTTCTCGCGCGCGCCCATCCCCTACGCACGCGACCCGCGCGCCGGCTGGCCCCCGCTCTATCGGCATATCGGCCTCTACGCGTATCGCCGCAGTACGCTCCTGGTCGTGGCGGCGCTCGACCCGACGCCGCTCGAACGCGCCGAATCGCTCGAGCAGCTGCGCGCCCTGGAGCACGGCATCCGCATCAAGGCGGTCGAAACGGCGTACGACTCGCTCAGCGTCGACACGCCGGAGGATTTGGAACAGGTGCGCCGGCTGTTGTCGGCACCGACGTCGGGCTGAAACCCTCTGAACAAGAACCTATGACCCACACCGACCAACGGACCAAGTTCATATTTGTCACCGGCGGCGTCGTCTCGTCGCTCGGCAAGGGGCTCGCGGCCGCCTCGATCGGCGCCCTGCTCGAAGGGCACGGCTACAAGGTGACGCTGCAGAAATTCGACCCGTACATCAACGTGGATCCCGGCACGATGAGCCCGTACCAGCACGGCGAGGTCTACGTCACCGACGACGGCGCCGAAACAGATCTCGATCTGGGCCACTACGAACGCTTCACGAACACGTCGACGACGCGCAACTCCAACTGGACGACCGGAAAGATTTATCAGAGCGTCATTCAGAAAGAACGCCGCGGCGACTATCTCGGCCGCACGGTCCAGGTGATCCCGCACATCACCAACGAGATCAAAGACGCGATCCACGCCGCCGCGCACGACGTCGACATCGTCCTCGTCGAGATCGGCGGGACGGTCGGCGATATCGAGAGCCTGCCGTTTCTCGAAGCGATTCGGCAGTTCCGCCAGGACGTCGGCCGCGACAACACGCTCTACATCCATCTCACGCTCGTGCCGTTCATCGGCACGGCCGGCGAGCTCAAGACCAAGCCGACACAGCACAGCGTCCGCGACCTGCGATCGATCGGCATCCAGCCCGACATCCTGCTCTGCCGCACGGATCGATTCCTCGATCCCGAGATCAAGCGGAAGATCGCGCTGTTCTGCGACGTGGCCGAGGAAGCGGTGATCACGGCCAAGGACGTGTCGTCGATTTACGAAGTGCCGCTCGTCCTCGCCGCCGAAGGGCTCGACCGCATCGTCCTCGCCTACCTGCATCTGCCGCAGACCGAGCGCCGGATGCAGCCGTGGGAGGAGCTGGTCGAGCGCATCAAGCATCCCCGCGACGAGGTCACCATCCACGTTGTCGGCAAGTACGTCGGCTACGAGGATTCCTACAAGAGTCTCAACGAAGCGCTGTATCACGCCGGTTTCCGTCATCGCCTGAAGGTCAACATCAAATGGATCGAGGCCGAGGCGCTCGAGGAGCCGAACGGGTCGGCACTGCTCGACGATGCCGACGGCATTCTCGTGCCGGGCGGCTTCGGCAATCGCGGCACGCGCGGCATGATGAAGGCGGCCGAGATCGCGCGATCGCGCGGCATTCCGTACTTCGGCATCTGCTACGGCTTTCAGTGGGCGACGGTCGAGTACGCGCGCAACGTCGCGGGGCTGGCCGACGCCGATTCGACCGAATGCAACCCCGACACGCCGACCAAGGTGATCTACAAGCTGCGGGATCTCTTGGGCGTGGACGAGCTCGGCGGCACGATGCGGCTCGGCACGTACGCGTGCCAGCTGACGCCCGGATCGCTCGCGCATCGGCTGTACGGCACCGACCTGATTCACGAACGCCATCGCCACCGCTACGAGTTCAATTGCCTCTACGAGCGGACGCTCGTCGAGCACGGCCTCCGGATCTCGGGCCGATCGCCCGACGGCAAGTTCGTCGAGATCGCGGAGCTGCCGGGGCATCCGTGGTATCTGGCCGTGCAGTTCCACCCGGAATTCAAATCCAAGCCGCTGCACCCGCATCCGCTGTTTGCCGGCTTCGTCGAGGCGGCCTACCGGCACAAGACGGCGCACGGCGTGCAGCCGGCTGCGACCGAATCGGTCGCCTGATACAATTGGCGGCGTGAACCCCGTCCGTGTTGGCGAGATTGCGATCGGGGGCGGGAGCCCGTTCGTGCTCATCGCGGGACCCTGCGTGATCGAAAGCGAGCGCCACGCGACCGACCTCGCCGCGCATCTGGCCGGCGTCGCCAAGCGGCTGCGCGTGCCGTTCATCTTCAAGGCGTCATACGACAAAGCCAATCGCACCTCCGGCCGATCCTTTCGCGGGCCCGGGCTCGAGGAGGGGCTTCGCATCCTCGGCGCGATCAAGTCGCGCTTGTCGGTGCCGATTCTCACCGACATCCACGACGCCTCACAGGCGGGCCCGGCGGCCGAGGTCGCCGACGTGCTGCAGGTGCCGGCGTTTCTCTCGCGGCAAACGGACCTGCTCGTCGCGGCGGCGAAAACGGGCCGCGTCGTGAATATCAAGAAAGGCCAGTTTCTCGCGCCTGACGATGTCAGGCATGCCGTGGCGAAAGTGATCGACGCTGGCAATCCGCGCGTCATCGTGACCGAGCGCGGCACGAGCTTCGGCTACCACAACCTCATCGTCGACATGCGCGCGTTCCCGATGATGCGCGAGCAGGGCGTGCCGGTCGTCTTCGACGTCACGCACAGCCTGCAGCTGCCCGGCGGCGGCGACGGCGTCACCGCGGGACAGGCCGAGTACATCGAGCCGCTCGCCTCGGCGGGAGTCGCCGCGGGCGTCGACGGCGTGTTTCTCGAGGTGCACGACAACCCGGCGCATGCCAGGAGCGACGCGCAGAACGCCTTGCACCTCGATCGGCTCGAGCCGCTGCTCCACCGGCTCATGGCGATCGACAAGATCACGAAGGCCGCCGAAGCGAGCCCGGCTCGGGCCGAATAACATCCATGGCTGATCTCGCCCTCGCGCGCAAGGTGCTCGAAACCGAGGCGGCCGCTATCCTGGCGCTCGTCGCGCGCCTCGACGCCAGGTTCGATGCCGCGGTCCAGCTGCTGCGCCACTGCCGCGGGCGCGTGATCGTCACCGGCATGGGCAAGTCGGGCATCATCTGCCGCAAGATCGCCGCGACGCTCACGAGCACCGGCACCGCCGCGTTCTTTCTGCATCCGGCCGAAGCTATCCACGGCGATCTCGGCGTCCTTCAGGGCGACGATGTCGTGATCGCGCTGTCGTACAGCGGCGAGACCGACGAGATCCTGCGCCTGCTCGAGACGATCCGCCGGCTGGGCGCCAAGCTGATCGCGATTACCGGCATGCCGGCGTCCACACTCGCCTCCGCCGCGGACGTCGCGCTCGACTGCAGCGTCACCGAAGAAGCGTGTCCGATGAACCTCGTGCCGACGGCGAGCACGACGGCGGCGCTCGCGATCGGCGACGCGCTGGCGATGACGCTGCTCGTCGAAAAGGGATTCAAGCAGGAGGACTTCGCCAACCTCCATCCCGGCGGCAAGCTGGGCAAGAAGCTGATGCGCGTCGAGAGCCTGATGCACGGCGGCACGCTGTGCCCCATCGTGCAGGCCGGTACCGTGATGCGCGACGTGATTTACGAGATGTCGAGCAAGGGGCTGGGCATGACCTGTGTGGTGGACGCCGGCCGCGCGCTCCTCGGCATCATCACCGACGGCGATCTGCGCCGCCACATGGACCGCGCGGCCGGCATTCTGGAGCTGACGGCCGGAGACGTGATGACGCGCGGGCCGGTGACGATTCCGCCGCAGACGCTGGCCGCCGAGGCGCTCAACATCATGGAGCAGCGCAAGATCACCTCGATCGTCGTCGTCGACGCCGGCACGAGCACGGTCGCCGGGGTCGTGCATCTCCACGACCTCTGGCGGACGGAGATGTTCTAACCCGTGGCTGGTGGCTCGGTGGTAACGGCCGGCTCGATCGACGCGCGGGCCGCGGGTATCCGCCTCATCCTGTTCGACGTCGACGGCGTGCTCACCGACGGCAAGATCCTGCTGCATGCGGACGGTTCGGAGAGCAAGCAGTTCGACATCAAGGACGGCACGGCGATCGTGTGGGCGCAGCGCGCCGGCCTGACGGTCGGCTTCCTCTCGGCGCGTTCGTCGGCCTCGACCGCTCAGCGCGCCTCGCAGCTGGGCGTCACCCTCGTGCGACAGGGCGTGACGAGCAAGCTCGAGGCGTATGAGTCGATGCTGCGCGACCACACGCTCGCCGACACGCAGGTGGCGTATATGGGCGACGACATCCTCGATCTGCCGGTCCTCGGCCGCGTGGGCCTGTCGGCGGCGCCCGCCGACGCGGCCGACGAGGTCCGGACGCGCGTGCACTGGGTGAGCCGCAGGCCGGGCGGACACGGCGCGGCGCGCGAGCTGATCGAGAGCGTGCTGCGCGCGCAGGGACGGCTCGAATCCATTGTCGCGGCGTACCTGGCGGAAGGGACTCGCGCATGAGCGCGTATGCGCCGATGCTCGCGGCGCTCATCGCGCTGCTGGCCGGCCTCGCGGTCGGCAAGGCGTGGGAGCGCTACAAGCTGCGCGACGGCACGTGGATCGACCGGCGCCGCACCCGCGAATCGCCGCACTATATCCTCGGTCTGAATTTCCTCGTCGCCAATCAAATCGACCTCGCGATCGACGAGCTGGGCAAGGCCGCGGGGCTCGACGCCAACGCGCTCGAAGTCCACATGATCCTCGGCAACCTGTACCGCGAGAAGGGTCAGGTCGGCAAGGCGATTACGGTGCACCAGCAGCTGCTCCAGCGGCCGAACCTCAGCCGGCTCGAGCACGCCCACGTGCTGCTCTGTCTGGGCCTCGACTACAAGCGCGGCGGCTTCGTCGATCGCGCGCTCGAGGCGTTCAACGAGGTCTTGCGTCTCGATCCGAAGAACGAGTACGCACTGGTGAACCTGGAGAAGCTGCAGGAGGAGCAGCATCAGTGGAGCGAGGCGTACGACACCCGGCAGCGGCTGTCGAAGCTGGCTGACGCGGACGAGGGACCGCAGAACCAGGCGATCCTCGCGTTCCTGGAAAACGAGATCGGGCTCGAAGCGATGCGCCGCACGGACTACAGCGAGGCCGTCCGCCACTTTCAGAGCGCGATCAACCTCGACCCGCGAGCCATCCCCGCGTATCTGAATCTCGGCGATGTGCGCGTGGCGCAGAACAACGACAAAGAGGCGGACGCGATCTGGCAGCAACTCGTCGACGTCGCGCCCGATCGCGCCTACTTGGCGTTCGACCGGCTCGAGGCGCTCGCGGTGCGGACGGGATCGCCCGAGCGCTTTACGCGCCTCTGCAAGCGTCTCATCGACGAGAACGCGCAGGACTGGCGCGCGCGTCTCGCGCTCTCACGCCATCTGGCGGCGAGCGGGCGTCCGCGCGACGCGCTCGATCTGCTGTTCGCGGCGCTCGTGCAGAACCCGCACGCCCTCGGCATCCACCAGGCGATCTGGCGCGCGCTCGGCCAACTCCGCCACGAACCGGAGCTCGTCGATCGCTACAGCGAGCTGACGCGCCACGCGATCTTCTACCTCGATCCCCACATCTGCGTGCGGTGCCGCTACCGCAGCACGGAGCTGCTCTGGCAGTGCCCGCACTGTCACGACTGGAATACGTTCGTGGAAGAGCGCATCGCGCCCGCGCAAGATACCACCGAGGTCGAGGTCTGAATCTGAGGATCTAAGGAAGTAAGGATCTGAGGATCTTATCGACCTGCTCGTCCGTTTCCTCGACGCTGCCGTCGGTTCGAATCACAAAATCAGCGCGCGCGGCCTTTTCCTCCGTGGGCCACTGGGCGGCGATGCGCTGCTGCGCGTCGGCATCGCTCATACCGCGTTCGATCAGCCGGGCGATCTGAACGGCGGGCGGACACGCCATCACGATGACGCGGTCGAAGTCCGGGGCGTGCCCGGTTTCGTACAACAGCGGCACGTCGACGACGGCGAGCCGATAGCCGCCGAGCAGTTCGAACGCGCGCAGGCCGGCGGCAATCGCGCGGTAGACGGCCGGGTGGACAATCGCCTCGAGATCGCGCCGTGCGCCTGGATCGGCGAAGACGAGCGGCGCCAGTTTCTGGCGGTCGACGGCGCCGTCGGCGGCGAGCACGTCGCCGAATCGTGCCGCGATCGCCTGAGTCGCCTCGGTGCCGGCCGATTCGACGCCGTGCGTCAGCAGGTCGGCGTCGAGGCACGGCACGCCGCGCTTCCTGAACTGGTCCAGCACGTGGCTCTTGCCGGTTGCAATTCCACCGGTCAGGGCTACTCGCAGCATGGGCCGGAAGGGCGGGAGCGGCGGGAATGGCGGGAACCTATCCTGCCCATCCAGCCCTCGCCATGGCAGCCGTCATCGTGTTCTTGAGCAGCATCGCAATCGTCAGCGGACCGACGCCGCCGGGCACCGGCGAGAGCGCGCCGGCCACGCCGGCGACCGACGGATGCACATCGCCAATCGTAATCGAGCCGCGGCGGTCGAAGTCGTCCAGCCTCTTCGATCCGGCCGCAAAGAGCCGCTCGACGCTGGCGCGGGTGGACAGCCGGTTGATCCCGACGTCGACCACCGTCGCGCCCGGCTTGACGAAGTCCGGCGTCACAAACGCGGGACGCCCGAGCGCGGCCACCAGAATGTCCGCCTCGGCGGCGCGCTTGGCCAACTCGACGGTCCGCGAATGGCAGATCGTCACGGTCGCGTGGCGATGCAGCAGCAGCAGCGCCATCGGCTTCCCCACAATGTTGCTGCGGCCGATGACGACAGCCCGCGCGCCGGCGATCGTGATCCCCGATCGCTCGAGCAGCTCGATCACCCCGGAGGGTGTGCACGCGACGAGCGTCGCCCGATTCTGTACCAGGCGGCCGACATTGACCGGATGGAAGCCATCGACATCTTTTTCCGGACTCACCGCGTCGAACACGCGCGATTCGGCGTCCTCGCCCATCGACGCCGGCAGCGGCGCCTGGACGAGAATCCCGTCGTGCACCTCGCTGCGGTTGAGCCGATCGACGAGGTCCAGGAGCTGGGGCAACGACGCGCTCGCCGGCAGCCGCTCGATATCGGCGCGCAGCCCCGCCTCGCCGGCCGACTTCAGCTTGCCGCGCACGTAAATCTCGGACGCGGGATTCTCGCCGACCAGGATGATGCCCAGCCCCGGCGGCCTGCCGGTGCGCGCGGTAAAGGCCTCGACCGCCGGACGAAGCTCGGCGCGGATCTGATTCGCGACGGCCGTGCCGTCGAGCAGCCGCGCCGTGGTCACTGGGCCGCCTCCGCTTCGAGCTGCTTGAGCGAATCGGGCCGTCCGAGGACCACGAGCTTGTCGCCGCCGTGAATCGCCGTGTCGGGCTCGGGATTGAACTCCATCCGCAAATCCTCGCGCTGGATGCCGACGACGATGACGCCGTAGCGCTGCCGCAGGTTCGCGTTCAGGATCGACTGGTTGGCCAGCCTGGACGTGGCCCCGACCGTGATTTCCTCCATCGCGAGATCGAGATTGTCCGAGCTCGTCGCCAGCGTCATGAAATCGACGACGGCGGGACGAAGCGCGGTCTGCGCGATCTGGACGGCGCCAATCTGGTAGGGAGAGATGACGCGATCGGCGCCCGCGCGCTTGAGCTTGATCGTCGCATCCTCGGTTTCCGCGCGTCCGATAATGAAAAGGTCCGGGCGCAGCACGCGGGCCGTGAGCACGGCGTAGACGTTCTCGGCGTCGGTGCCGACCGCGGCGATCAGGCCGCGCGCGCGCGCGACGCCGACGCGCTTCAGCACGTCTTCCCTGCTCGCATCCGCTTCCACCGCAATCGCCCCATCGTCGACCGCCTGCTGGACCCGCTCGGGATCGCGCTCGACGACAACGTAGGCGATCTTCTGGCGCTGGAATTGGCGCGCCACGATGCTGCCGATGCGTCCGTAGCCGCAGATGATGAAGTGATCTTTTATCGTGTCGAGCATCCGTTGGTCTCGCCGCCGCTGAAGCCGCTTGGGTAGGCCGCCCTCCACGACGACCGTCGCGAGCAGCGTGAAGGTGTAGAGCGCCGAGCCCACGCCGCCAAAGATCAGGCAGACGGTGAACGCCTGGCCGGTGCGCGAGAGGCTGTGGACTTCCTGGTAGCCGACGGTGGTGACGGTGATGACCGTCATGTAGAACGCGTCCCACGCGCTCCACCCTTCGATCCACTTGTAGCCGACGGTGCCGCCGGCGATGACCGAAATGAGAAGGGCGACCGCAAAGCCCGGACCTTGCGCCCGGAACCAGCGACCGCCCGTCTGCACTCGCGTCACGGAACCCGTATGACCAGAACGCTTACCGGCCCTCGGTCGCGAGCCGGCTGTGCCGTATGCCGTAGCTGAAGTAGAAGATCAGACCGATCACCAGCCAGACGATCAGTCGCAGCCAGTTCGTCCAGCCCAGGCCGTAGATCATGGCGCCGCACACAACGATGCCGAGCACCGCCACCACCGGCAGCGCAGGCACCGTGAAGCCCCGCACCAGATCCGGCCGGCGGACCCGCATGATCCAGACGCCCGCGCACACGAGCATGAACGCGAACAGCGTGCCGATGCTGGTCATCTCGCCGACGATGTCTTCCGGAAGGAACCCGGCGAACGCGGCGGTGAACACAAAGAACAGCATGTTGGACTTCCACGGCGTGTGGTACCTGGGGTGCACGTCGGAGAAGATTTTCGGCACCAGGCCGTCGTGGCTCATCGAGTAGAACACGCGCGATTGGCCCATCAGCATGACGAGGATGACGGATGAGAATCCCGCCAGAATGGCAACCGTCACGAAGTTGGCCATCCACGCATAGCCGGTCATGTACTTCGTGATCGCGAACGCCACCGAGGCTTCCTTGCCCGCGGTCCGGAAGTCCTCGACCGTGGCCACGCCGCTCAGCACGTGCGAGAACAGCACGTACAGAATCGTGCAGATGGCGAGCGATCCGAGGATGCCGATGGGCATGTCACGCTTGGGGTTCTTCGCCTCCTGCGCCGCGGTCGAGACCGCGTCGAATCCGATGAACGCGAAGAACACGACGCCCGCCGCGCCCAGAATCCCCATGATGCCGCCGTAGGGGTGTGTGATGCCCTCGCCGGTCGTGTATGTCGTGGGGGCCGGTATATACGGCGTGTGATTCGCCGGGTTTATGAATCCCCAGCCGATCGTGATCACCATCAGGACGATCGCGACCTTGAGGACGACAATGATGCTGTTCACGGTCGCCGACTCCTGCATCCCGCGAATGAGCAGTGCCGAGAGGACGAAGAGAATGCACACGGCGGGAATATTCATGATGCCGTGCACGCCGTTCATCGCCTCAAATGGCGAATGGCACCACTGGTAGGGCACGTGCATCCCGAAGTATTCGAGGATCTTGTTGAAGTACTCGCTCCAGGCAATCGCGACGGTCGCGGCGCCGACGGCGTACTCGAGGCACAAATCCCAGCCGATGATCCACGCGACGAGCTCGCCCATCGTCGCGTACGAGTAGGTGTAGGCGCTCCCCGCGATTGGAATCATCGAGGCAAACTCGGCGTAGCAGAGGCCGGCGAACGCGCAGCCGAAGCCGGCCACGAGGAACGCGAGCGTGACCGACGGGCCGGCGCGCTCGGCGATGGCTGCCGCCGTCCGCACAAAGAGGCCGGCGCCGATGATGGCCCCGATGCCGAGCGTGACGAGTGAGAACGGACCGAGCGTCCGCTTCAGGCTCTCCTCGCCGGCCGCCGCGACGTCGTTCATCAGGCGATCGATTGACTTGGTCCGAAACAATGCGCCAGCCACCATCTCCCTCTCAGTTCTTGGATGAGATTCGAGCGATCCGGTAAGACCACGAGATTATACGCGGCAATGCCCTATCGCGAGAGCCGCTCCAAATACGACCGAACACGGCGCTCGGGGTCGCCGCCGCTCAGCAGGTCGCCGATTACGGCGACCGACGCCGCCCCGGCCTCGATGACGCCCGGCGCCGATTCGAGCGTGATGCCCCCGATGGCGACCACGGGAAGCTGGCGCGTCCGCGCCCGGGCGGCCGCCTCGCGCACGCGGCCGAGGCCGACGGCCTCGTACCCGGTCGCCTTGGTCGCGGTGCCGAACACGGGGCCAATCGCGAGGTAGGCGATCGGCTCCGCGATCGCCGCGTCAATCTGCTCCAGCGTGTGGGTTGACAGGCCAACGATCGCCGCGTCGCCCACGATCGGACGCACGGCGGCGGGGCGCAGATCATCCTGCCCGAGATGCACGCCGTCCGCGCCGGCGAGGCGCGCGATATCGGCGCGATCGTTGACGACGACGCGCGCACCGGCCGCGTGGGCGCGCTCGACAATCAGCGCCGCCGTATCGAGCAGCCAGCCGCTCGAGGCGTCCTTCGCGCGCACCTGCAGGAGCGTCGCGCCGCCGGCGAGACACGCCGACGCGAGATCCACGAGCGTCCACCCCGCGGCGGCGGCGATATCGGCGTCAACGATGGCGTAGAGAGGCGGGAGGATCACACCGCTTCGGCAAGCCGGCCCGCCCGCGGACGCGCCAGGAAGCGGTCCATGAACGACGTGCTCAGCTTGCCGGCGATGAACTCGGGATCGGCCAGGATGCGAAGGTGCATCGGGATGCTGGTCTTGATGCCCTCGATGACCGTCATCTCGAGCGTGCGGCGCATCCGGGCAATCGCTTCCTGCCGGTCGCGGCCGTGGACGATGATTTTCGCGATCATCGAATCGTAGTACGGCGAGATGACGCAGTCGGAGTGCGCGAACGTCTCGACGCGGACGCCGGGCCCGCCCGGCACGCTGAACACGTGAATCAGCCCCGGCGACGGCACGAAGGTCTCCGGATCCTCCGCGTTGATGCGGCACTCGATCGAGTGGCCCGTGAAGGTGACCTCGCTCTGCTTGAACGACAGGCGCTCCCCCGCCGCGATGCGGATCTGCTCTTTCACGATGTCGACGCCGGTCACCATTTCCGTGACCGGATGCTCGACCTGCAGCCGCGTGTTGGCTTCCATGAAGTAGAAGCGGCCGTCGGGATCCATCAGGAACTCGAAGGTGCCGGCGTTCGTGTACTGCACGGCCTTCGCGGCGTCGATCACGATGCTGCCCATCTTGCGCCGCATCTTCTCGCTGAGCGCGGGCGAGGGCGATTCCTCGATGAGCTTCTGGTGGCGCCGCTGAATCGAACACTCGCGCTCACCCAGGTGCACCACGGCCCCGTGTTGATCGCCGAGGATCTGAAACTCGATATGGCGCGGCGACTCGATGTACTTCTCGATGTACACGTCGCCGACGCCGAAGGCCGCCTCCGCCTCGCGCCGCGCGGTCTTGACGGCATGCGACAGCTCTCCGGGCGCGCGGACGATGCGCATGCCGCGGCCGCCGCCGCCGGCCGTCGCCTTCACGATGACCGGATAGCCGATCTCCTTGGCGAGCCGGAGCGCCTTCTCGTCGTTGTCGAGCGGGTCCAGCGGTCCATCGCTGCCGGGAAGAATGGGCACGCCGGCCTTTTTCATCACGCGGCGGGCCCGCGCCTTGTCGCCCATCAGCCGGATCACCTGCGGCTCCGGACCGATGAACTTGATGTGGCACGCTTCGCAGACCTCCGCGAGGTACGCGCTTTCCGCGAGGAACCCGTAGCCGGGATGAATCGCGTCGGCGCCAGTGATCTCGGCGGCGCTGATGACGGCGGGCACGTTCAAATAGCTGTCGGCGCTGCGCGCCGGGCCGATGCAGACGTCCTCGTCGGCGAACCGCACGTGCAGCGAATGCTCGTCCGCCTCGGAGTACACGGCAACGGTCTTGATGCCGAGCTCCCGGCACGCAAAAATGACGCGGAGCGCCACCTCACCGCGGTTCGCGATCAGAATCTTCTTGAACATGGCTTCGGGCGGAGCACGATCCGCCCCTACTTCGTCTTGATGGCGAACAAGCGCTCGCCGTACTGCACCGGCTGCCCGGTCTCGACGTAGACGTTCACGATCTCGCCGTCGTACTCCGAGTCGATCTCGTTCATCAGCTTCATCGCCTCGATGATGCAGAGGACCTGCCCCTTCTTCACCAGCGTACCGATGTCGACAAACGACGGCGCGCCGGGCTCCGGCGAGCGATAAAACGTGCCGACGATCGGCGACTTGACGACCGCGAGCTCGATCTCCGCGTCGCCGCCGTCGGCCGCGGTCGGCGCGCCCCCTGGAACCGATGACCCTGACGACACTGACGAAATCGGCGCCGCAACCGCAGCCGGACCGCCGTGGGCCGGCGGCGGCGGCACGGGCGCGTGCACGACCACGGCCGGCGCACCGACGGCGTCCTTGCGGATTTTCAGCCTCAGCCCTTCCTGTTCGATTTCGAACTCGGAAAGCTCGTGCGCGCGGACAAGGTCGAGAATTTGTTTGAGCTGGTCAAGATCCATTGATTAGTCAGCGTTCGATTAATTCGGTCGTCACGTTGGTGAGCACGTCCACGCCATCATCGGTCACGAGCACATCGTCTTCGATGCGGACGCCGCCCCAACCTGGGATGTAGGCGCCGGGCTCGATCGTGAAGACCATGCCGACGGCCACGCGTTCGTCAGCATTGTCTTGTTCCAAGCGGGAACCGCCGTCCGTTGCAGAGCCGGCCGTCTCGGTCCGCCGCCGCGCGATGCGCGGCTCCTCGTGCACCTCGATACCCAAGCCGTGGCCGGTTCCGTGGCCGAACACCTCGGCCAGGCCGTGGCGGCCGAGCGTGTCTCGTGCCGCGGCGTCGATGTCGAAACGCGATCGGCCCGGCCCGACCGCCGCGATCGCCTGATCGTGCGCCTCGAGCACCGCGGCATACACATCGCGGGCGCGCGGGGCGGGCGCTCCGATTGATACGGTGCGCGTCAAGTCCACGCAGTATGAAGCGTAAACGCCGCCGAAGTCCAGCACCACGAGGTCGCCTTCGGTCAATCTTCGCTCCCCGGGCTGCGCGTGCGGGAGCGCCGCGTTCGGCCCGCTGGCGACAATCGTATCAAAGGCCGGCTTCTCGAAGCCGGCGTCGCGGAGGCGCGCCTCAATCGCCCAGGCGACTTCGCGTTCGGTCCGCCCGCGCTGGACATCCTGCAACATGTGCGTCGCCACGGCCGACAGCCGCGCGGCCGCCTCGCGAAGCGTGGCGATCTCGAACGGGTCTTTACGGACGCGCGCCTGCTCGACGACGCCGTCAGTCGGCACCAGCGAGACGCCCGAGCCGCCGCGCGCCAGCGCCGACCCGAGCCACTGATGACGAGCGACGGTCAGATGCGCCGCCTCGAAGCCGACGCGCCCCTGCGACACCCCGGCCAGCAGGAACGCGAGCGCCTCGTCATAGGACCTGTCGACGCGCACGAGCTCGAGGCCGGGGCATTGCGACGCGGTGCCGCGCGTCCGCTCGAGCGCGGCCACGTAGCGAAAGTCGGTGACGAAAAAGAGGTCGTCGGCGGTGAGGACGACGATCGCGGCGCTGCCAGTGAAGTTGGTCAGGTAGAAGACGTTCGGCAGCGACGTGACGACCAGGGCGTCGAGCTCGCGCGCCGCCAGCTGCCGCCGAATCGCGCCGTGGCGCCGGCTAAGCGTGTCGCTCGGCGCCTGAGTCATGAATCGCGTCGAGCCACTGCTGCAGCGCGTCGATCGTCTGCAGCGCGCGGGAACGGGCCGGGTCTTCTTCGACAACCGGCTCCACAAACAGCGCTTCCGCCAGCAGCAGTTGCCCGGGCCACGGTTCTGCCGGTGGCAGTTCCTCTGGCAATGTTTCCGGCGGCGGTTCGGGCGTCGGTGCGGGGGGCGTCAACACGAACGGCACGACCGGCACGACCGGCTCGACCGGCACGACCGGCACAACCGGCACAACCGGCTCGACCGGCTCGACCGGCACGACCGGCTCGGGCGGCGCCGGCGGCGGCTGCGCCTGCGGATTGACCGAAAGCTCCTGCTGAATCTGGTCGAACGACAGGCCGTCGACCGCCTGAGGACCTTTCTTTGGCGCGAGCTTTTGCGTGAGCTCGTTGACGGTCTGCTCCAGGTCCGGATCGTTGCGCGCGAGGCTCAGCGCGGCACGATACTGCGCGAGCGCCTCGGGGAGACGACCTTGCCGCTGGTGGATTTCCGCGAGCCCGCGGATCGCCGCGAGATTCTCCGTCGCGCTCTTGAGCACCTGCTCGAGCTCGGCCTGCGCCTCCTCGAGTTGATTCAGCTCGAGGAAGGCGCGTCCGAGCGTGACGCGTGCGCTGAGATATCCGGGATGAATCGCGAGGCCGGCGCGACAGACGTCCACCGATTCCTGAAGATGTCCGGCCCGGCGGTATTCCTCGGCGAGCTGGGCGAAGGCGATCGACGCCGGATCCTGTTGGACCCGGCGTCGAAGATCTTCGATCCGCTGGCTGTCGGCCATCAGCTGGCCTTACGGCCCTTCCGTCACCGTCCCGGTGGTAG
>JADGOC010000041.1 GCA_017883165.1 Acidobacteriota bacterium
CCGTACGCGAAGAACAGCCGCGCGACGCTGAAGAACCGGTCCTCCGCGCGCCCGCCGAGGACACCCTTCCCGAAGAGCTCCGCGCAGACGACCATATCGTGATGCAGGTGGACGCAGCCTTTCGGCGCGCCGGTGCTGCCAGAGGAATACAGCCAGAACGCGACATCGTCTCGCCCGGTGGGCGCGGGGTCGAGCTGCGGGGATCCGCGTTCGAGCATCTGCGCGAACGACAGGCGCGACTCGGCGGCCATCGTGTCGCCGACGACCCCGACGACAATGACGTATTTCAGATAGCGGAGCTCAGCGCGCGGGATGCGCTCGATCTGCGGCAGCAGCTCCACGCTGACGACGAGGACGCGCGCACGCGAGTCGTTCAGGACGTACCGATAATCGGCCGGCTTCCACAGCGTGTTGGTCGGGATCGGCACCGCGCCGGCTTTGATCGCGCCGAAGAAGCTGTAGGCGAACGCGGGGCCGTCGAGCAGGAGCAGCACGATGCGCTCCTCGGGGCGGACGCTGAGCTGCTCGACGAGCGCGCTCCCGAATCGATTGACGCCGTCGAGCAGCTGCGCGTACGTGACGCGCTCGTCGCCGCACTCGATCGCGACGCGGGCGCCGCGGCCTTCGCGCACGTGGCGATCGACGAAGTAGGTCGCGACGTTGAACGCCTCGGGAACGCCGAGGGCCGCCGCGTCGAGCATCATACGGACGTGGCGGCCGGCGCGAGCAGCGCCAGCACTTCGGGCGGGAACGCGCGCGGGGCGAACGATCCGGCATCGACGCACGCGACTCGGTACGACGCTTCACAGATCAACCGGTCGGTGCCGCGCTCGCGAATATCGAACGTGTAGGTGATCCGCCGCTCGCTCATCTCGCCGACGCCGACGCCGACCGACAGCGCATCGCCGAGCCGCGCGGGCGATCGAAACCCGCATTTCAAGGACGTCCGCGGCATGAAGATCTTCAGCTCTCGCAAGAGCGCCGTGCGATCGCTGCCGAGCGCGCGGAACAGCTCCTCTTCCGCGTTCTCGAAGTACCGGAAGAAGACGCCGAACCACACGATGCCGGCCGGATCGGTGTCCGGCCACATCACGCGGACGTCGATACGGTGGAAAGCGGCCACGCCGCCGATTGTAGCCCCTACCCCTGCCTCAGCGCGCGGACGGGATTGAGGCGCAGGATCCGCAGCGCCGGCGTCAGCGTGGCGACGATGGCCATCAGGAGGACGGCGCCGGCGGCGAGCGCGAACGTCATCGGATCGCCGACCGAGACGTTCCACACGAGCGACTGCAGCACGCGCGCGCCGGCCCGCGCGACGGCGAGTCCGATGAGCACGCCCGCCGCCCCGAGCACGAGCCCTGGCGCCGCCGCCACGCGCAGCGTCTGCATCGGCGTCGCGCCGAGCGCCATGCGGATGCCGAGCTCGCGCGTCCGCTCGGCCACCGAATTCGCCACGAGGCCGTAGATGCCAACCGCCGCGAGGATGAATGCCAGGGCGGCGAGCGATCCGAGCAGCGTCGCCTGCGCGCGCTGTTTGGCCACGGCCTCGCCGCGCACCTCGTCGAGCGTGCGGAACTTCGCGAACGGCAATTGCGGATCGACCCGCTGCACGGCCCGCTGCATGTCGGCCGCGACGCCGGCCTGCCCGCCCGCCGTGCGCACGATCCAGCTCGGCGAAAACCACGTGTGGACCATCTGGAAGAAACCGCCCGACATCTGCGCGGCGGGCACGTACGCCGCCGGCATCGCGCCGACCGGCCCGAAATTGCCCCACCCCGCTTTCTGCTGGATGTCGCCGACGATCCCCACGATGGTGCGCGTCCCGCTCAGCACGACCTGCCGGCCGATCGGATCCTGGTCGGGCGAATAGCGCTTCACGAACGCCTGATTCACGACGATCGCCCCCGCGCCAGCAGCGTTGTCGGCGTCGCTGAACACGCGGCCGCGCTCGACGGGAATGCGCAGCGTGTCGAAGTAGCCGCTCGTCACGTACGTCATGTTGATGATCTGGATCTCGCGCCCGCCCACGAAGCGTCCGCCGAGATTGAGCGCCCGTTCGTACGGCAGCGTGAGGCAGACCGCGGCGTTCTGGATGCCGGGTACCGCCCGCATGCGATCCAGACTCTGATCGAAGAGCTGATTGACCCGTTCGGTGGTCGTGTAGCGCGCGTCCTGCAGCGAGAGGGTCGCGGTGACGACGTGCGTGCCGTCGAAGCCGGCGCGCTGGCGCATCAGGCCGTCGAAGGTCCGCAGCAGCAGGCCGGCGCCGACGAGCAGCACGACGCCGAGCGCCACTTCGGCGCCGACCATCAGGCGGCGCGGCCAGCGGCTCGCCGTCCCGGCGACCGTCCGATCGCCGCCTTCCAGGATCGCCGCGCGCAGATTCACGCGGCTCGCTTGAAAGGCCGGCAGCAGTCCGAACACCAGACTGGTCAGGAGCGAGGCCGCCGCCGTGGCCGCGAACACGCGCCCATCGAGCGCGATTTCTCCCGTCACGCCGAACGCGTCCTCGAGGAGCGACGCGAACAGGTGGACGCCGAGATAGCCCAGCGCGATGCCCGTGACGCCGCCGCACGCGGCGAGCAGCACGCTTTCGCAGAGCAGTTGCCTGACGATCGCGCCGCGGCCGCCGCCGAGCGCCATGCGAATGGCGATCTCGGGCGCTCGCGTCGCCGAGCGCGCGACGAGCAGGCCGGCGATGTTCACGCAGCCGATGAGGAGCACCGCCGCCACGGCGCCCCAGAGAATCAGGAGCGGCTGGCGCGCGTCCTCGGTAAGCCCGCGCTGGAGCGGCACCAGATGTTCGCGCGCCGGCTCGCGGTACAGATCGCGTATCACGGCCGCGCCGGCCGCCGCGATGCGGCCGTCGGCCTCCGCCCACGTCACGCCCGGGCGCAGCCGTCCGATGATCTCGTAGTTCTGGCCGGCGCCTTCGCCGCGCGTCGACGGACGCAGCGGCGTCCACACGTCGGCCGGAACGTTGCTGCGGAAGCCGGCCGGCATCACGCCGACGACGGTGTAGGGTTCGCCACGCAGCGTCACCGACCTGCCAACCACGCCGGGATCGGCGCCGAGCGCCCGCGTCCAGAGCGAGTGGCTCAGGACGGCGACGGCCGGGCCGTTCACCCGATCTTCGTCCTCCGTGAACTCGCGGCCGATCGCCGGAGGCACCCCGAGCACGCGAAAGAACCCGGCGGAGACGCGCTGCTGCTTCACATACTCGGCCTGCTGGTGCGAGACGAAGTTCACGCCCGTCGATCCGCCGAACAGCACCGCGAGATCGATCGCCGGAGCCGCACGCAGGGCCAGCCACGCGCCGCCGGTCTGGCTGTCGTCGTCGCTGCCGCTTTTCTCGAAGTGCGTCATCACCTCGGCCAGACGGTCTGGCTCGGGGTAAGGCAGCGGGCGCAGCAGCACGCGATCGACGACCGTGTAGATGGCGGTGTTCGCGCCGATGCACAGCGCGAGCGTCAGCACGGCGGACAGCGTGAAGAGCGGGCTTTTCAGCAGGACGCGGGCGGCGTGTCGCAGGTCGCGCCAGAGGGCATCAAAGTGCAGCATGGCTCATTAGACGGGTAGCGCCTGGATAAAGTTGACCGATATAATTGAACGAGATGGCAAGGGTGATCCCGTTGGAGACGGTCAAGACGGTCCGGCTGCCGAAGCCCGACTGGCTGAAGGTCCGCGCGCCGGGCTCGCCGAGCTACCTCCACCTCAAGAGTCTCATGCGCGATCTCAACCTGCACACGGTCTGCGAAGAGGCGCAGTGCCCGAACATCGGCGAGTGCTGGAACCACGGCACGGCGACCTTCATGATCCTCGGCGACGTGTGCACGCGCGCGTGCGCGTACTGCGCGGTGGCGCACGGCCGCCCCGCGCCCGCGGACGCCGCCGAACCGGAGCGCGTCGCCAACGCCGTCCACACGCTCGGCCTCAACCACGTCGTCATCACCTCGGTCGATCGCGATGATCTCGCGGATGGCGGCGCGTCGATTTTCGCGGAGACGGTTCGGCTGACGCGCGCGCATCTGCCGCGCTGCCGCATCGAGGTCCTGATTCCGGACTTCCAGGGGAACGAGGACGCGCTGCGCGCCGTGCTCGACGCGCGGCCCGATGTGCTGAACCACAACACCGAGACGGTGCCGCGCTTGTACCGGATGGCGCGGTCGGGCGGGCGTTACGCGCGCACGCTGGAGCTACTCGATCGCGCGCGCCGCTACGCCCCGGACGTCCCGACAAAAACCGGCGTCATGGTGGGCCTCGGAGAAGAGCCCGAAGAACTCGTCGCGACGTTCAGGGATTTGGCGGCCGTCGGTTGCCAGATCCTGACCATCGGACAGTATCTGCGGCCGTCGGCCGCGCACGCGCCGATGGTACGCTACTACCATCCCGACGAATTCCGCGACCTCAAACAGGCCGCCCTCGATCTCGGCTTCGTTCAGGTCGAGTCGGGTCCGCTCGTCCGCAGTTCGTATCACGCCAACGAAACCGCCGACGCCTACGAAAAAGCCGCCCAAGCCTGATCCCGCCCCTCCTGCCCGTCAAACATCAGATCATGAGCGTGCCGCCGTTGATGTCGAACGACGCACCGGTGACGTAGGCCGCTTCCTCTGACGCCAGGTACCCAATGAGCGCCGCGACTTCCTCGGGCCGCCCCAGACGCGGCACGGGCCACGCCGCCTGAAGCGTCCGCAGCCGATCGTCGGACGCGTTCTCGTGCGTGAGCTCGGTATCGAACAGCCCCGGACACACCGCGTTGACCGTGATGCCGTGCGGGCCGAGTTCCTTCGCCGCGGCGCGCGTCAAACCGAGGAGGCCGGCCTTTGACGCCGTGTAGTGGGCGCCGGCGAGCGTGCTCACGCTGCGCCCGGCGAGCGACGACACGTTGATGATGCGTCCGAAGCGCTGCGCCTTCATCTGAGGCACGGACGCGCGCATGAGCAGAAAGGGCGCCGTGAGGTTGACGTCCATCGCGTCACGCCACTCGCGCTCGTCGATAGCCTCGAACCGCGTCGACCGCGCCACGGCGGCGTTGTTGACGAGCACGTCGAGGCGCCCGCAGCGGCCGACGACCAGCTCAACGATCGCGCGCACGGCGTCGGTGTCCCGGATGTCGCCCGGCGCGGCGATGGCCGCCTGACCGAGCTCGGATGCCAACGCGTCCGCGCGTTCGCGCGTCCGGACGTTGACGGCGACGCGCGCGCCGTGATCAAGGAAGTATTTGGCGGTCGCGCGGCCCAGACCGCGGGCCGCACCGGTGACGAGGACGACGCGGTCAGCGAATGCGTGCATGGAACCGACCGGCGTCGATGCCGTAGGTGCGGACTTTGTAGTTGAGGACGCGCTCGGTCGTATCGAGCAGCCGCGCCGCCTTGGCGCGGTTGCCGCGGGTGCTCTTGAGGGCGTCCTGAATCAGGTCCTTCTCGTAGGCGACGACGGCGTCCTTGAGCGAGACGCGCGTCACCGTGCCCGACGCTTCGGCCGTCTGCAGCGATGGCGGCAGATGGTGCCCGTGAATCACCTCGCCATCGCACGAGAGCACCGCGCGTTCGAGCGCGTTCTCCAGCTCGCGGACGTTCCCCGGCCAGTGGTAGCTCGCCAGCATGTCGATGGCCGGCGTCGAGATTCGCTTGATCTTGCGCTGATGTTCGCGCGCCAGCTTCTCGAGCAGGTGATCGACGAGTAGCAGGAGGTCGCCCTTGCGCTCGCGCAGCGGCGGGACAAAGATCGCGAACACGTTGAGCCGGTAGTACAAATCCTCGCGAAACGTCCCGGCGGCCATGGCCTGCTCGAGATCCTTGTTGGTCGCCGCGATGAGGCGCACGTTCGCCTTCACCGTCTCCGTACCGCCGACGCGCTCGAACTCGCGCTCCTGGAGGACGCGCAGCAGCTTGACCTGCGTCGCCAGATTGACCTCCCCGATTTCGTCGAGAAACAGCGTGCCGCCGTCGGCCAGCTCGAACCGTCCTTTCTTCCGCGTCTCGGCACCCGTGAAGGCGCCCTTCTCGTAGCCGAACAGCTCCGACTCGATGAGGCTCTCGGGCAACGCCGCGCAACTCACCCTGATGAACGGCTTCCGCGCGCGCAGCGAGTTGTAGTGGATGGCGTGGGCGATCAGCTCCTTGCCGGTTCCGGATTCCCCGCGAATGAGCACGGTCGTGCTGGTGCCGGCCACCTGCGCCACCTGCTCGTAGATCTGCCGTATGGGCCCGCTGTTCCCGACGACGATGTTCGCGACGTCGTAGCGCTCGCGCAGCTCCTGCTTCAGGTGCCGGTTCTCCGCGACCAGCTGTTGCTTGTCGGCCTCGACGAGACGCTGGATCTTCACGGCCTGCGCGATCATCGACGCGACGACGCCGAGAAACTTCAGATAGCGGTCGTAGTCGCGATCGGGGTTAAACGTGAGATCGATGCCGAGCGCGCCGATCGGCCGGCGGTTCAGCAGGATCGGTACGCAAATGAAGCTCACCTCGTCGTGCGCGGGCGCACGGCGATGGAGAAACCCGGGCTCGCGGCTCACCCGCGGCACGACCACCGCCTTCCCGCTCTGGACGACGCGGCCCGTGATGCCCTCGCCGAGCCGGTAGCGCACCGTGCCGGCGATCTCGCCGAGGCCGTCGGCCGCCTCGACGCGCAGGCCGCCGCCCTCCTGGAGGAACGAGACGATGCCCCGCACGGCGCTGTGGTGGCGCTCGAGAATCTCGAGCACGCGATGCAGCGACGACTTGAGGTGCAGCGTGCCCGAGAGCGCCTGGCTCACCTCGAGCAGGGACGACAGGCGGCGGGCTTCGCGGCCCGCGGTGTCGGCGGGCCGGTTCGGCGGCCGGATCGCGCGGGTCACGGTGCGTCTCCTACGAGAATGTGAGGACCTCGCATGTATCCCACATTATTGTCCACATTCGGCGCGGGCGCATCTCCGCACCGCGATTCGCCGGTCGCGCCACGCGCAAGAAGGCTACGTTTTCGTTAGTCAATAGCAACGATCCTACCATATTGTCACGAGCTCAGATCTCGCCCGCCGCGCACAATCACCGAAAAACGGCCAAGAAACGCTCGCGCGCGCGACGCAGGGCCTGCACCCGGCCCGGATTGCATCTTGCTCTCCAACCCCGCATGCCGAGACCCATCCACCTCCCCATCGCCGTTCTCCTGCTCACGATCGGGGCGCCGCCGCGGCCGGCGGCGGCCTCGCCGTCCCACATTCGCACGACGTCCGCACCCCTGCAGACCCTCATCGCCGAAGGGATCGCGCGGTCGCCGACCTTTCATAAGCTGGTCGATCAGCTCGAAGCCTCCGACGTCGTCGTCTACGTCAACTTCAGGATGTTCAACGAGCCGGACCTGGGCGGGCAGATCTCCTTCGTCGGCGCGGCGGGCGGGCTCCGCTATCTCCAGATCTTCGTCGCGCCGCTCACGGACCTCAACGGCCTGGCGATCCTCGGGCACGAGCTGCGCCACGCCGTCGAAATCGCGTCCGCGCCGTCGGTCGTCGACAGCGCCTCCATGGCCCGGCGCTACGCGCGAATCGGATTCAGCGTCACGCCGTACGCCCACAGGTTCGATACCAGGAACGCGGTGGAGTGCGGCCAGCGCGTCTATCGCGAAGCGCTCACCAAGACGAGAGGGACCGATGGACCTTGAATCGACGCTGAGCAGAATTCGTGGCGAGTTCCGAGGTCGCGAGAGCCGACCAGTAGCCCGGGCCCAGTAGCCTGGGCCCTGTCAGCTATGCTCGGCGCGGCCGATACACGTGCGTGGCCTGTCCGAAGAACACTTCGGCCGATTCCATCACGGTTTCGGTCAGCGTCGGGTGCGGGTGAATGGCCAGCTTGAGATCCGTCGCGGTCGCGCCCATTTCGACCGCCAGGACACCTTCCGCAATCAGCTCGCCGGCGCCAGGGCCGACCATCCCGACACCCAGGACGGTTTCGGTATCCGCATCGAGCACGAGCTTGGTCAGGCCGTCGGTCCGATCGAGCGTGATCGCGCGGCCCGATGCCGCCCACGGGAACTTGGCGATCGCCACCGCGCGATTGGCTTTCTTCGCCTGCGCCTCGGTGAGGCCGCACCACGCCAGCTCGGGATCGGTGAACACCACAGCCGGAATGGCGCGCGGCTGGAATGCGACGTTCGCGCCGGCGATCACTTCGACGGCGACGCGCCCCTCGTGCGATGCCTTGTGCGCGAGCATCGGCTCGCCGACCACGTCGCCGACGGCGAAGATCGACGGCTCGCCCGTCCGCATCTGCTCGTCCACGCTGATGAAGCCGCGGTCGTTCACGCGCACGCGCGTGCGGTCGAGGCCGGGCACGCTCGCGTTCGGACGGCGGCCGACGGCGACGAGCACCCGATCGAACAGCGGCTCCTTCGGGGCATCGCTTCCCGCGGCCCCCTCGAAGGTCACCCGGATGCCCTTCGGCTCCGCCTTCATCTGCACGACCCGTGTCTTCAGCAGCACCGCCTTCATCGTCTGGCCCACGCGCTTGGCGAGCACGTCCACCAGATCGCGATCGGCGCCGGGCAGCAGGCCGTCGGTCATCTCGACGACGGTGACGCTGCTGCCGAGCCTGGCGTAGACCGTGCCGAGCTCGAGGCCGATGTAGCCGCCGCCGACGACGAGCAGCGATTTCGGGATGTCGGGCAGATCGAGCGCCGCGGTCGAGTCCATGACGCGCGGATCCGCGACGGCGAGCGCCGGTGGAATCGCGGGCGTCGATCCGGTGGCGACGATGGCGTGCTCGAACTTGACGATGTCGTCGCCGGTCGCGCCGGCTTCGAACTTCACGCGGAGCGAGTGCGCGTCGATGATCTCGGCGCGGCCCCGGAGGTACTGAACCTTGCGGATCTTGGCGAGCTGTCCGGTCCCGCCGGTCAACCGCGCGACGACGGCGTCCTTGAAGGCGCGCAGCTTCACGAGATCGATCTTGGGCTCGCCGAACTCGACGCCCCAGGCTCTCGCGTGACGCGATTCGTCGATGACCTGGGCGACGTGCAGGAGCGCTTTCGACGGAATGCAGCCGCGGTAGACGCAGACGCCACCGGGGTTCGCTTCAGGATCGATGAGGGCGACGGTCAGCCCCAGGTCGGCCGCGAGAAACGCCGCCGCATATCCGCCGGGCCCGCCGCCGATGACTGCAACTTGAACAGAAGTCATAACAACACAATGCAACCACGAGAACGCGCCAACGTTATCCTTCCAACGCGAGCAGGAACGGCTGCTCGAAGGCGTCGGCCACCCAGCGCAGGAAGCGCGCGCCGTCGGCGCCGTCGATCGCGCGGTGATCGTAGGACAGCGACAGCGGCAGCATCAGCCGCGGGACGAACGCGCCATCGCGGTAAACCGGTTCCGTGCGCGCGCGCGAGATGCCGAGAATCGCGACTTCGGGCGCGTTGACGATCGGCGTGAACGAGGTGCCGCCGATGCCGCCGAGATTCGAGACGCTGAAGCAGCCGCCCTGCATTTCCTCGAGCGACAGCTTGCGGGTGCGTGCCTTCTCGGACAGATTCGTCAGCTCGACGCTGATCTGGATGATGTTCTTCGTGTCCACGTCGCGCACGACCGGCACGAGCAGCCCGCGATCGGTGTCCACGGCGACGCCGATGTGGACGTATTTCTTGAAGATGATCTCTTCGGCTGCGATATCGATCGACGTGTTGAACTGCGGGAACACTTTGAGCGCCGCCGCGACGATCTTGAGGGCGATCGCGGTCACCGTCAGATGGCCGCCGACTTCTTCGACTTGCTTCGCGTACTTTTTCCGCAGATCCTCGAGCGCGGTGATGTCGGCCAGATCGTGCTGCGTGACGTGCGGGATCGTCGCCCACGCCGCCGCCAGATGTTCGGCCGTCTTGCGGCGCACGGCGCGCATCGGCTGACGATCGATCTCGCCCCAGCGGGAAAAATCGGGCAGCGCGAGGCCCTTCGCCGCGCCGGTGGACGCGGCGCCCGCACCGCTCATCAGATTCTTGGCGTGCGCCTTCACGTCGTCGATCGAAATCCGTCCACTCGAGCCGCTCCCCGGTACGCCGTTGATGTCGACGCCGAGCTCGCGCGCCATCCGGCGCACCGACGGCGCCGCGGGAGCCGGCGGCAGATCGGGGGCGGCGGGCGGCTCCGCCGCCGGCCGCTGGCCGCGACTGATGTCGACGACTTTCTGCGTGTCGGTTTGGGGACGCGCCACGTCAGGCACCTTCGCGGCGCTGGTGGCCGCGACCGCTGGCGGCGGCGAATCGTCCGCCTTCGCGGCCGGCTTTTCCGCCGGCTTCTCCGCGCCCGCCGCGTCCTCGACGCTGAGGATCGCCTGGCCGACTTTCACCTTGTCGCCAGGTTTGACCTTCACGTCCTTCACCAGGCCGGCGATGGACGAGGGGACCTCGATCGTCGCCTTGTCGGTTTCGAGCTCGAGGACCGCCTGCTCCTTGGCGATCGTGTCGCCCGGCTTCACCAGCACGCGCAGCACGTCGCCGCTGGCGATGCCCTCGCCGAGCTCAGGGAGGGTGAAATCTGTCACAAAGAACCTTTGTGGTTGCTCATCGCTACGAGATAGCTGGATTGGCCTTCTCGGGATTCACATCGAGCGTCTTCATCGCCTGCTGCACGACCGGCGCCTCGATCTTGCCGTCGCGCGCGAGCGCGGCCAGCGTGGCGACGATGACCCAGCGGTGGTCGACTTCGAAGAACTCGCGCAGACCCGCGCGGCTCTCGCTGCGGCCGAAGCCGTCGGTGCCGAGCGTCAGAATCGGACGCGGCAGCCAGCGGTCGATCGAATCGGGCAGCGCCTTCAGATAATCCGACGCCGCGACGAACACGCCGGGCGCGTCCTTCAGACACTGCGCGATGTACGGCGCTCTGGGCGTCTCGCCCGGGTGCAGCATGTTCCACCGCTCGCACGCGTGGCCCTCGCGGTAGAGCTCGCTGTAGCTCGTGACGCTCCAGACATCGGCGCTGACGTTGTACGTCGACTCGAGGATCTCAGCCGCCTTGATCACTTCCAGCAGAATCGCGCCGCTGCCGAACAGCTGCGCCCGCAGCGGAGCGTCGGCCTTCGCGGCCGCGCGGAAGCGGTACACCCCTTTCAGGATCCCATCGCGCGAGCCCTCCGGCATCGCCGGCATCGGGTACTGCTCGTTCATGATCGTCAGGTAGTAGAAGATGCTCTCCTGATCGACGTACATGCGGCGGATGCCGTCCTGAATGATGATGGCGATTTCGTACGCGAACGCCGGATCGTAGGACACCAGATTCGGCACCGGATACGCCAGCAGATGGCTGTTGCCGTCCTGATGCTGCAGCCCTTCGCCGGCAAGCGTCGTCCGCCCCGAGGTGCCGCCGAGGAGGAACCCGCGTGTGCGTGCGTCGGCGGCCGCCCAGATCAGATCGCCGATGCGCTGGAACCCGAACATCGAGTAAAAGACAAAGAAGGGGATCGTGTTGACGCCGTGCGCGGCGTACGCCGTGCCGGCGGCGATGAACGACGACATCGACCCCGCCTCGGTGATGCCTTCCTCGAGAATCTGGCCGTCGGACGCTTCCTTGTAATAGAGGAGCGTGTCCATGTCGACCGGCTCGTAAAGCTGGCCGGCGTGCGAGTAGATACCGACCGCGCGGAAGAGCGCTTCCATGCCGAAGGTGCGCGCCTCGTCCGGGACGATCGGGACGACGAGGCGGCCGATCTCCTTGTCGCGCAGAAGCTTCGACAACATCCGGACAAACACCATCGTCGTCGACGCCTTGCGGCCCTCGGTGCCCTTGTAGAACTCCTCGAAGACGTCGGCCGGTACCGACGCGAGCGGTTCGCTGCGCGTCTTGCGGCTCGGCACGTAGCCGCCGAGCGCCTGGCGCCGATCGCGGATGTACTTGACCTCGATGCTGTCATCGGCGGGACGGTAGAACGGCGTCTTCGCGATGTCGGCGTCGGCGATCGGGATGCCGAAGCGGGTGCGGAACGCGCGCAGCTCCTCTTCGTTCATCTTCTTCTGCTGGTGCGTGATGTTCTTGCCTTCGCCCGCTTCGCCGAGGCCGTAGCCCTTGATCGTGCGCGCGAGGATCACGGTGGGCGCACCCTTGTGCTCGATCGCGGCCTTGTAGGCGTTGTAGACCTTGATCGGATCGTGCCCGCCGAGCGACAGCTTCTTGAGCTGATCGTCGGACAGGTGCTTGACCATGTCGAGCAGCCGCGGATCGGTGCCCCAGAAATGCTCGCGCACGTACGCGCCGTCGGAGACCGCGTATTTCTGGTACTGGCCGTCGACGATCTCGCCCATGCGCTTCACGAGCAGCCCGTCGCGATCCTTGGCGAGCAGCGGATCCCACTCGCGTCCCCAGAGGACTTTAATCACATTCCAGCCGGCGCCGCGAAACGCCGCTTCGAGCTCCTGGATAATCTGGCCGTTGCCGCGGACGGGGCCGTCGAGCCGCTGCAGGTTGCAGTTGATGACGAAGATCAGGTTGTCGAGTTTCTCGCGGGCCGGCAGCGTGATCGCGCCGAGCGCTTCCGGCTCGTCGGTTTCGCCGTCGCCGAGAAACGCCCAGACTTTCGCGTTCGATTTCGGCTTGAGGCCGCGATCCTCGAGGTAGCGCATGAAGCGCGCCTGGTAGATCGCGGTGATCGGGCCGAGGCCCATCGACACCGTGGGGTATTCCCAAAAGTTGGGCATCAGCCACGGGTGCGGATACGACGAGAGCCCGCCGCCCGGTCTCGTCTCGCGGCGGAAGTTCTCGAGATGCGATTCGTCGATCCGCCCTTCGAGATAGGCGCGCGCGTAGATGCCGGGTGCCGCGTGGCCCTGGAAGAAGATGATGTCGCCGTCGCCGCCCGCACCGTCTCCGTGGCCTTTGAAGAAGTGGTTGAACCCCACTTCGTACAGCGTCGCCGCCGACGCGAACGTCGAGATGTGGCCGCCGATGCCTTCTTCCGCTTTGTTCGCGCGGACGACCATGGCGGCCGCGTTCCAGCGGACCAGACTCTTGATGCGGCGCTCGACGTCGGGGCTGCCCGGCATCAGCGACTGGTCGTCGGCCGGAATCGTGTTGATGTAGGGCGTATTCGCGGTGAACGGGAGCTTGACGCCGTTCTGCCGTGCGTGAACCGTCAGCTCGCGGAGCAGCCGCGCCACTTTGACGGGGCCGCCGCTCTGCAGGACATAATCAAGAGAGTCGAGCCACTCGCGGGTTTCGGCGACGTCGAGCTCCGCCGCATCTTGCGGCGCAATGTTTCTCATAAGTTCGCTTTTCAGCTCATCGGATGTGTCGGCCAACCGGCGCTCCGGCTATAGACCAACCACTAATTGTACACCGTGGCTCCCCTCCGCGTGGTTCGCGACGCCATCGTCACCTGCGAGCGCTGCACGCGGCTGCGCGAGTACTGCCAGCGGATCGGACGCGAGAAGCGCCGCGCGTTCCGCGACGAGACGTACTGGGCGCGGCCCGTGCCGGGCTTCGGCGACCCGCGCGCGCGCCTGCTCCTCGTCGGCCTCGCACCCGCCGCGCACGGCGCCAATCGCACGGGCCGCGTGTTCACCGGCGACGGCGTCGGCGGCTCGGGCGATTTTCTGATGTCTGCGCTGCACCGCGCCGGCTTCGCCAACATGCCGACGTCGCGCCATCCCGATGATGGGTTGGCCCTGCACGACGCGTACATCGCCGCGGCGGTCCGCTGCGCGCCGCCCGGCAACAAACCGACGCCGGAAGAAATCGCCAACTGCCTGCCCCACCTCGACGCCGAGGTCGCCGCGCTGCCGCGCGTGCGCGTTATCGTGGCGCTTGGCAGGATTGCGTTCGACGCGTACCTGCGGCTCCTCAGACAGCGCGGCCATGTCGTGCGGCCGCGCCAGGTGTTTGGTCACGCGTCCCTACACGCGTTGCCGACTCGACAGTGGCTCATCGGCTGCTACCACCCGAGCCGTCAGAACACCAACACGGGGAAACTCACCGCGAAAATGATGGACGACGTGTTCCGCTTGGCGCGGCGGAACCTTCGCGCAGGCATGGTGTCCAACTTGTGAAGAGGTGGAGCCATGCCGCACGATTTGTTCGGCGACGTCAGCCTTCGCCCGTCATCGGTTCGCTCCCGCCGCTCGCCCGTCCTCGCCATTTCCATCCTCCTGCACGTCGCGGCTCTACTCGCGCTGGGTATCGTGCCGCTCCTGGCGACTGACACGCTGCCGACGCCGCGGCGCGTGATCGACTACTTCCTCCCGCACGAGGTCATGCCTGTCGCCGTTCCCGCGCCGTCGCGGACGCTTTCGTCGAACCTGCGTCCGACGGGGCGCCCCGACAGCGCGCCTTCCACGACGGTCGCGGCGCCGCTCGACGCGCCGACGGGGATCGCCGCGGAAACGGGCAAGGAAGGAAGCACGGGATCCGCTGGACCGGTCGGTCCGCCGGTCGCGGGAGCGATCGAGGGCCTGCCGGGAAGCGTCGAACCTGCTCCCCCGCCGCCGCCGACCGAGCCGATCCGGCTGCATGCCGGCATCCGCGCGCCGCGGAAGCTCGTTGACGTGCAGCCGATCTACCCGGACATCGCGCGCGCGGCGCACGCCGAGGGCGTGGTGATCATCGAAGCGACGATCGACGTCCGCGGCAACGTCACCGCGGTACGGGTCCTGCGATCGCACGCGCTGCTCGAACAGGCGGCGCTCGAGGCGGTCCGGCAATGGAAGTTCACGCCGACGTTGCTGAACGGTGTGCCGGTGCCGATCATCATGACGGTGACGGTGAACTTCACGCTGCGATAGGGCGCCGGTCCGAGCGCCAGCGTGTTTGTGCTGCCGGAAATCCGGCGAACCAGGATGGTGCGGTCAACTGGCAGCCTCGATTCGGCCCTGGTACGGTTCCTGCTGACTCGCGACGTTAATTCGGCATCGCACGCCGGAAGGCTGTTCGGTCGAACTGGAGGCACTCATGACGCGTGGGTCTTGCTTGTTGCTCGCGGTGGCGCTGTCCGCCGCAATACCCGCGGCCGCTTTGGCGCAGGACGAGGATCAGGAAGGCTGTAAGGACTCTCGCCTTCTGACCCGGCTGCCCGGATGCGTCATCCGGTACTGCCGGGCGGTCGATTTCGACGCCGCCGATCTCACGATCAATCTGTCCAAGGATCCGCGGACGAAACACGTGGAAGGCAAGCTGGAAAGCGTCACCTATTTCTGTAAAGCGAAGACGGCGCTCCAGGTCCGCCGCAACACCGAACAGGCGCTGCGCGCCGCCGGCTACACGATCGATTTCAGCGGCTACGATGTTCCCATTCATTACGTCACGGGACACAACGGCGGTCAGTGGCTGGCCGTCGAAGCGTCGGAGCAGACCGGCGACAGCGACTACAAGATGATTGGCGTCCTCGAACAAGAAATGGCGCAGGAGATGACCGCGGACGCCAGCGCCTGGGCCGCCGAGATCGACAAGTCGGGCCACGTCGCCGTCTACGGGGTGGAGTTCGACACGGGCAAAGCGACACTCAAGCCGGAGTCGGAGAAGGTGCTCGCCGAACTGCAGAAGCTGCTGACCACGCAGCCGGACTGGAAGCTGAAGATCGAAGGGCACACCGATTCGACCGGCACGAAGGCGGGGAACCAGACCTTGTCGCAACAACGCGCCGGCAGCGTCGTCGCCTGGCTCGTGAAGAACGGCGTCGCGGCGTCGCGGCTCACCCCCGCCGGCCTGGGCGACACGAAACCGATCGCCGACAACAGCACGCCTGAAGGGCGCGCCCGTAACCGCCGCGTGGAGCTGGTGAAGCAGTAAGCGAACAGGCGGCTCGCTCAGGCAAGGACCTTCTTGAGCGTCGCGGCGTCGATGTTGCCGCCGCTCATCACGCAGACGACCTTTTTCCCGGCGAGCCGACTCCCCAACTTCTTTGCCGCTGCGATCGACGCCGCGCCCGCCCCTTCGGCGAGATTGTGCGTCGTGCGCAGCGCCAGGCGGACGCCTTCCGCGATCTCCTCCTCGCTGAGCGTGACGATGTCGGCGAGCTCGCGTTGCAGGATGTCGAACGTGAGATCGAAGGTGACGCGCGTGGCCATGCCCTCGGCGAAGGTGTCGGCGCTCGTGCCGACGACGCGCGTGCGGGTCCGCCACGAACGAGCGAACGCGTCAGCGCGTTCGGCCTGCACGCCGATGATCGCCGCGCGGCTGCCAATGCCGGTCCGCACGATCGAGCAGCCGCATGCCCCGCTGCCGCCGCCGATCGGCACCAGGATGACGTCGGCATCGGGCAACTCCTCGAAGATCTCGAGCGCGTAGGTGCCGACGCCGGCGAGGAGCAGCGGTTCGTTCGCTGAATGCACGTAGCGAAGCCCCCGCTCGCGCGCCCGCTCTTCGACGTGTTCACGGGCTTCGTCGAAGTCGCGCCCGAACTCGATCACCTCGGCGCCGAACGCGCGCATCGCGGCGTTTTTGTCGGGATTGTTGCCGGACGGCACGACGATCGTGCACGGCACGCCGGCGCGCTGGCACGCCAGCGCGATCGACTGGCCGTGATTGCCGGTAGAGGCGCTGATCAGGCCGCGGCGCTCCTCGGCCGACACGCTGCCGACCAGATTCAGACCGCCGCGGATCTTGAACGCGCCGGTCGGATTGTGGTTCTCGTGCTTCACATAGATGTCGAGCCCAGTGTCGGCGGCAAGGAGCGGATGGCGCATCAGCGGCGTCGGCTTCAGCACGCCGTACACGCGAGGCCGCGCGGCGTAGACGTCTTTCAGCGTGGGTGCGTGCATACGGGTACGATGATATCCGGCCGGTCGGTGATGAGCGCATCGACGCCCCAGCCGAGCAGCCGCCGCGCGTCGATTTCCGTATCGACGGTCCACACCTGCACGCCGAGCGTCGCGCGACGCGCGGCCCGGATGAACCGCGGCGACACGACGTGGGTCGCGCCCGACCATTCCGGCACCTGGAACCCGCCGTACGCGGCGCGGCGCGCCGGCCAATGCACCCACGACCGATAGAGCGCCCACCGCACTTCCTCGCGCGACGCGCTCGTGACGATCGCCGGCTCGAGTCGCCGCGCGGCCCGCAGCACGCGCAGCCCGGACGAACCCAGACAGACGCGCCGGACCGCGCCGGCCGCTCGCACCACGTCGACCACGGCGCGCGCGAGCTCGCCCGAATTCACCTTCAGCTCGATGATGATCGGCACGTCCGGATAGCGCGCGAGCACCTGGGCCAGCGTTGGGACGCCCAGTCCGCGTCCGCGAAAGGCAAACAGGCCATCGCCGCGGTCGTAGCGGTATCCGGCATCGGCCGCGGCCAACTCGGCCGCCGTGCGCGCGGCCACTGCGCCGTCGAGATTGGTCGTCCGCGCGAGCGTCCGGTCGTGGTGCACGACGACGACGCCGTCCCGTGACAGGTGCACGTCGAGCTCGAGGCCGTCGGCGCCGAGCGCGAGCCCGTTGTCGAACGAGGCGAGCGTATTTTCTGGCGCGAGCCCGCTGCCCCCGCGATGCGCGAACACGAGCGGGCGGCGTAAAGAGGAGGAAAAGAAAGGATGGATCACGTGTCGCCGCGTTCAGTGTAATAGAATCGGTTCATGGCGGCTTCTGTTCAGACCTTGGGCGACCTTCGCAAACACGCGGGCATCCGGACGCGGACCGTCAAAGAAGAGATTCGCGGCAACCTGGTGCGCAAACTCCAGGCGGGCGAGCGGCTCTTCCCCGGCATCATCGGGTACGACGAAACGGTGATTCCGCAGCTCGTGAACGCGATCCTCTCGCGCCACAACTTCATCCTGCTCGGCCTGCGCGGCCAGGCCAAGAGCCGCATCCTGCGCGCACTGGTCGATCTGCTGGACGATCAGATCGCGGTCGTGCCCGGCTGCGAGATCCACGACGACCCGCTGGCGCCGCTCTGTGCATCGTGCCGCGCGCGCATCGCGAAGGAGGGCGACCGCCTGCCGATCGCGTGGCTGCCGCGCGACGCGCGCTTCGTCGAGAAGCTGGCGACGCCCGACGTCACCATCGCCGACATTCTGGGCGACATCGATCCGATCAAGGCGGCGCAGGCCGGCCTGAACCTCGCCGACGAGCTGACGATGCACTATGGGCTGCTGCCGCGGGCCAACCGCGGCATCTTCGCCATCAACGAGCTGCCCGATCTCGCCGGCAAGATTCAGGTCGGCCTGTTCAACATCCTCCAGGAAGGCGACGTCCAGATCAAGGGCTACCCGATCCGGCTGAAGCTCGACGTGCTGCTCGTCTTCACGGCGAACCCGGAGGACTACACGGCCCGCGGCAAGATCATCACGCCGCTCAAGGATCGCATCGGCTCGGAGATTCGGACGCACTATCCGGCGACGCGCCAGCACGCGATGGCCATCACGGCGCAGGAGGCGTGGACCGATCGCGCGGACGCCGCGACGATCGACATCCCGCCGTACGTGCGTGAAGTCGTCGAGGAAGTGGCGTTTCAGGCACGCGGCGAGCGCAAGATCGACAAGCGGTCGGGGGTCAGCCAGCGCCTGCCCATCACGACGCTCGAGCTCGTCGTGTCGAACGCCGAGCGGCGGGCGCTGCAGAACGGCGAGAAGATCGTCGTCCCGCGCGTCACCGACGTGTATGCGGCGCTGCCCTCCATCACCGGAAAGTTCGAGCTGGAATACGAGGGTGAGCTGCGCGGCGCGGAGGCCGTGGCGCGCGATCTGATCCACTCGGCCGTCGGCAGCGTGTTCAGCGGCATGTTCGAAGGCACCGACACGCGCGCGGTGGTCGAATGGTTCGACCTGGGCGGCTCGCTGCAATTGAGCGACACGGCGTCGGCGGCCGACGTCGTCGCGCAGGCGCGCGGCGTCCAGGGTTTGCGCGAGCTGGCCGAGCACGCGGGGCTCGCGCCGGGCGCGACCTCGCCCGTGGTCGCCTCCGCGATCGACTTCGTGCTCGAGGGGCTGCACGCGCAGCGCAAGATCAGCCGCAGCGAGGATCACCGGTACGGCGCGGCCGAAACGTCGCCGCGGCGCGGCGGTTCGCCGCGCGAGGAGCCGGCGGTCGACGAGAGCATCCCGCTGCAGCGTGGGAAGAAGAAGTACTACAACTAGTGAAGTACCGGTACACGAAGTACGTCGGCGACGAGCTCGACGATCTCGATCTGGAAGATCTGGTCGCGAAACTCTCGGATCTGCTGTTGTCGAGCGGCTTCGGCAACCCGTACGCCCTGGACGACGACGATCGGACGATGCAGGCGCTGCATGACGCGATTCTCGACGCGTTGTTCAACGGCGGCGTTCTGCCGGAAGAGACGATCGAGCAGCTCTTGGGCGATCCCGCCGACGGCGATCAGGCCGACGCGCGCTCCAAGCTCGAAGAGCTGATTCAGCAAATCATCGAGCGGATGGCCGACCAGGGCTACATCACGATGCCGCCGGATCTCGAGGCCGAGCGCGAGCGCCGCCAGGGGCGCGGCCCTGGAGCAGGCGAGACAGGCCGCGAGACCGGGCCCGGCGGCCAGGTCAAGTTCGAAGTCACCGACAAGACGCTCGACTTTCTGGGCTACCGCGCGCTGCGCGATCTGCTCGGCTCGCTCGGCAAGAGCAGCTACGGGCGGCACGACACGCGCGAGCAGGCCACCGGCGTCGAGACGACCGGCGCGCCCAAGGCGTACGAGTTCGGCGATACGATGAATCTCGACGCGGCGGCGACGCTGCTCGCGGCGGTCGAGCGCGAGGCAAGGCAGTCGCCAGCCGCAAGTCAGCAGTCGTCAGTCGAGCCGTCAGTCGCCAGTCAGCAATCACCGCGGAAGATTCATGTCACGCATGAAGATCTCATGGTCGTGCAGGGCGAGTACCAGAGCTCATGCGCGACGGTGCTGATGCTCGACTGCAGCCACAGCATGATTCTCTACGGCGAGGATCGCTTCACGCCCGCCAAGCGCGTGGCGCTCGCCCTCGCGCAGCTGATCAAGACGCAGTATCCTGGCGACGCGCTGAAGGTGGTGCTCTTCCACGACTCGGCGGAGGAGATTCCGCTCGCCGAGCTCGGGCGCGTGCGAGTCGGGCCGTACTACACGAACACGCGCGAAGGCTTGCGCCTCTCGCGGCGCATCCTCGATCGCCAGCGCAAGGACATGCGGCAGATCATCATGATCACCGACGGCAAGCCGTCGGCGCTGACGCAGCCCGATGGCCGCATCTACAAGAACGCCTTCGGCCTCGACCCCTTCATCGTCGCCGAAACGTGCGCCGAGGTCGCCGCGTGCCGCAAGAGCGGCATCATGATCAACACCTTCATGCTGGCGCGCGACTACGACCTGGTGAGCTTCGTCCGCCGCGTCGCCGAGATCTGCAAAGGCAAGGCGTATTTCACGACGCCGTACACGCTCGGCCAGTACGTCCTGATGGACTACATGGACAAGAAGACCAAGACCATCCACTGACGGGGAGATTGCAGATTTCGGATTGCAGATTTATGTCTGATCTCTTGCCTTTGTTCCCGCTCCCGAACGTCGTCCTCTTCCCCAACGTCTTTCTGCCCCTGCACATCTTCGAGCCGCGCTACCGCGAGATGGTCGCCGATGCGCTGAACGGCGATCGGCTGATCGGCATGGCGCTGCTCAAGCCGGGCTGGGAGCACGAATACGAGGGGCGGCCGCCGGTGTACGCGATCGGCTGCAGCGGCCTGATGACGCACGCCGAACGGCTCGACGATGGCCGCTACAACATCGTGCTGCGCGGCGTCGAACGCTTCCGGATCGTGCAGGAAGACCAGAGCCGCAGCTACCGCCGCGCGACGGTGGAGCCGGTGATCGAAAATCCTGGGACGGCCGACGACCGCATCGCCGTGCAGCGTCAGCGCGCGAAGCTGGAAGCGCTGCTCGCTCCCACGATCGAACGCATCGGCGCCGACCTGACGATCCCGCGGGCGATGGCCGACGAAGATCTCGTCCATGCGCTGGCGCAGTATCTCGACCTCGAGCCGATCGAGAAACAGGCGCTGCTCGAGAAAGTGAGCCTGCGCGCGCGCGCCGAATCGCTCGTCGAACTGCTGGAAATGAAGATGATGGCGGCGCGCACACCGAGCGCGCCGCATCTGGTCCATTGACCGCGTCAGTAGCCGGGAAACTCCTCGGTCTGGATGTCCGACGGCCGCACGTGCGCGTCGAAGAGCGCCCGGCGCATCGCCTTCACGAAGGCCGCCGGCCCGGCGGCGTAGTAGATCGGCGCGGCCGCCGATCCGCGCTGTTCAGCGATGAGACCGCCGTCGATGACGCCCGTCCGCGCGTGCCAGCTGCTGTCGGCCGGCGGATCGGTCAGCGTCGGCACGAACGTGAAGTTCCGCTTCACGTGCGACCACGTGACGAAGTCCGAGAAGAACGCCGCGCTCGACTGCGTACGGTTCGAATAGAGCAGCGTGATCGCGTGCGCCAGCCGGCGCTCGACCGCGTCCTTGATCATGCTGCGGAAGGGCGTGATCCCGATCCCGCCGGCGAGCAGGACCGCCGGCCGCGCCGCATCGTCGTGCAGCACGAACGATCCCCACGGACCGTCCACCTCGATCGCCATGCCGAGCAGCCCATCCTCGAGGCTGCGCTTGAATGCGCTGCCGGTCTGCCTCGTCGCGAACATCAGACGAGGCGACTCACTCGGCGCCGACGTGATGGAGAACGTCCGCGTCGAGCCCTTGCCGTCTTCGTGCGGCGGATTGACCAGCGTGAGGTCGCAGCTTTGACCCGCCCGGAACTCGAACGGCTCGTCCACTTCGATCACGAAACCGAGCGTGTGATCGGCGGGATGGTCGGTCTTGATCAGACGGGCATTCATGATGGTGTGAGTCCAGCCGTGCAAGAAGAGGTCCGGCAACGAACAGAGGGGTCGGCGTCGATCTGACACAGCCGGCCGCGACCGGCGATTACCGAAAACGAAACGACTTACGTGTCGCTCTGCCGCCGCGCAATCGCCTCGACGATCTTCTCGCCGTGAAAGCGTCCGTTCTCGATGAAGATCGGGGCCGTATCCCGGCCGGCGATCGTGCCGCCCGCCACGAACAGACCGGGCACGTTGGTCTCGAACGTCTCGGGATCGTGCGCGGGCACGCCGCGATCGTCGAGCGTCACGCCCGCGCCCGTGAGGAGGGCGTAGTCGGGATGATAGCCGGTCAGCAGGAACACCGCGTCCGCAGGGATCTCGTCGTTCTCCACGCTCGCGGGGCCCCATCCCCGCTCGTCTGTCACGCTGCCTTCCCGTCCCTCGGCCTCGAGCCTAGACTCTCGGCCTCGGGTGAGGGCCGTCGGAGTCACAATCACTGACGTCGGACGGATCTCGGTCACGCACGTGTTGAAGCGCGCGGCCACTGAGCCCTCTTTGATCCGGTTCTCGATGTCGGGCTTCACCCAGTATTTGATCGTCGACTTCAGCTCCGGCGACCGATGCACCAGCGTCACGTGCGCGCCCGCGCGATGCAGCTCCAGCGCCGCCTCCGCCGCCGAATTGCCCCCGCCGACGATGACGACGCGCTGGCGGTAGTACGGATGCGGCTCGCCGTAGTAGTGGCGCACGTGCGGCAGATCCTCGCCCGGCACGCCCAGGAGCACCGGATGATCGTAGTAGCCGATCGCCAGAGCGACGTGGCGTCCGAGCCGGACGCGGCGGACGCCGAGCGCCGAGCGCGTCTCGAGCGCGAACAGCGGCCCTTCCGCCTCGTCGTCGGTCTCGCGCGCAAGCGACAGCACCTTCTCTTCGAACGCGATCTGCAAGTCGAAGACGTCGACGACCTTGCGGTAATAGCGGAGCGCCTCGGCGCGCGTCGGCTTCTCGTACGGCGACACGAACGGCAGGCCGCCGATCTCGAGCAGCTCCGGCGTGGTGAAGAACACCATCTGCGGCGGAAAGTTGTAAATCGAGTTGACGAGCGCGCCTTGCTCGATCACCTGGTAATCGAGGCCGTGTTGCTTGGCGGCGATGGCGGCCGACAGGCCGGTCGGGCCGGCGCCGACGATGAGGAGGTCGCGGACAGGCATGACCTTAATGATACCTGCCCGCCCCGCCCATCCTGCCCTTCCTGCCCCTCATCCGTTTCTCCTGCCCTTCGTCGCACGCTGCGCCGCCACGACCACGGGCCCTCCTATCATGAGGTCGGAGGTCGTCCATGATTGTTTTCGCGCTCGTTATGGCGGTGGCGGCGGTGGTTTACGGGCTCGGTGGGTTTTCGTGCGGACGGTATGTGAAGGGCTGATGCTGCCAGGTAATCCGCGGAGGCTATGATTGAACGGCATGGTCGACCAGCGATACTGGCGGCGGATCCTCGTCGTCAACGCGGTCGGCGCGCTGGCCGCGTTTGGCCTGCTCGGCGGCCTCGTCACGCATGCGGCGTGGTCCGAGCGCTGGAGACAGCTGGTCGCGTGCGTGGTGTACGCGAACTGCATCGGCGGTGTCATGGCGCTCGTGATGCCGTCGTCGATCCTGGCGCGCTACGTCTGCGGCACATGGGTAAAACGCTGGATCGTCCGGCTCCTGGCGATTTCGGGTGCGATCGCGGCGGGGTGTATCGTCGCGGGCGTCGTGCTGATCGCGATCGGCATCAGCCGGCCGAGCGAGTATTGGACCTATCTCTCCGGATCGCTCTGGATTTCCTTCATCGTCGGCACCGTGGCCACGCTCGCGGCGATCGCGTACGAAACGCTGCGCGGCGAGCTCGACGCGACCGCGCTCGCGCTCAGAACCAAGCAACTCGAGGAAGAACGCGCGCGCAAGCTGGCGATCGAAGCGCAACTGGCTTCGCTCGAATCGCGCGTCCATCCGCATTTCCTGTTCAACACGCTCAACTCGATCTCGGCGCTCGTCCACGACGACCCGGCGGCCGCCGAGCGCGTGGTCGGGCAGCTCGCCTCGCTCCTGCGCTCGTCGCTCGACAGCGGCTCCATGTCGCTCGTCCGGCTCGACGAGGAGCTGGGGGTTGTCCGCAACTACCTGGAGATCGAGCGCGTGCGGTTCGGCGATCGCCTCCGCTACACCATCGAGGCGCCGCCCGAGGCCTCGGCGGTGCTCGTGCCGCGCCTGTCGCTGCAGACGTTGGTCGAGAACAGCGTCAAGTACGCCGTCTCGCCGCGGCGCGGCGGCGCCTCGATCGGCGTCCGCGCCACTCTGGCGGACGGGGGTGTGCGGATCGAGGTCGAAGATGACGGTCCCGGCTTTGACGCCGCCGACAGGCCCGACGGACACGGGCTCGCGCTCGTCAAGACGCGGCTCGCGATGGCCTTCGGCAACCGCGCCGCGCTCGGCATCACGAGCGCGCCGGGACGCACCTGCGTCTCGATCAGCGTTCCGCTCGACGGTTCGTCCACCTAGGCGGCGACGTAGCTACAATGGCCGCCATGCTCCGCGCCTACATCGTCGACGACGAACGCCTGGCAGTACAGCGGTTGACGCGCCTCCTCGACGCGACCGGGCGCGTCGCGATCGCGGGTGGCACGACCGACCCCGAGGCGGCGCTCGCCTACCTTCGAGCGCACGAGGTCGACGTGCTGTTTCTCGACATCCAGATGCCGGGGCTGAGCGGCTTCGAGCTGCTCGAGCAGCTCGAGCGTCCGCCGCTCGTGATCTTCACGACGGCGTTCGACCGCTACGCGATCGACGCGTTCGCCGCGAACTCGATTGATTACCTCCTGAAGCCGATCGAGCCCGAGCGGCTCGACCGCGCGCTCGACAAGCTCCAACGCCTGTCGGGAACGGGGCTCCGCAGACCGGAAGACGACTCCCCACTACGAGATATCCGCGCGCTGGCCCGCGAGCTGGCGGCGCAGCTGACGCCGGGGCGACGCCTGGAGCGCGTGGCGTCGCGCGTCGGCGAGCGGACGACGGTGATCGATGTCGCGCGCGTCACGCACTTTTTCTCGAAGGACAAGCTGACGTTTGCCGCCGCGAACGGTCGCGACCACGTCATCGACTTCACGATGGCGGAGCTCGAAGCCAAGCTCGACCCGCGGCGCTTTCTGCGGATCCACCGCGCGACGATCGTCAACGTCGCGTTCGTGCAGGAGCTCGACGCGTGGGTCGACGGCGGCGTGATCGTGCGGCTCAAGGACGACAAGAAGACCGAGCTCGCCGTCGCCCGCGATCGCGTGCGGGAGCTGAAAGAGCGGCTCGGCATCTAGCCAGATATCAGACTATTTCGGTCGGGTATTGACCATCCAGCCGCCCGGCTGCCCACTCGGCGCCGCCCAGGGCCCGTTCGCTGAAAGAGATAACCGGCAAGCCTTTTCTCGTCTACCATTTACGGACCTGTGGCGGACCTACGTCCGCTTCATGGTCATTTACAGGAGACGACACGAATGCACGCGCCCATCAAGTACTTCGAGAAGGGGCTCTCCGTCGCCGCCAACGGTGCCTGGCTGGTGTTCAACGGGTTCAACAAGATCAACCAGCGCCCGTCGTTCATCCCGAAGTGGTCCGACAAGCCGCTGCTGAAGTCGTATGAAAAGACGAAGCCGCCGCTTGGCTGGCCGCGCGAGACCGACTCGCTCTGCCCCACGTGCACGCGCGAGGCGCGGCAGGCGATTCTGGACGGCAAGAAGGACGTCAGCGTGCTCCTGAACGAGAAGGTCGGCGAGATCAAGGCGACGATCCTCGAGCGCGACGGCAAGATTCTGATGGTGAAGGACTGTCCGCTGCACGGCCATTTCGAGGACGTGATGGCCATGGACACCGCCTTCTTCAAGCACCTCGAAGACGTGTTTCCTGGGCGCGACATTGCCGCGCACAACGACGAGAAGCTGCACAACCACGGCAGCAGCACGATCAAGCACGGCCGCGGGTCGGTGCTCACCGTCGATTTGACCAACCGCTGCAACATGATGTGCGACCCGTGCTTCATGGACGCGAACCAGGTCGGGTTCGTCCACGAGCTGTCGTGGGACGACATCAAGATGGTGCTGGACAACGCGATCAGCATCAAGCCGCGGCGGCAGATGTCGGTGCAGTTCTCAGGCGGCGAGCCGACGATTTCGCCGTACTTCCTCGACGCGGTGCGCTACGCGCGCAAGGTCGGCTACAACAGCGTCCAGGCGGCGACCAACGGCATCGAGTTCGCGAAGAA
>JADGOC010000159.1 GCA_017883165.1 Acidobacteriota bacterium
TAGTATCGGAAGTGGTCTAGGGTAAGCGTGATGCGCTCATTCGCCACGCCATTGAACCGGTAACCGCAGCTGAGCACATAAGGTTGGTTCTCCTTTAAGCAAAGCCGGCGACGATCCGCGAGGTAAGTCCGATCCGCTACTCCTCCAAAGTTGTGCGCAAATAGACTCCTCAAGTCGTCCAGCTCTGACAGCACCGCGTGTTGCGATGCAGCTACCCTAGCTTCGAACCGCTGGGTCAGGCTGCCTCCCCTCAATCCTGTTCGCTCACCAAAGGTATCGATGGCAGCCCAGACTCCGACGATTCCAAGTCCGTACCAAAGATCGGGATCGATGCCAGCGGCTCGGATTCGATCCTGTGGCATGCAGACTGGCGGATCTTTAAGATTGCTTTCAACGTTCGCAAACGACTCTAACTTTGAGAGCTGGTCGATTGCGCTGCCGTACTCATTCATCACGTCCCGCCTTTCAGTACTTGGCCCATCGTCGTTCACCCTTTCAGTGCGGTCGTAGGAGACCGCGCGACTTCAGCTCGGCATTCAGCGCGTCATGGCCGAGCCGGTCAACAACCGACGTCGTCAATTTGCTCAAGTTCTTCCAACGCCCAGCTACAGGCCGCCTCCAGATCAACCGATACCTGACCCAGAAAGGCAGCGCAATGGACGCTTTCGTCCTGATCATCATCTGCGTGGCCGTATTTATTTACGGCTATGAATCCCCGCTTCCCCGCGGATCAAATGCCGTTCGCGTCGACCAGCGAGCCGCACGTGCCCGCCATCCTTAGCAAAGTCGTCTGGGGCGGCGAGCTGGGCCGCCCGCCACCTAAAACGGACGGCAGACTTCTACTCGTCGGCGACGCCGTTCTGTTCGGTCGATTTCCTCGCGTAGATGACCGCGATCATTGCACTATGTCCGTTTCGTTGATCACAAGCGCCCGAAGTTGCCGCGCCTGAGATTCGAATTCCCTTGTTGTTTTCACGACGCGCGCGGTGGCCTCTGGCGTCAGCATTGTTCCGCTCGCAACATCCTCAAATATCGTCGAGAGGAGACCGAACGCATTCTCAGCTTCCGTGAGCCATGCGGTCACTGCTCCTAGGTTCGCCCTGCTCAGTCTGCCCTCGTCCATCACGCCCCGCCTTTCTCGATCGCCTTCCGCTCTTCGTCGGCCCACTGCACGGCAAGCGCCCGCGTATTGAAGCGCGTGTCCACTAAATCCTGGGAACTCCAACCGAACCCTTTGAACTTCGCATGAAACCGGGCCATCTGGTCCGCGACTTGATACTGTGCCGGTAGGCCTGTCCCGGAATCGCCGATCACGGCGACCTTGACTGACGCGGGTGCGGCCGGAAGCGTGAGATCCTGAGCCGCCGCGCTCGACGTCGCCCTCGACGAGGCGCAGAAGCCGACGACACACAGCGCGGCCAGAAATCCACGGCTCACGCTTTGGCGTCTTTCACGACCTTGGCGTCTTTGACATCTAGCGCGTCTTGCGCGTCATGGACCGCTTCTTTCACGGCTTCCTTCACTGCCGCCTTGACCACTTTCTTCATCGTGTCTTTGGAATCCTTATCGTGCAGCACGTCTTCGCCGGCCTTGGCCACGGCGATTCTCACCGCCTTCTTCACGCTGACGGTGAGCGGGTCTAATTCTTTCGTGATAATCTGCACGGCCTTCGCGGCGTCCTTGGCGGACACGGCCACGACCTCGCCGGCGGGCGTCTTCACGTCTGCCGATGCGGCCTCGCCTTTCTTCGGGCTCTTGACGACCCAGTCGGATTCAAAGATCTCGATCAGTTTCTTGACGGCCTTCGCATCCTGAATGATCAGGCCAAGCTCGCGCCGAGAATTCAGTTCCGCGGTGCGAAGGCTCTGGCTGCCGACGAAGGCCTGGCGCCGGTCGCTGATGATCGTGCGCGTGTGCAGCCGCGTGCCGGCGAGCTTCTGCACGTCGAGCCCGCTGCGCCCGGACACCGACCCGATGACTTTGATCTCGACGCCCGCCTTCACCCGCGCCTGCAGCGTGCGAAGTATCTCCTTGTCCGAGATCTTGGGATCGTAGATCAGCAGCTGCGTTTTCGCCCCTTTCAGGAACGCGTCGAGGGACTTCCGGGCGTTCGCAGGGCTGACGACAAACGTGTCGGACTTCGGCACGTACTTCGTCCGGGTACAGTCGGCGCGGAACAGTCGTGAAGCTTCGCGCACCCAGGGTGCGTGCGTGGTCACGACCGCGAAGCCGCGGCTGTGGTCGATGTCAAGATGCGTGAAGTTGAACGACAGCACGTAGAGGATGCGGCGATCGATCAGGATGAACTTGTCGTGATAGCGGATCAGATCGTCGGACGTGCGCGCGACCGTGATACCGGCGGCGAGGCAGCGCAGCTCCAGCTTGCGGAGGCGCTGTTCGCCGCCGCGGTTGTTGAAGGCGATGAGCGCGGTTACCTTGACGCCCCGCGCCGCCGCCGACTTCAACGCCGTCTCTACGTCCGTGCGATCGAAGCGGAAGACGGCGATGTCCACGCGTCGCTTCGCGCTCTTGATGGCGTCGAGCAGCGGCGCCACGCCGTCGGTGGGCTCGATGATCAGCTTCACGATGCAATCTCCTCGGCGGCCGGCTCAGCGGCGGTGATCTTGGCTCCCTCTGGAGTCTGGATTCGCTGCATCTCGGCATACACGCCGTTACGCGCCAGCAGCTCGTCATGAGTGCCTTGCTCGGCCAACTCTGCATCTTTGATCACAAAGATCACGTTCGCGTGGCGAATCGTGCCGAGATGATGCGCGATGACGACGGACGTGCGCCCTTTCATCAGGGTGTCCAGGGCGCCAATCACGGCCTGTTCTGACGCGGCGTCCAGGCCCGACGTCGGTTCGTCGAGGATCAGGATCGGCGTGTCGCGGATAATCGCCCGGGCAATGGCAATCCGCTGACGTTGGCCGCCAGAAAGCGAGACGCCTCGCTCGTCGACCATGGTGTCGTACCCGTCGGGCATTTCCATGATGAAGCCGTGCGCGTCCGCCAGTTCGGCGGCGTGCCTGATCTCACTCGGCGAGGCGTTGGGTTTCCCGTACGCGATGTTCTCCCAGATCGTGGCGCGAAAGAGCAGCGTGTCCTGCAGGACGAAGCTGATCTGGTCGCGTACGGATTTCAGCAGGTGCTTCCGGATGTCGGTCCCATCGATGGAGACGACTCCGGACACCGAATCGTAGAAACGCGGAATCAAACTCACGAGCGTCGTCTTGCCGGTGCCCGAGGGGCCGACAATCGCCGCGACCTGTCCCGCTTTGACCGTGAAGCTGACGTCCTTGAGCGCGTCCTTCCCGCCGCCATAACTGAACGTCACGTTCTTGAATTCGATCTGTCCTTTGAACTTCGGCGCCGGGCGTGCGCCCCGCATGTCGCGCACGCGGCTTTCGATGTCCAGCACTTCCCGAATGCGCTCGTAGCCGACCGTGGCCTTTGAGACCGTGTCGGTCATCTTCGAGAGATCGCGCATCGGCTTGTACATGTTGCCCAGATACATCAGGAAGACGATCAGCACGTCGGCGCTCAGCTGCCCGGCCATCGCCAGCCGCGCCCCGTACCACAGCACGAGGCACGTCCCGATGGCGACGATCACCTCGACGAGCGGTGCCAGCTTGGCCTTGATGCTTCGGGCCTGCAGGCCCGCTTCCACGTTGGCCAGGCTTTCGGCGTCGAATCGCTCCTGTTCGTAATCCTCCCGTGCGAACGCTTTGACGACGCGGATCGACGTCAGCACTTCGGCGACGATCGAGAGCAGCAGGCCTTCCTGCTTGCGCACGGCGCGCGAAGCGCTCTTGATGCGCCGCGTGTAGGAGTAGACGACAAGGAAGAGGATCGGCGAGACCGAGAGCGCGATGAGCGTGAAGCGCCAGTTGAGCCAGAACATGACGCCGATCATGCCGACCAGCGTCGTGACGTCGACGAGCATGCCGAGCAGTGCGGAGTTGATGAAGTCCTGGACGGCTTCGATGTCGCTCGTGACGCTCGTGATCAGGTCGCCGGTCTGCCGTTCGTCGTGTTCGGCGAGCGACAGGCGGTGGATGTGGTGGTAGAGCGTTCGGCGGAGATCGTGCGCCACCCACTGGCTCACGCTGGTCGTCAGGTACTTTTCAAAATAGGAGCTGACGGCGCCGACAATCGCAATGGCCGCGACGGCGGCGACGGCGAAGTTCACGATGGCATTCGCGTTGTGCCCGAAGAGCCCGACCACAATCGCGTCGAGTGTCGCAGGAAGCTTCTTCGACTGCAGGATGTTATCGACGACGATCTTGATCGGCCAGGGCTGGAGAATGTCCGTGAGCGTCTCGCCGAGCACGGCCACCAGCGCGATCGTCAGTGCCTTCCAGTGAGGTCGCAGCGATACTGCTGCCGCCCTTGGATATTGACGAACAGTTCGTCCAGATACCACGTGTCGCCCATCGGCCCCCGGCGTCGGCGCAACGTTCGCGCATACGCCGGCCCGAAGGTCCGACACCACTGCCGAATCGTCTCGTAGGTGACCGTCACACCACGCTGGGCCAATAGGTCCTCCGCATCGCGGAAGCTGAGACAAAAGAGGTGGTAGAGCCAAACGGCGTGACTGATGATTTCGGGCGGGAATCGATAGCCGTGATAGCTGGGGGGCTGCCTCGTCATCGGCCCACTCTGCCACCCAAGGCTTCAACTTGACAATGCCGCGGCAATCCCAGGTGATGGCAATGCTCAGTTGATAACGATTACGATTACGGTAGAACTCCCGGAGAGTGCCTGATGCCCTCGGCGGGCAACAGTAGGACGGAGAAGGAGACAACGTGACTGATAAGGACGTCAATCGGACGCATGACCAGGATGCGACTGCAAGCGTCAGCGAGAGTGAGAACCCTGTAATCCCCTCACCGACTCCCAAGCAATCCCGGCCCAGGACCAACAGCGACTGGTGGCCGAATCAACTGGACCTCTCGGTTCTCCACCGGCACTCGCCTCTATCCAACCCGACGGGCGAGGACTTCAACTACCGCGAGGAGTTCAAGACTCTCGACCCGGACGCGCTGAAGCGGGACCTGATCGCATTGATGACGACGTCGCAGGACTGGTGGCCGGCGGACTACGGCCACTACGGGGGGCTCTTCATCCGGATGTCGTGGCATGCCGCGGGCACGTACCGCATCGCTGACGGCCGCGGCGGCGGCGGCAGTGGCGCGCAGCGCTTCGCCCCACTGAACAGCTGGCCCGACAATGCGAACCTCGATAAAGCGCGCCGCTTGCTCTGGCCCGTCAAGCAGAAGTACGGCCAGAAGATCTCTTGGGCCGACCTGCTGGTCTTCGCCGGCAACGTCGCCCTGGAATCGATGGGCTTCAAGACGTTCGGTTTCGGCTTCGGGCGTGCCGACATCTGGGAGCCCGAGGAGATCTTCTGGGGCGCTGAGGACACCTGGCTCGGAGACGAGCGCTACAGCGGAGACCGGAAGCTCGCCAAGCCATTCGGCGCCGTGCAGATGGGCCTGATTTACGTGAACCCGGAGGGTCCCAACGGCAAGCCTGATCCTTTGGCTGCCGCCCGGGACATCCGCGAGACCTTTGCCCGCATGGCGATGAACGACGAGGAGACGGCTGCGCTCATCATCGGCGGCCACTCGTTCGGCAAGACTCACGGTGCGGGCCCTGCGACCAATCACGTCGGGCCCGAGCCAGAGGCGGCTCCCCTCGAACAGCAAGGCTGCGGCTGGAAGAACAGCTTCGGCAGCGGCAAAGGCGGCGACACCATCACCAGCGGCCTCGAGGGCGCGTGGTCCAACACGCCGACGAAGTGGAGCAACGGGTTCCTGGACAACCTGTACAAGTACGACTGGGAGTTGACCAAGAGTCCTGCTGGCGCATTCCAGTGGACGCCCAAGAATCCCGAGGCTCAGGGCACCGTGCCAGACGCCCACGATCCGTCGAAGCGGCACGCGCCGATGATGCTGACGACGGACCTCGCGCTCAGGTTGGATTCGATCTACGGGCCGATCTCGAAGCGCTTCCACGAGAACCCCGACCAGTTGGCGCAGGCGTTCGCGAAGGCCTGGTACAAGCTGCTGCACCGCGACATGGGACCGATCTCACGGTATCTCGGCCCGTGGGTTCCGGAGCCGCAGTTGTGGCAGGACCCGGTTCCTGCCCCCGGTCATGATCTGATCGGCGACGGGGACATCGCTGCCATCAAGGCCAAGCTCCTCACGTCGGGTCTGTCCATCTCCCGGCTGGTGTCCACGGCCTGGGCCGCCGCGTCCAGCTTCCGCGGCACCGATAAGCGCGGTGGCGCGAACGGGGCACGGATCCGGCTGGAGCCGCAGCGGAACTGGGAGGTAAACGAACCCGCCGAACTGGGCAAGGCGCTGCAGGTTCTCGAGAAGATCCAGCAAAATTTCAACAAGTCCGGCAAGAAGCAGGTCTCGCTCGCCGACCTGATCGTCCTGGGTGGCTGCGCCGCCGTCGAGCAGGCGGCAAAGAACGCCGGGTACAACATCAGTGTGCCGTTCGCGCCCGGACGTACGGACGCGTCGCAGGAACAGACCGACGTCGAGTCGTTTGCCGTACTCGAACCGGCCGCCGACGGGTTCCGCAACTACCTTCGAGCCGGCGACAAGTTATCCCCCGAGACGCTGCTGCTGGACCGGGCATACATGTTGAGGCTGACCGCTCCGCAAATGACGGTGCTCATGGGCGGCATGCGGGCCCTCAACGCCAACGTCGGCCAATCCTCATACGGCGTCTTCACCGACCGGCCCGAGACGTTGACCAACGACTTCTTCGTGAACCTACTCGACATGCGCACGGAGTGGAAGCCATCCGGTTCGGCGAAGCACGTGTACGAGGGTCGCGACCGCACGTCGGGCAAGGTGAAGTGGACCGCCACGGCCGCCGACCTCGTCTTCGGTGCGCATGCCCAGCTTCGCGCACTCGCGGAGGTCTACGCATCGAACGACGGCAAGGAGAAGTTCGTGCGCGACTTCGTCGCCGCGTGGGACAAGGTCATGAACCTTGATCGGTTCGACTTTGTCGCACAGGGCCACCGTCAGCGGCCGCGGGTTGGGGCCGCCGCTGGCAACGACTAGACCCGGCTGGCTACGCGAAGACGTGATCATTCTGTGCGCCGGCGCGCCCGATACGCCGGAGATCGCCCGCGAGATGACCAACACGATCGAGCGCGCACGCGCGCACTGGCCGCACCACATCGTCTGAATTGACGAGATGCTGCCGAAGAACCCGGCCTCTCCCGACGGCGGCAATCGCCATCGGCGCGAGGACGGCCGATGCATAGTGAAGAAGAGAATCACGCCTGCCGCGGCACGTGTGCCGACTGCTGCAGACAACTGATCCCGTAGTGTCTGAAACTGGATCGCGCACGAATCGCCGGGACGGAGCGAGGGGTTCAGCTGTCGCGGGGGAAACTCCTCCCACCGTGGGAAGAGTTTTTCACGACGCCGCCTGGCGAGGGGCTCATGGTGTGTCGCCGGTGCCACCGCGAACTCGGGACCGCCGTGAGCTGGCGTGCCGACGAGATCCGTCGGCGTCAGGCCGCTGCGGCGCCGGAGAACCCGTGGCTGGCGGCGTTCCCGGAGCTGAAGACGGAGGACTGAATGGCCGATGACAAGACGCTCGTGGAGTTCGAGGCGGTGATCGAGCCGTGGACCGTGGTCAAGACGGCCGACGGGAGCCAGAGCCGCGCCTCCCTGGCGAAATCACACCTTGACTATTTCGCTTGCTTCGGAAGATGCAAAGCATTCCCGTGGGCGTTCTATCGGCCTTCCTCGCGTGCCCATTTTAGTACGGACGGTTCGAAGACGAAGCCGGCGTGGCGATCCATTACGGCAGCTCGGATGCTTCAGTCACGACCTTGTAATCGACACCGAGCGCACCTTTGAAGTGCTTTTCGCCGCAGCGGAGCTTCCGTCGCTCATTCGGACGCAACGTCGTTTTCCAGTTCTTGTCTTTGGTCTTGCGGACGAGGTACAGCAACGGCTTGCCGGTCGGTTGGTCACGCGTCCTTCGTAGCGCTTCGCCTTGTACTCGGGAATGCCGATGCCGACCAGCGCGCCTGTGACGCCGCCGACGGCGCTACACGCTAATGCCGGCCAACCACAGCCTGCGGCGCGCTGAGCACGGCGCCCGCCATCACTCAGCGACCGATGAAAGATGAACCTCAGCAGTCCGGACTTTTTGACAGATTTGCACGTAAGAACGCCGCATCTGCATGCAAAAAGTGCAAAGGAAAACGATTTGGCTGAACCGACCCCGACCCATATCAAAGACCTCACCGAATGGATATGATCGATTCGTTGCAGAGCAGGCGCGCAGCCACCGAGGAATCTCCTTATGTCATCACGTAAACTCGACAAAGTCTCAGCCGACCTGGACGACGCCTCTATAGTTGTGGAAGAACTCCAGGACGACCCCGAGGCCGACGCCCCCGAGAAGCTTGAGGAACTCCACAAAACGCTCGAAGGCGCCTCCGACACGATCGACGAGATTCAAGACAAGGATGAGTAGCTCTTCGCGTCGTGGCAGTCCATCCAGATC
>JADGOC010000160.1 GCA_017883165.1 Acidobacteriota bacterium
GGACGGTCACCGCGCAGCCTCGGACGAGGCGGCCCCGCACGGTGAGGGTTCATAAACCTCACGTTACTGAACTTCTGTTCGACAAAGCCTGTGAGGAGACCGAGCAGGAACAAGAACATTCCGTGCCAAAGCAACCGACGCTTGGAGTCTTCCATACTTGTCTTCTCTCTAAATTCACGATGGGGCGATCTAGTCTGGTGAGTTCAACGCTTCTTTACACCGGCCAATTTTGGTGAGGATTATGTCCGCATCCTTAATCCAAATGAACGGCTTCGGTTGCTCGTTGTGGTGATGCAGATATTGATTGATAGCGCGCTCAAGGGCCGGCACGCTGGTAAACGTGCCTCGGCGGATCCACACACCCGTGACCTCGAGAAACCAGCGCTCAACAAGATTCAGCCACGAGCGGCAGGCGCGCCCTTCGTCGATCTTCGATCTTCGCCCGTCGTCAAGCTTCTAGGACAAAGCGGCATTCCTCGAAGCGTGCCGCGACCACGCCCAGTTCCGCGGCCCGGACCACTTCGGCCACGCACACCTGCTTGCCGGGTGCGAGCGAGCCGACCGGCACCGGCGGCGAGAACATCACTTCGACTGGTGTCCCCGGCTCGAGCTCGGTGGGCCCGAAGAGGACGCCCGATTCGCTGATGTTCTGCACGCGACTCGGAAACCAGTCGTCCTCGCCCGCGCGACGGTAGCTGATGGGGATTGGCAGCAGAACCCGTGCGGCGCGCGGAAGGGGAAGCATGGTGCTCATGGCACAGTGGTACCGCAACGTCCTAAAAAGCACAAGGGCTAAGTTTGTGATCACCGGGCGCCAGAAGGCCGACGTACTCGTTCGCGCTTTCGATGTTCTCGGAGGGGACACGGGAGGTCTGAGTCATCATTCCCACCTCTTCTGGAATGAAGCGCGGCAAATCTCGTGGCTTGGAACTCAGGCGGTTCTCCGCCGGAGGACGCTGATAACGTCGTCGCGGTCGGCGCTTAGGAAGCTCGGCCAGCGTGTCGGGTCAGGACAAATGCGATTCGTCCACAGACATTCGTCAGTCTTTTTCTTTTATTCCGGCGCAGCTTGCGCCGAGCCAGTGCCCCTTCATGTCCACATGAACCTTGCCACTCGCGCCGCCCTGCACCCTGTCAATGGTGACCGTGAGGTTTTCGGGCGTCGTGGCTTCGATCGTCATCTGCGAGGTGGAGGCGCGCGGTGCCGGGCAGGTCTGCTCCACCACGATCTTGGTTGCGGATTTCGACAGGACTTTCCGAGTGCACTTGCTGTCATCGTTCTCAGACTTGAGGATGTTGTCCTGATCGAGCTCCTTTTGCGACACGCAAGTCTTGTACGTATGAGTGCTGGGCTTGCCTGCCCGTGCTTTCATGGTTTCTTCGATCTGGGCCCGTTTTTCGGGGGGCAAATTCGCGAGCGCTTCCGGCGGGATCAGATTGCCGGCGACCAGAGTGCTTATGGTCATTTCCCACGCGCCGGGTTTGGCGTTGAAGGCCGCCGCGAGCGCGTGCAAGGGGGTGCCCACAGTTATCGCAACGGCGATCGTGACCAGCGTCTTTGCGAACATGTCGTCTCCTTCCAAAGATGAACGAAAATCGGGCTCTTGCTTCGAGCCGACCCGGGCCTGCCTCGACCGACCGGGGATTCCGGACGTTCGAAAACAGGCAATACTCGAGGCGATGCCGGACAGAGAAATGCGATGGGCCGACGCCAGTTTACCTGATTGAAGAGCTACCACGTGCGAAACATAGGCTGGATTTGCCGCCTCTGTCATGATAAACGCGGCTGGGCGCAGTCAGGTTGCAGGGGAAACTGAATGGCGCGCAGCCCCGTGCGGACAAACGATCGCCGGCAACCACCCGTGCCGAGATTGCGCGTCGTGGAGTTCGCGTCGTCTCAGTCATGAACGTCTGACGAGCACAATCGCGAGCCGGCACCCGTTGGGCACCGCCTCGAAATTGGCCTCTCCACCGTGGCGCTCCGCGACGGCCTTAGCGGCCAACGCGCCCGCCGCGGCGGCGTAGCCGCCCGGCCGGTCCGTCGCGGCCTCATCCTCGAAGAATTGACTCGCGAACCGTTTCGTGACCGGCACGTCCGACTGGATCACCTCCAACACCACGGTGCCCGGACCCGCATTCGAGGCCCTCACAACAACGGTCGGCCGCACGGCCTGCTCGACCAGCGGCAGCGTCGCCAGAAGCGCGCCCGAGAGCCCTGCCAGCAGTTCGCGGTCGTTCAAGCCGCTGGACGACAGATCCTCGCGGACGTGCGCGCGAATGGTGATGCCGTTCAGCCGACTCTCGGGGCCGAATCCATCGATCACCTCGTCCACGATGGTCGGCAGCGCGCGGTCGCGACCTGGGGAGGCCGGCGCGTTCGCGATCAGATCCAGCGCATCAACCAACCGGGCGGCCCGCCAGGAGTGGGCCCTGATGAGCTCAAGCATCGAACGATTCATCGCGGGAACGCCACGGGCCACCATGTCAGCGCAGGCGCGAATCGTCGTCAGATGATCGGCCACCATTTGCTGCACAGCGAAGGCGTGCGGCCACGTCGGCTCCTCCCGAGCCAACACCCCGACGCTCAGATTGTCAGCGGCTTCGAGCGCGGCGGCCTGGGCCTCGTCCATGTCGTGCACGAAGCAGGGCACGGCTGGGAGCCCCAGAGTTTGGGCGACCGCCAGGCGCTTTCGGCCGGCGACGACTGCGTATCGCGAATCCTGACGTCGGACCAACAGTGGGTGGACGATGCCGTACAAGCGAACGGACTCCACGAGAGGCCGCAGGTCGTTCCGCGAGAGAGTGCCATCGGAGTCGATCTGACTGACGGGCACCATGCGGACGGGAAGGGCTGCTGACGGAGAGGCCAACTGTTCGACGTAGTGCCGGTCGGCGCGCATGTGATAGCCGCGCGGGAGTCCTTCACGGTCAGTGGCGAGTACAGTCTCGAGTTCAACCATGGACAGCGCATCGTTGCCGGTGGGGGCTTCGATGGAGGTGGGGCGATGCTCCGCCCCGGGATTCAACTTGTCGGACACGTGGAGTGCCTCCGCGAATAAGGTCGTAAAATGTGAACCCCTGTTTATATCAGAGTCGCCAACGTGCCGGCAAACGCCCCAATTCGTCGCCGCTGTTTGCCGGTCATCGCGCGTGAAAGACGAAGCGATTACCCATTTGGCGTGGACGCACCGACCAATCGGCCGCTCACACCATCCGCATCAGGAACCGTGTCATTCCGTCTGACTGAAGACGAGATGCCGCACGCTCGCGCTCCGCGTTGACTGGGAACGGCGCACCGTCTCTCAACTCGTTCGCCTGCTGTTGCGCGACGTGTTGGCGTCCGCCGTGTAGGTGACGCTTCTAGGTGTCCGTGAACTGCTGCCTGAGGGGGTTCTCGACCCGAGCCGCTATCCGTGGTGCGCAGGGTAATACTTCTCAAAGTAGTAGAGGATGCCAAACGCCAGAACCACAGCCGCGGCTGGAAATGCCAGTCGCCGCACGCTTCGCACAGGCTGCGTCCAATCCGCCGTGGCGAGGAAGAGCAAACCCACTGGCACCAGCGCCACGATTGACAGCTGAAAAATATGTGCGCTGGTGCCTTCGTCCGGTTGGGGCGGTGGAATATGCCCGCTCAGCACGGCAGGCAACACCATCCCGAGCAGCACGGTCACGAATGCTGTAAGAGACAGGACGATTAGCCCTATGGAGCTAACCCGGTTGATTTGCTGAGCACGCACGGCATCACTTCCTTTCCGGCTTGTCGGTCACTGATTTCGCTGGAAGTAACCAAACGGCAAGTACTTTACTATATAAAGTAAGCTGCCGTGAAGAAGGCGATTATGAAGAACGCGGCACACCGAGCGCGCAAGCTGATGAAGGTTGTTGGGCGATGATGCCGTGGCCCCTTTCGTGGCCCCTCGCCACGTTCGAGCCTCATGCGTGTTTGACGCGAAGTTGTGTAGCACCTACCATTTAGCACTTACGCCGGGGTGGCGGAACTGGCAGACGCACAGGACTTAAAATCCTGGGTCCCGCAAGGGGCGTGTGGGTTCGATTCCCGCCCCCGGCACCACACAGGTAGCTTAAATAACGGCATTGATAGCCACCCGATAGCTCGGCGTCGAATTCATTCGCATTTCTGACTTATCGTTTACTTGGCGTCTCTGCCATGCTCCCAGTCACGGGCGTTTCGATGGGCGGTATCAGGGCGTTCCCTTCGGCGCGGGGCGCTCAGAACAGGGGGTTCTGCAGCCTTCGCCTTCTGCCCGCTATTTCAGGCATTTGTCTGGCGCCGAGGGAGCAACGCCACTATCGGTCGGAGCCAGTTCACAGCCGCAACTTCATTACACGCTCGCGAGCACGCGCGTCCACGGCCACACCGCCGCAGCCACATATACCAGTGTCAGCGCGCCAAGCGTGCGGTGCATCGCGTTCAGGTGGAGCACCGACCCGCACGTCACCGCGACCAGCTTGATCGCGACGAGCGACAGACCGATTCCGAATGTGCCCGCGTACCACGCGACCAACGGATTGGCTTCGATGCCGATCCCGAAAGCGGCGATTCCTCGGTAGGTCAACAACCCGTCCGCAATCTGCACGATGACAAAGGCAAGAAAGGCCGCGTCACCAAACCACGATCGTGCCGACGTCGAATTCGTTTGCGGACGCATCGGATCAGTTGAAGAAATGGACGTCCTGCTCCGGAATCAGCCATCCGCCGAGGAGACCTTGCGGTCCTCGTTCGCGATACAGCGCTTGTCCGGCGAATGGTTCCTCTGGCGATGCGATCCCTTCAAATTGCAGCTCGACCACCTTTCCGACGGCGCGCGATAAGGTCGGATTCAACCAGGTATACCCACGCGGGTGATAGCGTGCGCGGCCCGCGTACTCGCCAATCGCGCGGGACAGAATCTGCGCAACCGTTTCCGAGTGAGTCGAGCGAGGCGGGCGCCATGGGAGAATGCGCACTTGCACCTCCGAGGCAAGAGGAGTGCCAGATGAATTGAGGCCTGTGATGGGGAAATCAGGGCCTGCGACTCGCCCAAGTCATCGGAGCGGCTGACAAGTACCTTCTTTTCACGGCCGGCTTTTGGCTCGATTTCGAAAACCTGTGCTTGATCGGAGTCGACGCAGAGCCACTGCCCCGCGAGTTCCTGACGTTATTCCCTGACCCGACTGAGCCGCACCGTGATGGGCGCGGCGTTGACGCGTCGTCCTCAGTTGACGAGTCGGCTCTGCGCCTGGCCCTCGCCGATCCGCTCAAGCTCGTTCGGCGGGCGTAGCTTCCACTAGCTGCCCACGAGAAACTTCACGCGTAGTTGCACTCCACCCAAATTATGCTCGCCGAACGCGGTTAAGGCGCCGCCGCTCAGGTCGGTGGTCACGGCGTGTACAGCGCTTCGAACGCGGTCGTACGCCAGCCATCACGCTCTTAACCCTGAATGGGGGAACCGGGGACTGAGGACGCGTTGCCCGAGATCGCTGCTGTTCGGCCGCGCTGCCACCGATACACCGCACATGCAGGAATTGACCGAATTAGTCGACGTGCCATCGATGGTTGTCGTCGAACGTCGCCGTGCTCCCGGTCGACGGACTCAGTGGCGTGGCGGCCGGCGGGATTCAGACTGGCTGAATCGGCCGCCCGGTGTCCTGGCGCAGGCAGAACATGGTTTGACCACATGGCGACGCTGGATCGCGATTGCTGCCCGGTGCCAACTTCGAGCCAGACCGGGGCTAGGCTCGCTTTCCGGCGTCCCACGATAAACTTGCCGCTGATGCGGCTGATCGCCGACGGCGCGATCTCGTTTGCGTTCGTCCCGGTCTTCGAAGTGATCGCGCTGGCGGCCGTGTCTGGGCGGCAACCGCATCGGACTCGGTTCGCCCGGCTGGGGGAGGCGGCGCCGTCGACCTCGCGCGGTGGCGCGCTCGACTGGTTCAGCCGGATCGGCGGCGTGCTGCGGCTGGCGGGGCCGATCGCGTTCAGCCGGCGGTCATTGTCCTGACGGCTTGTTCCGTGCTTCCGCCAACTCCGGCCGGCCCGGCTGATCGGCGCGCGCACAGATCTTCACCAGTTGATCGTAGTAGGTCGCGGCCGTCGCGCGATCGCCGGCCAGCGCCGCGGCGTGCGCGGCGCCGTAGACGGCGCGAAACCGGTTCGGCTCCTTCGTGAGCGTCGCCTGAAACTCCTTCAGCGCGAGCGCGGGCTCGTGCATCTGCAGCAGCATCTCGCCGAGCAGTTCGCGCGCCGGCGCAATCGGCCCTGGCGTCACCGCGTTTTTCTCGGTGCCGTCTTCCAGCTCCGCCGCCGAGCGCATGATGGCGAGCGCTTCGGTGTTCCGGCCTTCCGCGAGCGCGGTCCACGCGGCGGCGCCGCGGCGTTCGATTTCCACTTGTTCGGCCCAGTAAGCTTCGTTTGACTGCGTGAGCCGGTCGCGAATCTGCTGCAGCGCGGCGATCGCCGACCGCGCCGTCTCGAGATCCTTGACGTGTGACGCGCCGAGCGCCCGCGCGAAATAGGTCATCGCTTCGGTGTAGGGAAACGCGCTGGCCGTCGGCTGGAGCTTCGCCGCCTCGGCCCACGCCTGGCGCTCGAGCGCGTACCGCGCCGGAATCGCCGCGAGCGCGAAGATCCCGGCCGAGCCCGGGGCGGCCGATCCCACGGCATTGGGATCGAAGTGCGACGAGATCTCGGGGAGCGAGTCGAGAATCTTTCGCGCGGCCGTATCCTGCGCCGTCTGGAGGTACGCATACATCTGATAGTCGGTCGCGTGCAGCTCCTCGGCGATGGAGTGATCCCGCCGGGCGGCGGCGGCGGATGCGATGTTGGTGTCGATCGATTCCTGCCAGGAGCCGACGCGGGTGAAGGTGTGCGACGGCATGTGGAGCGCGTGCGGGGCTGACGGCGCGATCGTCGCGTACCGCCGCGCCGCGGTCACGGCGCGCGGCGCGAGCGGCGGGACGTCGTAGCTATGAATGATGTAGTGCGTGATGCCGGGGTGGTCGGGCTCCTCGATGAAGATCTTCTCGAGGATGGCGCCGGCTTTGAGCTGGTTGGCGTACGTCTTGTCGCTCGGCAGCGCCGACGCCGCCAGCGAGAGCGCGTAGAAGATCGACGCCTCGCGATCCTCCGGGTACTTCGACGAGAGATCCGCCATCGCGTGTTCGTAGGCGACGACCCGGTCGCGCTGGCTCGTCTTGTCGTAATCGGCGTACAGCCGTTCGGCGGCGGCGATATAGTCTCGTTCACGCTCCGTCTTCGCGCCGGCCTGCTTCGCGCGCCCGATGGCCTCCAGACCCTGCTGCAATTGGGGCGCGGGTCGCTGGCCGGCGACGAACGGATTGCCCCAGCGGCTGATCGCGATGCCCCAGTGCGCCATCGCACAACCCGAGTCGGCCGTCGCAGCCGCGCTGTACGCCTCGATCGCGGGACCGAACTCGAACGAGTGCATGAGGGCGACGGCTCGATCGAACTGCGGCTGCGCGGCGGCGCTGCAGGAGGTGGCGAAATGCACCGTCCCGAGCTTCTCGCCGGCCATCCCCGCGTGCTCATGTTCCTGCGCCGCAGCCGGCACCGCGGCCGCCAGCGCGAGCGCCATCGAGACGATACCGAGCCGTCGAACAGCCATGACTCCTCCTTGAACGATGCGCCCCGAGATGTTACACGAACCGTTCATCCGGGGGTTTGGCGTAGAATCCCCGGCACCATAACCCCTTGAGAGGAGGCTCGTATGGCTGCGGTCGTCGCGCTGTGGCTCCCGATTCTGCTGTCGTCGGTGATCGTGTTCGTCGTGAGCTCCATCATCCACATGATGTCGCCCTGGCACAAAAGCGACTATCCGAAGCTCGCGAACCAGGATCAGGTGATGGACGCGTTGCGCCCGCTCGCCATCCCGCCTGGCGACTACCTCGTGCCGCGGCCCTCGAGCCGGAAGGAGATGGGATCGCCCGAGTTCGCCGAGAAGATGAAAAAGGGGCCGGTCGCGATGTTCACCGTGATGCCGAACGGCCAGATGTCGATGGGCAGGAACCTCGGCCTCTGGTTCCTCTACCTCATCGCTGTCGGCACCTTCGCCGCGTACGTGGCGGTGCACGCGCTGCCGGTCGGCGCCCCGTACCGATCAGTCTTCAGGTTCGTTGGCATCACCGCCTTCATCGGCTACGCGGTCGCGTTGTGGCAGATGTCGATCTGGTACCGCCGCGCGTGGAGCACGACGATCAAGGCGACGGTGGACGGTGTCATCTACGCCGCGCTCACCGCCGGCACGTTCGGCTGGCTCTGGCCGCGCTAGGGAACGGGGCGCTTCTCCGCATCCGTCAGTGCGAGCTTGAAGAACTCGTCGGGGGAGCCATCGCCACGGCCGGCTGCGACCGGGTGTCCGAGGACATGGGCAGCCACAGACTCAACGCCGCCGCGAGCGCGAAAAGTACGAATCCGACGAGCGCTGACCGCTTCCACGTCATGCATGCTCCTCTTTATCGACAAAAAATCGTCCACTCGGCCAGCTCCCGGTGGGAGCTTTACCGGTACCGG
>JADGOC010000042.1 GCA_017883165.1 Acidobacteriota bacterium
CAACTGGCTCGAGAGCTTCCTCGTCGCGTATCCGTACGCCGTGATTCTCGTCTCGCACGATCGCTTCTTTCTCGACGCGGTCGTGACCCGCATCGCCGATCTCACGCTGCGCACGCTGACCGACTACCACACCAACTACAGCGGCTATCTCATCGAGCATCACGAGCGCATCCAGACGCTGCGCAAGGCCAAGCGCGAGCAGGACGAAGAGGTCGCCCGTGTCAAGATGTTCATCGACCGGTTCCGCTATCAGGCGACGAAAGCGTCGCAGGTGCAGAGCCGGATCAAGATGCTCGAGAAAGTCGTGCCCATCGAGGTGCCGCCCGAGCGCAAGAAGATCCGCTTCAACTTTCCGACCTGCGGCAAAAGCGGACGCACGGTGCTCGAGTTGACCCACATGCGCAAGGCGTACGGCGAGATCGTCGTCTTCGCGGATCTCAACCTGCACATCGAGCGCGGCGATCGCATCGCGCTCGTCGGCCACAACGGCGCGGGAAAATCGACGCTGATGCGGATGCTCTCGGGCGAAGAAGCGCCCGACGCGGGCGCCCGCGTCGAGGGGCATCACGTCGTGATGCAGTACTTCGCGCAGGACGAAGCGACGCGCATGGATCCGGCGCCGACCGTCTACGAAACGCTCGCCTCGGGCTCGCCGAACGACATGGTGCCGGCGATCCGGAACATCCTCGGCGGCTTTCTCTTTTCGGGCGACGATGTCCACAAGCGCGTGCGGGTGCTGTCGGGCGGCGAGCGCACGCGACTGGCGGTCGCGCGGATGCTGCTGCGGCCGTCGAACGTGCTGCTGCTCGACGAGCCGACCAACCATCTCGATCTCGACTCGAAGGAAGTGCTGCTCGACGCGCTCATCGACTACGGCGGCACGCTCGTGTTCGTGTCGCACGATCGCTACTTCGTCGAGCGGCTGGCCACCAAGATCATCGAGGTCGGCGAGCGCCAGGCCATCGTCTATCCGGGCACGTACGCGGAGTTCCTGTGGCACAAGGAGCATCCACAACACGAATTGCAGGATGGCAAAAAGGCAGGACGGCAGGACGGCATACAACAACGGCAGGAAGGCAGAAAGGCAGGACGTCGGGCAGTCACACCGGCCCCCGTCCCCGTCCCTGCACCGCGCGAGCAGAAGAAACGCGCCGACGCCGACGCGCGCAAGCGCGAGAAAGCCTCGCGCGCGAGGCTGGAGCGGCTCGCGGATCTCGAGGCCCGCATCGCCGCGTGCGAAAACGCGATCCGCGACGTCGAGGCCTCGATGTCGGCGCCTGGGTTCTTCGAGGACCGCGGGGCCGCTCAGCCCGTCATCGATCGGCATCAGGCGCTGATGTGGGAGGTCGGCGAACTGATGCACCAGTGGGAAGAACTGCAAAACGCCGCCGACACCGCCAACGCGTCCAAAGCCTGACCGCCGAACAAATCTGTCATCTGATTACAATTGTGTTATTATTTTTAGGCTCTCTGTCCGTCATTCCAACGGATTTCGGCGGCATTTCTGGCCTTTCTGACCCTTCCTCACGGGCATACCCTTTGCCCCTCTTCCGGAAGAGCTGACGGACGAGAACGCTGCGCGCCGACATGGCTACATGACTCAGCAACGTGACGCGCGCGCGCGCCGTGGCACCCCCTCGACTCCCAGGCGGGCCGTTACCCGCCGGGCCGGGCTGCCCGACGACCGGTTTTTCCGCCACATCGTCAGCAGCATGCGCAACGGCGTGATCGCCATCCGCCGGGACGGCTCGCTGGCGTTGATGAACGACGAGGCGTATCGAATTTTTTCGCTGACGCGCGCCGACGAAGACTCGGGCCGGCCCTTCACCGAGGTGCTGCGGGGGCGGCCGGACATCATCCGCGCGCTCGCGAGCGCGTTCGAGCTCAGCCATCTGCCGAACCGCGTCGAGCTGCGGCTCAAGGATGTGGATCGCGTGATTGGCTACACGCTGTCGCAGGTAAAGGACGACACCGGCCGGCCGGTCGGCGCGGTGATGTTCTTCAAGGATCTGACCCGCGTCGAGCAGCTCGAAGAGCGCGAGCGGCTGCGCGATCGCCTCGCCTCGCTCGGCGAGATGGCGGCGGGCATCGCCCACGAGCTGAAGAATCCGCTCGCCGGGATCGAAGTGATGGCGGGCCTGCTGCGGCGTCAGGTGCCGGCCTCGAAGGACGCGCAGTCGCTTCTGGCCGACATCATCAGCGAGGCGAAGCTGGCCAACGCGATCGTCGTCGAGATGCTCGAATTCGTACGGCCGATCCGGCTGCAGGTCGAGCGCACCGATGTGGCCGAGGTTCTGCATCAGGCGATCACGCTCGCCGAGTCGAAGGCGGCGCGTGGCGAGGTCGTCGTCGACCTGCAGATTGCGAAGCAGCTGCCGATGCTCGAGGTCGACCAGCATCAGCTGTGTCAGGTGTTCATCAATCTCGTCGCGAACGCCTTCGACGCGCTGGACGGCAAGGGCCGGATCGCGATCGCGGCGACGGTCGGCTCGATCGACGAAGAGCCGGCGTTCGCGCAGGCCCAGGCCTCGACGCCCACCGTGGTCATCGAGGTGTCGGACAACGGGCCCGGCGTGCCGGCGGATTTGACGGATCGGATTTTCAATCCGTTCTTCACGACCAAGCCTCAGGGCACGGGGCTGGGGCTCGCGATCGTCAGGAAGATCGTGGACGCGCACGACGGGCAGATCGATCTCGACAGCAGTCCGGAGACCGGCACGCGGTTCAGAGTGACACTGCCGGTCGCGAACGCCAGCGGGTGGTTCAAGTAGAAAGGTAGACAGATGGGTCGCATTCTTATCGCCGACGATCACGACGCGCTCCGCCGAGGCCTGGCCCGCGGGCTGACCGAGGCCGGGCACGAGGTCGAAGAGGCATCGAACGGCAACGCCGCCATCGAGCGGCTGCACGACAGCTACTTCGACGTGGTCCTGAGCGACCTCAAGATGGGCGGTAGCGACGGCATGGACGTGCTGCGCACGACGCGCGCGATGCATCCGACCACAGCCGTGATCCTGATGACGGCGTTTGGATCGGTCAACACCGCCGTCGAGGCGATGAAGATCGGCGCCTTCGACTACGTGCAGAAGCCGTTCGAGATCGAGGAGATGGAGGTCAAGATCGAGAAAGCGCTCGAGATCCGGCGCCTCAAGCACGAGCTCGAGTATTTCCGCGGCGCGCAGAGCGACCTCTACGAGTTCGACAAGATCGTCGGATCGAGCGCCGCGCTGCAGCGCGTGCTCGACATCGTGAAGAAGGTCGCCAAGAGCAACACGACCGTGCTCATCCGCGGCGAAACGGGCACCGGCAAGGAGCTCATCGCGGGCGCGACGCACCACAACTCGCTGCGCGCGTCACGCAACTTCGTGAAGGTGAACTGCGCCGCGCTCCAGGAAAACCTCCTCGAGTCGGAGCTCTTCGGGCACGAGAAGGGCGCCTTCACCGGCGCCGACAAGCAGCGCATCGGCCGCTTCGAGCAGGCCGACGGCGGCACGCTGTTCCTCGACGAGATCGGCGACATGTCGCCGAGCACGCAGGCCAAGATCCTGCGCGTGCTCCAGGAGCACGAGTTCGAGCGGCTGGGCGGCACGCGGACGCTGCGGGTCGACGTCCGCCTGATCGCGGCGACCAACCGCGACCTGTCGGCCATGGTGCAGGATGGGCACTTCCGCGAGGACCTGTACTACCGGCTGAACGTCGTGTCGATCGAGATGCCGCCGCTGCGCGACCGCAAGGACGACATCGTCCCGCTCGCCGACACGTTCATCCGGAAGTTCTCCGCCGAGCTGAAGAAGAAGATCGACGGCCTCGATCCGGACGCGCAGAAGATGCTGATGCGCTACAACTGGCCCGGCAACATCCGCGAGCTCGAGAACACGATCGAGCGGGCGATGCTCCTCACCGAGGGGCGCGCACTCGGGGCGATCGATCTGCGGCTCGGCGAAGTGCCGGGCGCGTCCGGCGGACGGGATCAGGCGGCGGTCGTCAAGATTCCGCCGACCGGCATTCCGCTCGAGGACATCGAGCGTCACGCCCTGGTCGAAGCGCTGAAAATGTCGAACTGGGTGCAGAAGGACGCCGCGGAGCTCCTGTCGATCAGCCCGCGGGTGATGAACTACAAAATCAAGACGCTCGGGATCGAGTTCCCCCGCGGCCGGCGCAGCGCCCCCGCGCCGGTGCATCCGGTGGCGGCAGCGTCATAGAATTTACCGCCCAGCCCTCGGATGACTCTTGCGGTACACCGCGAGCAGCTGGGCCGCGTCGACGTGCGTGTAGCGCTGCGTCGTGCTGAGGCGCGCGTGGCCGAGCAGCTCCTGAATCGCGCGGAGGTCGGCGCCGCGCTGCAGTAAGTGCGTCGCGAAGGAGTGGCGCAGCGCGTGGGGGCTGATCCCCATGCGGGTGCTGCACGACGCCACGTGACGACGCACGAGACGATCCACGCTCCTGACCGTCAGCCGCGTGCCGCGGTAATTCACGAACAACGGATCTCTCGCGTTGTCGCGGCGCGCGCTGTCTTGAACTCGTTTGTAGTGCCCGCCTTTAGGCGGACCCGTCCGACTCGGCGCCTGCCCCACCAGCAGCTCACGGTCCTTCAAATATGCACGCACCGCCGTCGCCGTGCTGTTGTTGAACGGAACGATGCGCTGCTTGCCGCCTTTGCCGAGGACGCGGACCATCTTCGCGGTTAGATTGAGATCCTCGACGTCGAGGCCGACCAGCTCGCTCAGGCGCAGGCCTGACGCGTAGAACAGCTCCAGGATTGCGTGATCGCGCCGCCCGAGCGGCGAGTCGGCCGGCGCCGCGATGAGGCGCGACATCTCGTCTTCGGAGAGATGCGCGGGCATGCGGACCTCCCGCTTCGGCGTCGGCACGAGCGCGCCCGGATCGCCGGCCAGCAATCCTTCGCGCCTCAGATATCGGAGAAACGTCCGCATCGCCGCCAGCTTGCGGGCGGAGGTCGCCCGCGCCTGGCCCCGCTTGTGCGTGGCGGCGAGGAAGCCGCGGATTGCCGCGCGATCGAGCTGGGCCGGAGTGAGTGCGCCCGGTTTCACGCCCGCCGCGAGCGCGGCATGGGCGAGAAACTGCGACAGGTCGCTCTCGTACGCGCGGACCGTGTGCGGCGACACGTTTCTGTTCAACTGGAGGAACCGCAGAAACTCTTTGAGCTCGGTCGTCACGGCTGGTCCGCATCCAGGGCCGAGCCGACCGTCGTGCGGCCCCTGGCGAGCCCGTCGCGCGCCATCCATGCGTCGAGGTCGGCGAGCGCGCGCTCCGCCAGCGCCAGCTTGCGCCGCATCTTGTCGCGCGGCGGGTTCGCCAGCGGCGGCATGATGCCGAACGTGATGTTCGACGGCTCGTAATGCACCGGGTCCGCGTGCGACACGTAGTACGCCAGCGCGCCGATCGCTGTCGTCCGCGGCGCCGCGGACGCCGCCGCGCCGCTCGCGAGCGAAGCGGCGTTCAGTCCCGCCACAAGTCCCGACGCCGCCGACTCGACGTACCCTTCGACGCCCGACATCTGCCCGGCAAAGAACAGCGACGGCCGCGCGCGCACCTGCCACGTGTCGGCGAGCACGTCCGGTCCGTTGACGTACGTGTTGCGGTGCACCATGCCAAAGCGGACGAACTCGGCGGACTCGAGCCCCGGAATCAGCCGCAGCACGCGCGCCTGATCGCCCCATTTGATTTGCGTCTGGAATCCAACGAGGCTGAAGTGATCGCCGGCGAGGTTGTCCTGCCGCAACTGGACGACCGCGTACGCCTGGCGTCCCGTCCGCGGATCGACGAGCCCCACCGGTTTCATCGGTCCGAAGCGCAGCGTGTCGACGCCGCGATGCGCCATCACCTCGATCGGCAGGCAGCCTTCGAAGAACCGCTCTTTGTCGAAATCGTGGACCGTCGCCGACTCCGCGTGGACGAGCGCGTCGTAGAAGCGCCCGTATTCCTCGCGCGTCATCGGACAGTTCAGGTAATCCCCTTCCCCATCGTCCACCCCACACGCGGGGCCGGCCGGTTCCACCAGGCTTCGACTCCAGCGCGACGCACGAAACACTTTCGTGCGATCGATGCTCTCGGCGAGCACGATGGGGCTGATGGCGTCGTAGAAGTACAGATGAGTCCCGCCAACCAGCCGCGCGACGTCGGCCGCGAGCGCGTCTGACGTGAGCGGGCCGGTTGCGACGATCACCGGATCGCGTTCGGTCGAGTCGGGAATCGCGAGGATCTCTTCGCGGACGATCGTGACGAGCGGATGCGACGCGAGCGCGCCGGTGATCGTCTCCGCAAAGAGCTCGCGGTCAACCGCCAGCGCCGCGCCAGCCGGAACGCGGCTCGCCTCGGCCGCGCGCATCACGAGCGACCCAAGCCGCCGCATTTCTTCCTTCAGCAGGCCGACCGCGTTGTCGAGCTTGTCGCCGCGGAAGGAGTTGCTGCACACGAGCTCGGCGAGGCGGTCGGTCTTGTGGACGGCGGTCGGCCGGACCGGCCGCATCTCGTGGAGCGTGACCGGCACGCCGCGCGAGGCGGCCTGCCACGCGGCCTCGGAACCGGCCAAGCCACCGCCGACGATCCTAATCACGCAAGGGTTTCAACTAATTCTTCGCTGCGCGCGTAGTCGCACTCTTCGTTGTTGCACAGGATCTGGCGTCCAAGTTTCTTCGTCGTCTTCTCGACCAGAAACGGCGCGCCGCACTTGGGGCACGTCTCGGCGTGCGGCCGGTTCCACAGCACGAAGTCGCAGTCGGGATAGTTCGAGCAGCCGAAGAACGTCTTGCCTCGGCGCGACTTGCGCTCGACGACCTCGCCGCCCTTGTCGGCGTCCTTCGGACACGCCACGCCGGTTGTCTTGTGCTTGACGTACTTGCACTCCGGATATTTCGTGCAGGCGGTGAACTCGCCGAAGCGTCCCTGTTTGATCACGAGATTGGACCCGCAGCGCGGACACTTCTCGTCGAGAATCTGATCGGGCTTGGCGGCTTTCAGCCCGCCCTTGGTCTCGATCAGCTTCCGCGTCGTCTTGCACTCCGGGTAGCCGGTGCAGGCGAGGAACTGGCCGAAGCGTCCGCGCTTGACGACCATCGGTTTGCCGCAGTTCTCGCACGGCTCGATCTCGGCTTCAGCGCCACCCTCCGCGTCAGGCTCGCTCTTCTCGAGTTCGCGGGTGTTGGTGCACTCCGGATACGCACTGCAGGCGACGAAGGGGCCGAACTTGCCGACCTTGATGACCATCGGCGCTCCGCAGCGGTCGCAGATCTCGTCGGTCTTGATGCCCTCCTTGAGGTTCTGCATCTCCTTGCCGGCGCGCGTCAGATCCTTCTTGAATTGCTTGTAGAACGCCGCGAGCGTCTTCACGTAGGTGGTCTTGCCCTGTTCGATCTTGTCGAGATCGTCCTCGAGGTTGCGCGTGTACTCGACATCGAGGATGTCGTCGAAGCTCTTGACGAGCAGATCGCAGATGATGAGGCCGAGCGCCGTCGGCTTGAACTTGCCTTCGAGCTTGTTCACGTAATCGCGATCCTGGAGCACGCTGATGATCGACGCGTAGGTGCTCGGGCGGCCGATGCCGTTTTCTTCCAGCTCCTTCACGAGCGTCGCTTCCGTGAACCGCGGCGGCGGCTGCGTGAACTTCTGTTCCGGGCGCAGCGCCTTCAGCTCCAGCCGGTCGCCTTCGGCGAGCGCCGGCAGGACGCCGGATGTCGCGTCGACGTCATCCACTCCGCTCGACGGGGCCCCACCCCCGGCTCGCTCCCGGACCTCGCGCTCGAGCGTAGACTCTCGCGCTCGGGAATCATCGGAAGCTGTACCGTCGGGGCCCTGTTCGTCCGGCACACTGGCGTACGTCGCCAGCCAGCCCGAGAACTTGGGCACGGTGCCCTTCACGCGGAAGACGTACTCGCCTGCGGCGACGTCCACCGTCGTCTCGTCGAAGGTGGCCGGCGTCATCTGCGACGCGACAAACCGGTTCCAGATCAGGCGGTAAAGCGAATACTGATCCTGGGTGAGATAGGGCCGCACCGTTTCCGGGTCGTATTGCATCGAGGTCGGCCGGATCGCCTCGTGCGCATCCTGCGCGTCGGACTTGGTCTTGTAGGTGTTGGCTTGCTCCGGCAAGTACGTGTCGCCGAAGGCCGACTTGATGTGGTCGCGCACGGCGGCGATCGCCTCGTCGGCGACGCGCACCGAGTCGGTGCGCATGTAGGTGATGAGGCCGATCGGGCCGTCGACGCCGAGGCCGGGCAGCTCGACGCCTTCATACAGCTGCTGCGCGAGCATCATCGTCTTCTTGACGGGAAAACGCGCCGTCTGCTGCAGCTTACTCGTGATGAAGGGCGGCGCCGGGTTGCGCTTGCGCTCCTTGGTCGTGACCGACGAGACGATCCACGACGCCTTTTCGAGGTCGGCGAGGATCGCGTTGGATTGTTCCTCGCTCGTCGGACGGATCGCATCGCCGTTTTTCTTGAAGAGCTTCGCGTCGAATTCCGGCGGCTGCGGGCCGGCGAGCCGGGCGAAGAGGTTCCAGTACTCTTCCGGCACGAACTTCTCGATCTCGTGTTCGCGGTCGCAGACCAGCTTCAAGGCGACCGACTGGACGCGGCCGGCGCTCAGGCCGCGGCGGACTTTGTCCCACAGGAGCGGACTGATCTTGTAGCCGACGAGCCGATCGAGGACGCGACGCGCGCGCTGCGCGTCGACCATCTTTTCGTCGATCGTCTTGGGGTGCTTGATCGCCTCTTGAATCGCCTTCTTGGTGATCTCGTTGAACATCAGGCGGTGAATCTTGCGCTTCTTCCCGCCGAGCTCCTGCGCGAGATGCCAGCCGATCGCTTCGCCCTCGCGGTCGGGGTCGGTCGCGACGTAGATGTCGGTCGCGTCCTTCGCCGCGTCCTTCAGCTCTTTGATCACCTTCTTGCGCGACGCGAGCGGTTCGTAGGTTTCGGCGAAATCGTTGTCGACGTCCACGCCGAGCTTGCTCTTCGGCAAGTCGCGGATGTGCCCCATCGACGCGATGACCGTGTAATCGCGGCCGAGATATTTGTTGATGGTCTTCGCCTTCGCCGGCGACTCGACCACGACGAGTGTTTTTGCCATCGACTCCTAAGCCCTTATTTAGACCCTAGCACGGTCTGTCAAACCGGACGAAGCGCCCGCCGCCCGCCCGACCCACCAGCCCCTGCAGTTCCAAGTCGAACAATCGCGGCAGCAAACGCGCCGGCGACAGGCCCGACGCTTCCGAAATCCGGTCGAGATCGCACGGCTCGCCGGGCGTCAAACAGGCCAAAATCGGGTCCATCTGCCTGTTGGACGCCGTTCCGCCCCTCTCGGGGTTCGGAGCAGGCATGGCCAGCTCCTCCAAGATATCGTCCGCGGTCTCGACGATCTTTGCACCGTCCTTCAACAGGGCGTGGGCGCCGCGGTTGCGTCCACTGAGCACATTGCCCGGCACGGCCAGCACCTCGCGCCCCTGCTCGAGCGCGCAGCGCGCAGTGATGAGCGAGCCGCTCTTCTCCCCCGCTTCAATCACGACCACGGCGCGCGACAGTCCGCTGATGACGCGATTTCGTTGCGGGAAGAAGATCGGCAGGGGCGGCGTCCCCGGTACAAACTCCGACAGCATCGCGCCGCTTGCTTCGATCTCGCGCGCCAGCGAGCGATGTTCGGGGGGATAGATCACGTCGACGCCAGAGCCGAGCACGGCGATCGTCGACCCCGGCCCGCCGAGCGCACCGCGATGCGCCGCCGAATCGACACCGCGCGCCAGGCCGCTGACGACGCTGATGCCGCGCGCGGAGAGATCGGCGGCGAGATGCTCGGCGACCGCGAGCGCGTAGGGCGATCCCGCGCGCGAGCCGACAATGGCGACCGCCGGCCGCTCGAGCGCGGCGCCGACGCCGCGCATCCACAGTACCGGCGGCGGATCGACGATCGCGGCAAGCGCCGGCGGATACGCCGCGGCGCTCCAGGGAATCGGCGTGATGCTGCCCGTCGACGCCCGCGCCAGGGCCTCCGCGGCACGCGCGCGAAGCTCGGCGCGTTTGCCGGGCTCGTGAGCCCACCGCTCCAGCAGCCGCTCGAGCACCGCCGACGGCGGCTCGCCCGCGCGCAGATGTTCGCCGATGAGACGCCACAGCCAGACCGGCAGCAGCGACAAGGCGATGAGGTCGGAGAGATCTGACATGGCCGCCCCCTGGCATCCGATGCCGGACGTGCGGCGGCCCCAAAAAGCGAAGGAGGCCGCGCCCGCCGCGACTCAAGACGCGGGGGCTCGACCTCCACATTTATTATAACAGCGCGCGTTCTCTTCACGCGACGCAGCAGGACAACGTTCACCGTATTTCGTAAGCGCCGGCGGCCACAATCACGCGAAAATGGCACGTTTGTGCGCTTCAGCCATGGCACATGCCTTGCTGTTTTTCTGGTATAGTGGCCGCGATCCCTTCATGACCGTCCGCCTTGCGACGCTCTTTGCCCTGGTCGCGTCCGTCGCGGCGTCGCCGGCCGCCGCCGACGCGCGCAGCGACGCGAAAGCGCTTGTCGATTTCGGCATCAGCGTCGCGCAGAAGGGCCTCTGGCGCGAAGCCATTTATCGGTGGGAAAAAGCGGTCGAAACCGATCCCACGTACGCCGCCGCCTACAACGACCTCGCGATCGCCTACGAGCACGAGGGTCAGCTCGTCAAGGCCCGCAAAGCCTACGAGAAGGCGCTTGAGCTCGAGCCGAACAACTCGCAGATTCAACAGAACTTCGACCTGTTCAAGGAAATCAATGACCGGAGCAGCACCGGTAAAGACAAGTAGCCGGCTCGCGCTCGCCGCGTTCGCGGCTCTTGCGGCCACGCTGGCCCTTGCGTGCGGTCCGGAGTTCTTCGAAATCCCGATCGAAACGCCGATCCAGCCGAAGCTGGACGTGTCGGCGTTTCAGCGCGTGCTCGTCGCCGGCTTCGTCGCCGGCGGTAGCGACGATATCGATGCGAATCAGGAGACGGTGCGTCTGCTCCGCAGCCAGCTGCGCACCAAATCGCAGCTCAAAGTGATCGACGCCGACATCATGTCGCTCATCGCCATCGCCCAGGATCAGCGCAAGACGGCCGCCGGCGAGGACGCGCCGGCGCCGACCGGCACGCCGCCGGCCTCCACGGGCCACGGCAACAGCCCTCCCGCGGCCGGCGCCGACCCGCGGGCCCAGGCGCAGCCGATGGGGCTGCCGCCGCAGATCCGGGACGAGAAGGATCTCGAGCCGTACGAGCGCCTCTTTGCCAACGTCGCCTACTGGAAGAAGATCGGCGAGGAATATCAGAACCCGCTCATCGTCACCGGCACGGTGCTGTTCATTCCGCATTCGATCACCGGTCCGGTCGTCCGCGATCAAGACGTGATGGATCAACTGGGGCGGCACCGCGTCGTTTCGACGCGCGTCTACGTCGAGCGCAAGGGATTCATCCTGGCGCCAAAGTTCGTCTTCATCGACGGGCGCACGGGGGCGACGATGTACTCGGAGAGGCACCGCGAGGAGATTCTGTACAACGCGCAGCAGAATACGCCGGCGCTCTCGTCTTACTTCGAGTTGATGGACCGCATCGTCCCCGATTTCCTCAGCGCGCTCAGCAGCCAGAAGATCAAAGGCACCCGCGTCCTGCTGAAGTAGGCTGCGCTGGCGCTACGCGAGCCATGAACTGCCCCGGCTGCGCGACCGAGATGACGCACCTCGCATTCGAGGGGCGGCTCGGCACGACAATCGAGATCGACTTGTGCTCGGTTTGCCGGGCGATCTGGTTCGACCACTTCGAGGAATTGCGCCTGACGCCCGGAGCGACGCTGAAGGTCTTCGGAGTGATCAGCGAACCGGCCGACCGGCCAACCACGCTGTTTCCAACCGCCCTCCACTGCCCGCGCTGCAACGGGCGCCTGCTTCTGACGCACGACATGCAGCGCAGCACGCCGTTTCAGTACTGGCGATGCGACAGTGGCCACGGGCGCCTGATCACGTTCGTCGATTTTCTGCGGGAGAAGGATTTCGTCCGGCCGCTCACGCCGCAGCAACTCGAGGAGCTGCGGCAGAACATTCAGACGATCAACTGTTCCAACTGCGGCGCGGCGATTAACCTGGTCAAGGACTCGGTGTGCGCGCACTGCGGCTCGGCGGTGTCGATGCTGGACCTGCAGCAGATGGCGCGTACGGTCGGGCAACTCCGGGCGGCAGCGTCCGGCCGTCAGGCGGCCGATGGGCCACCGCCCTCGGCGGTTCCGCGCGGACAGAGCGACCCGAGCGAGATTGAAGCGCTGGTGCAGGCCTTCAAGACGGCTGGCCGCACTGATTCCCCACCAGGATTGATCGAGACGGGGCTCGGCCTGCTGGGCAGGTTATTGAGGTAGGAGCCGAGCGTGCCTGTCCTGAGCGTGAGCGAAGGGCTCGGCCCGCGCGATTACGATCGCAGGAATTGATCGACGGCGGTGCGGGTCACGCGCCACTCAGTGCCGATCTGCTTTCCCTTGAGGTCGCCTTTTTCCAGGCTCGCGATCACGTCGGCTTCCGGGACGCTGAGGATGCTGGCCACCTGCGCCGGGCTCAGCACGGCTGGGGGCGGAGGCGTCGCGTCGAGGCCGCCCTGCTGCTTCATGATCTGCTGCGCGACCGACATGCCGACCGCCAGTTCTGCGCCAATGCCGACCGTGCCAGGAGTGCCCTTCTCGAACCCCTGGGCCATCTGGTATTTCACGTAATCGTTCAGGTTGCCGATGGCCGTCATGCTCGCGCCTTTGTCGATCGCCTGCTCCACCTCGGGCGGCACGGACACGTTTTCCACGACGAAGCTGGTCATCTCGAGCCCGTACTTTTCCGTCAGCGCCGGATTGATGAGCGGCAGGAGCGCCTGGCCCAGCTCGGTGAATCGCGTCGCCAATTCCGCCACTGGAAGGTGGCTGTTGGCCAGCGCGTCGGAGAAGACACTCACGATGCGCGACCGCATGGTGCTCGAAAAATCGTCCAGACGGAAGTGATCGTCGGTGCCGGCCACCTCGTGGAGAAAACGCTTTGGATCGCGCACGCGAAAATCGTACGTGCCGAACGCGCGGACGCGGACGATGCCCAGATCCTTGTCGTGCAACATGACGGGGTTTGCCGTACCCCACTGGTTCCCGGGAAACAGGCGCGTGGTGATGAAATAGACGTCCGTCTTGAACGGCGACTCGAAGCCGTATTTCCAGCCCTTCAGCCGAGTCAGGATCGGGATGTTGCCGGTGACGAGCGTGTGCGTCCCGGGCCCGTACGTGTCGGCGAACTGACCCAGATAGACGAACTGCGCGGCCTGCGATTCGCGGACGATGAGCTGGGCGCCCCGTTTGATGGCCCGATCGTGATCGGGATACCGATAGGTCAGGGTGTCGCGCGAGTCGTCGTTCCACTCGATGATTTCGAGTAATTCGCTGGTGATCACGCGTTTCTTATCGGCTGATGGGCGATGGTGAAACAGTCGCCCGCGAGCAGCCGGGGTTGACCCGACTCGTCGAACCGGTAGCGTTGGCGCGGAGGCCTGGCCTCTAGCCGGGTATGCTACGAGACTGAGCGCCTCGTCGATTGGAGTGCCCCATGAGCCAGCAAGCCGTTCCTGACCCGACTGTCTCGCGCCGCAGCAACCCTCCGCGCCGTGTGCTCATCGTCGGCGGCGTCGCTGGAGGCGCGTCGTGCGCGGCGCGACTGCGCAGGCTCGACGAGTCGGTGGAGATCGCCGTCTTTGACCGCGGGCCTTTTGTGTCGTTTGCCAACTGCGGTCTGCCGTATTACGTCGGCAACGTCATCGAGGACGAGGGCGCGCTGCTCGTGGCGTCGCCGGAAATGTTCCACCAGCGGTTCAACATCGAGGTGTACACGGACACCGAGGTGACGGCCATCGACCGCTCGACGCGCGTGATCAGCGTGCGGGATCTCCGGAGCGGCGCCAGCCGCTCGGAACGCTACGACGCGCTCGTCCTGTCGCCGGGCGCGGCGCCGATCCGGCCGCCGCTGCCAGGCGTGGATCTGGCTGGCGTCTTCGCGATCCGAAACATTCCCGACTCGCGGCGCATCCGTTCGTGGATCAGCGATCGGGGCGCCACAACGGCAGTCGTCGTCGGCGGCGGCTTCATCGGCTTGGAGATGGTTGAGAATCTCGTCCATCGCGGCCTTGCCGTGACCGTGCTCGAGAAGCTGCCGCAGGTCATGCCCCCGCTGGATCCGGAGATGGCGGCACTCATCAAAGAACACCTGGCGACGAACGGTGTGACGCTTCATCTAGGCGACGGGCTGGCGCGTATCGACGAGAACCCTGGCGGCGGCCTGACGGTGGTCGCAGAGCACGGCGCGCGGCTGCCAGCCGATCTCGTGATCCTGGCGATCGGCGTGCGGCCCGAAATTGCGTTGGCCAGGGATGCCGGTCTCGCCATCGGCTCGCGCGGCGGCATTGTCGTCGATGCCCAGATGCGCACGCCGGATCCGAACATCTGGGCCGTCGGCGACGGGATCGAAGTGCCGGACGTGTTGACGGGGCAGGAGACCGTGCTGCCGCTCGCAGGGCCGGCCAGTCGCGAGGGTCGAGTGGCGGCCGAATCGATCGCTGGGCGCGCGACCCGGTTTCGTGGCGTGCAGGCCACGGCCGTGGTGGGGGTCTTGGGCCTGACCGTCGCCTCGACCGGCGCCAGCGAAAAAGGGCTCCGGCGCGCCGGGGTGACGAATTTCGAGAAAGTGTATCTGCACCCCGGCCACCACGCCGCCTACTACCCTGGCGCACGGCCGATTCATCTCAAGCTCCTGTTCTCGAAGCCCGACGGCCGCATCCTCGGGGCGCAAGCCGTGGGACGTGAGGGCGTTGAGAAGCGTATCGACGTGATCGCCACCGCGATCCAGTTCAGCGGCACGGTCCACGATCTCGCCGCTGCCGAACTGTGTTATGCACCGCAGTTCGGGGCCGCGAAAGATCCAGTCAACCTTGCGGGCATGCTGGCGGAGAACGTCCTGAACGGCGACATGCCCGCTGCGGACTGGCTGGCGCTCGGCCGCGGCGACGAGTTGCTCCTGGACGTGCGCGAGCCTGACGAGTTCGCCGCCGGGCACATTCCCAACGCCGTCAACCTGCCGCTCTCGCAGTTGCGCGACCGCCACGCTGAGCTGCCGAAGAACCGGGACATTTGGATTTCATGCGGTGTGGGACAACGCGCGTACTACGCGACGCGCTTCCTGACACAGCACGGATATCGGGCGTGGAATCTGTCAGGAGGGTACGCGACGTACACGGCGTTCCGAGACGCGGGCCTGACGACTTGAACATACTCGAACGTCGAGCGTCGTCACGTTAAGTCTCGATACACGCCGTCTTGTTTACCCCACCGCCTGGCAAGTCACCCGACGCCGAGCCCAAGTTGAGCCACTATCCCCGGTAGTGGGTCAGTTTGAAATCCGCTGACCGTCCGCTCGGCTCCGTTCGTGCCAGAGTGTATCCGGTCGATTGAGGAAATCGTACTGGACTTGACCGGCAAGTCCGCGGGTAATCAACTGAAGAATTCAAACTGACCCACTACCGGCTGGGGGGTAGTGGGTCAGTTTGAGACTCGCTGAGTTCGACGGCTCGGTCCGTTCATGCCAGAATGGCCCATACTTCATCTACGACAGCTTGCCCGTGTCCATCAGACGCTCCGCGTGACGCCAGCGATGGAGGCTGGACTAACCGACCATGTCTGGGCCATCGAAGAAATTATCGCCCTTCTCGGGTGAGCCCGAGAGCCTACTCATACGCGTCGAGCGGCTACGCCAGCAGGCGGAAGAATTTCAAAGAACGGTCCAGGAAGAACGCCGGACGGTCAGCGCGCGCCTCGAAGAGGTGCGGGGCCGTCAGGCCAAAAGGCGGGGTCATCATGCAAGATGAATGGACAAAGTTGAGTCCAAGCGACAAGCTCGTGAAATTCACCTACTCGGACCTTCAGAGCGGAGAAGCGTTTCTGACTGCGCAGATTGCCGGCCAAGAGGTCGTCTGCTCGGTCATTTTGCCCCAGGCGCAACACCCGTTCAGTCGTGAAGGCGTTGAAAGTCACTTCGAGCACGGAAGCGACTTCGGCTTGCGGCTTCGTGCCAACTAGCCCACTACCGAGTGTCCCCCAATTTCAAACTAGCCCACTCCCCCCAGCCCTAACCCTTTACAACTGAGCCACTTCGGATGTACACTTTCCCCTTTGCACAGGTGCCGACTATGTACGCAATCATCCAGGCGGGCGGACGTCAGATGCGGGTCTCCCCCGGGGGCTTCGCCACCATCGACGGCACGGCCGGCGAGCCGGGCGCGACGCTGACGATCGAGACCGTCCTGTTCGTCGAAAAAGACGGCGGCGAAGTCCTCGCCGGCGCGCCCTTTGTCGCCAAGGCCCGTGTCATGGCCGTGGTCGAAGGCGAAACGCGCGGCCCGAAAATCCGCGTCTTCAAGAAAAAGCGCCGCAAAGGCATGCGCCGGACCAAGGGCCATCGCGCGACGACGACGCGCGTGCGGATCACCGACATTCTTCTGTAGGTCACAGCCATGGCTCATAAAAAAGGACAAGGCAGCTCACGCAACGGCCGCGACTCCAACTCGCAGCGGCTCGGCGTGAAAGCCCACGACGGCAACGTCGTGACGGGCGGCACGATCATCATCCGCCAGCGCGGACGTCGCTTCCGCCCGGGGCTGAACGCGGGCATCGGCAAGGACGACACGATCTTCGCGAAGATCGCCGGCCGCGTGAAATTCGAGGATCACGGCCAGCGCGGGCGCGTCATCAGCATTCAGCCGGCGGAGTAATCTCGAATTTGGTGATGGTGTGAAGTGGTAATGGGGTCATGGAGGAGGCGATAGCCTCAACCAGCAATCCATCACCACCTCACCACCTCACACCATCACCAAATCTCCTATGTTCGTTGACGAAGTCGACATTCATGTCGCGGCAGGCAACGGCGGGCGCGGGTGCCTCGCGTTCCGCCGCGAGAAGTTCGTGCCGCGCGGCGGCCCGAGCGGCGGCGACGGCGGCCACGGCGGCTCCGTCTTCATCGTCGCCAGCCCGCACACCAATACCCTCATCAACTTCCGCTTCCATCCAGAGCTGACGGCCGAGCGCGGCGATCACGGGCAGGGATCCAACTGCACCGGCCAGAGCGGCGCCGATCTCGATCTCGCCGTGCCGATCGGCACGCTCGTCTACGAGAAAACCGGCGACCCGAACGAACCGCGCCGGCTGCTCGCCGATCTCGCCCACGTCGGCGATCGCGTGCTCGTCGCGCAAGGCGGACGCGGCGGGCTCGGCAACGCGCATTTCGCGACCTCCACCAATCGCGCGCCGCGCAAGGTTCAGCCCGGCGAGCCCGGCCAGGAAAAAGACCTTCGGCTCGAGCTGAAGCTGCTCGCCGACGTCGGCCTCGTGGGGTTCCCCAACGCCGGCAAGTCCACGCTCATCGCGCGCGTGTCGGCGGCGCGGCCGAAGATCGCCGCCTATCCGTTCACGACGCTCACGCCGAACCTCGGCGTCGTCAGCCTGAGCGGCGATCGCAGCTTCGTCGTCGCCGACGTGCCCGGGCTCATCGAGGGCGCGCACCGCGGCCAGGGGCTCGGCCATCAGTTTCTCCGGCATCTCGAGCGGACCAAGGTGCTCGTGCACCTCGTGGACATCTCGAGCGGAACCGGACGCGATCCGGCCGACGACCTCGACACGCTCCGCCGCGAGCTGGAGCTCTTCGAGCCGACGCTCGCCGCGAAACCGCAGATCGTGGCGGCGAACAAAATGGACGCGCTGGACGATGAGACGCGCGTGACGGCGCTCGAGGCGCGCGCCAAGGCGCTGGGCCTGGCTTTTTTCAAGATTTCCGCCGTGAGCGGCGCGGGCGTCCCCGATCTGCTGGAGGCGATGTGGCAGCATGTCGTCGCCGAGCGCTCGACGGACGCCTCTGATGCGCCGCCGCCGCTTGGCGCGTCCTCGGATCTGCTGGCCGGCACCAAGAAATGAGCGCGCGCCGCATCGGCATCCTCGGCGGCACCTTCGATCCGATTCACTCCGGACACATCGACGCGGGCCATGCGGCGGCGCTGGCGATCGGCCTCAACCGGCTCATCGTCATCCCGAGCCACATCCCGCCGCACCGGCCGCAGCCGCTCGCCTCGCCGTATCACCGCTTCGCGATGGCCGCGCTGGCGGTCGGCGGCAACGCCGGATGGCGGGCGTCGGATCTCGAGCTGCGCATCGAAGCGGCGTCGTACACGTCGGCGACGCTCGCGAAGTTTCACGAGCGCGGCTACTCGCCGGCGGAGCTCTTCTTCATCCTCGGCGCCGACGCGTTCGCCGATATCGCGTCGTGGCGCGACTATCCGGACATCCTCGACCAGGCGCATTTCGCGGTGGTGTCGCGGCCGCGTTTTCCCGTGAGCGATCTGCCCACGCTGCTGCCGCAGCTCAAGACGCGGATGTCGATTCCGCCGCTCGAGTTCGCACAGATGGAGCCGTTGATTTTATTGATCGACGTGCAGACGGCCGATGTGTCATCGACTGCCATCCGCCAGTACTGCGCGGATGGATCATCGCTGGCGGGGCTCGTGCCCCCGACGGTGCAGCAACATATTGAGCAGCACGGACTTTACCAGCCGATGGGCCAGGGCCGCCGCGACATCGACGCCCAGGCGAACGCCGCGGCAGGCAGGTTGCATGGCCAGGACTGAGAAACGGCGGAAAGCCGAGCGGCTCCCGCAACAAATCACGTGGGCGATTGGTGCGGCGGAAGACAAGCAAGCGGTCGATCTCGCGGTGCTCGACCTGCGGACAGCCTCCGGGTTCACCGACTACTTCGTGATCTGCTCGGGCCAGAACGCACGGCAGATCCGCGCGATCGCCGACGCGGTCACCGACACGCTCGCCTCGCACGGGGTGAAGCCGGCGCACGTGGAAGGCTACGATCGCACCGAGTGGGTGCTGCTCGACTACTTCGATTTCGTCGTGCACATCTTCAAGCCGGAAACGCGGCTCTTCTACGGCCTCGAGCGTCTCTGGGGCAACGCCGAGCGCGTGGAGATCCAGGCCGCGTCCCCCTCGGCGTCTTCATCACCTTCTTCACCGACGCGCGCCTGATGCCGCAGCGGTTCGTCGCCCACAGCCGCGTCATGCGCGCTCTGGTCGAGCAGGTCCGCCGCTTCGCGGCCATCGACTCCAACGTCCTCATCACCGGCGAAACCGGCGCCGGCAAGAACGCCGTGGCGCACGAGCTGCACGCGCGCGGCTCGCGCGCCAAGCTCCCCTTCGTCGTCATCGACTGCGCCAGCCTGCCCGGCTCCCTCATCGATTCGGAGCTCTTCGGCCACGAGCGCGGCGCCTTCACCGACGCGGTGGCGGCGCGCGCCGGGCTCTTCGAGCGGGCGGCCGCCGGCAGTGTGTATCTCGATGCGGTCACCGAGATGCCGATCGACGCCCAGGGCAAGCTGCTGCGCATCGTCGAGGAGAAGCGCGTCGAGCGAATGGGCGGCCACGGATCGACCGCCGTCAAGGCGCGGATCATCGCGTCCGCCGACGCCCGGATCGAAGACGCCGTGCGCGGCGGCACCTTCCGCGGCGACCTCTATCATCGCCTCCGCGTGCTGCCGCTCGTCGTCCCGCCGCTGCGCGAACGGCCCGACGATGTGCTGCCGCTGGCGAAGTACTTTCTCAAGCGCGCGGCCGCCGCCCTGCGCCGCGACGCGCCGGCCATCACGCGCGATGTGGCCGCTGCCCTGCGCGACTACGCGTGGCCCGGCAACGTGCGCGAGCTGCGCCACACGATCGAGCGCGCGTTCGACGCCGCCGACGGCGGATCGATCAGGCTCGACCACCTGTCGCCCGAGCTTCTCGACGCGCCGGCCTTCGAACCCGACCGCGTCGTCGCCCGCCGCCCGACGCTGGACGATGTGGAGCGGCGCTACATCGCGGCGACGCTGCGCCACGTGCGCGGCAACCAGACCGAGGCGGCGCGCCTGCTCGGCATCAGCCGGAAAGCGCTGTGGGAAAAGCGCAAGCGCTACGGCTTGGACTAGACGCGCTCGTCGCCGTCCTCTTCGCTCCGTCGTGCGCGGCGTGCGGAGAGCTGCTCGAGCGTCCAACCGACGGCCCCGTCTGCGCGATGTGCTGGCGTTCGATCCTGCCGCTCACGCCGCCGCTGTGCGACGCGTGCGGCGATCCGCTCCCCACGTGGCGCACGACCAGCCTCTCGCTAGCGCGGTGCCCGCGCTGCCGGCGCGGCCGGCGCCATGTGGATCGCGCACGCGCGATCGGCGAATACGACGGGGCGTTGAAAGCGGTGATCCACGCGCTGAAATATGAGGGGCGGCGGTCGCTGGCGCGGCCGCTGGCGGCGCTGATGCGCGAGCGCGCGGCGGATCTCGTCGCGTCGGCCGACTGCGTGATACCGGTGCCTCTGCACCCTTCGCGCCGCCGCCAACGCGGCTTCAATCAGGCATCCGATCTGGCGCGGCAGCTCGGCCTGCCGGTCCGCCACGCGCTGCGCCGCGTGCGGGCGACGCCGACGCAGACGGGGCTGCCGGCGGCGCAGCGTCATCGCAACCTGCGCGGCGCGTTCGCCCTGCGGCGCTTCGCGCACGACGTCGCGGGCCGAACGGTTCTCCTGGTGGACGATGTGAGCACGACGGGCGCCACGCTTGACGCGTGCGCCCGGGTGCTGAAACGAGCGGGTGCCCGCGAGGTGATCGCGCTTACCGCGGCGCGAGTCGTGACGCGACCGCGCTGACGACATCCGCCGCGATAACCTCTTTGCCGCGCTCGCCGTCGAGTACCACCCAGCCGCCCGCCGCGGCCTGCCGGCGATAGCTCTCGCGCACGCGCGCCTGCATGGCCAGGTCGCGCTCGTAGCGGTCGCGATCAACCGTCTTGCGCTGCATGGCGGTCTCGGGCGCGATGTCGAGCACGATCGTCAGCGACGCCGGCGGCAGGAACTTCTGCATGTCCGTGAGCCACACCGGGTCGAGGCCCTGCGCTTCCCCGTACGCGATGCTCGACGCCATGTAGCGATCGCAGATCAGGATGAGTCCGCCGTCGAGCCAGCGCTGGATGTCGGGCTTGCGCTCGTGGCGGTTCGCGACATAAAGGAGCTGCATCACATCGGGCCCGTAGTCGCGCTCGCCCTGCAGCGCGCGCGCGATCTCCTCGCCAATCGACGTGCCGTAGTCCGGAAACGACAACAGGCGCGCCTTGCGGCCCTCCCCCTTGAGATGATCGCGGAGCATTTCCGCCTGCGTCTGCTTGCCGCTCTGATCGAGCCCTTCGAACGCGATGAGATGTCCCATACCGCCCCTACGTCTCCAATGCGAGCATGTCGTCGAGGGTCTGGCGCCTGCGGATGACGCGCCAGCCGCCCTCGTCGACGAGCACTTCGGGCGGCAGCGGCCGCCGGTTGTAGTTGGACGCCATCGCCGATCCGTACGCGCCGGCGTCGCCGATGGCCACGAGATCCCCGACCTCGAGGCGCGGCAGCCGGCGATCGCGCCCCAACACGTCGCTGCTCTCGCAGACGGGGCCGACGATCTCGTACTGCCGCACGGGCGCGCCGCTCGCGGCGCTCACGACATCAATGCGATGAAACGCCCCATAGAGCGCCGGGCGAATCAGCTCGGTCATGCCGGCGTCGACGACGACGAAGTCGCTCGCGGCGTCGCGGGGCTTGACGTCGACGACGCGGGCGAGGAGCGCGCCGCTCGGTCCCGCAATCGCGCGGCCCGGCTCGATGACGATCGGTAAACCGGTGTGGCGCACCTCGCCGACGAGCGCCGAGACGTACTCCTCGGCCGACGGCACGTCGCGGCCGTCGTAGGAGATGCCCAGGCCGCCGCCGCAATCGAGGTACTCGAGGGCGACGCCGTGGCGTCGCAGGTCGTCGGCGAGACCGGCGAGAAACGCCGCCGCGCGGCGCAGCGGATCGATCGTCGTCATCTGCGAGCCGACGTGCGCGTGAATCGCCACGAGCGTCAGGGCCGGGCGCGTGCCGATCGTGTCCAGCAGCTCGCGCGCCGTCTCGAGCGGCACGCCGAACTTGTTGATCTTCAAGCCGGTCGAAATGTGCGGGTGGCTGTTGGCGTCGATGTCGGGATTGATGCGAACGGCCACGCGCACCGCGCGTCCAGTCCGTGCGGCAATCGCTTCGATGCGCGCCAGCTCGCCGGCCGATTCGACGTTGATCGCTTTGAGGCCGAGCGGGACGGCGCGCTCGAGCTCGGCCGGCGACTTCCCAACGCCCGTGAACACGATCTGGGCGGGCTCGAAGCCGGCCCGGCGGGCGAGGTCGATTTCCCCGATGGAGTTGGCGTCGGCGGCGCCGCCGAGATCGCGGATGAGACGCGCCACGGCCAGCGTGGAATTCGCCTTCAGCGCGTAGTGGAGCGCGTGCGGGTAGCGGCCAAACGCCGCGTCGATCGCGCGGTACCGAGCCCGGAACGCCGCGGCGCTGTAGACGTACACCGGCGTGCCCACGGCCTCGGCAATCGCCGACAGCGGCACGCCGTCGCAGACAAGGCCGGCATTTTCTTCACGCGCGAAGCCGATCACAGCGGTGTATCGTATACTAACGCGCTCAGTCCTTCATGTCTGCCGAAACACCGGATCCCATCGAGAGCCTGATTCAGCGCTGCCTGAAAGGCGACCAGGCGGCGTGGGATCTCATCGTCCGGCAATACTGGCGAAAGGTGTTCAACGTCGCGTACAAGTTCGTCGGCAAACACGACGAGGCGGAGGATCTCGCGCAGGATATCTTCCTGAAGATCTTCAAGTCGCTCGACACGTTCGACAGCCGGGCGAACTTTCAGACGTGGCTCATCAGCGTGAGCCGCAACCTGTGCATCGATCATTACCGCAGCGTCCGCAAGGAACGGGAAACGATCAATCGGGATGTCGACACCAACGAGCTGGCGCCGCCGACGCGGGAGCCGGGGCCAATCGCCGCGCTCGAGCAGGCCGACCGGGTGGCGCTCCTGCGCAAGGCGCTAGCGGCGCTGCCCGCCACGCTGCGAACGGCCGTCCTGATGCGCGACATTCAGGAGTTGTCGTACCAGGAGATCGCCGACAAGCTGCGCCTGCCCGAGGGGACGGTCAAGTCGCGGATCAACCGCGGACGCACGGAGCTCGCGCGGCAGGTGAAGAAGCTGCGCGGCGAGGACTACAGCCCGAGCGGGGCTGCGCTCAACCGCTCGCGCACGGGAGCTTACTGATGAACGTCAAAACCGAACAGTCCGGCGGCATCTCGATCGTTCGCGTCGGCGAAACGCGCCTCATGTATCCGATTCTCGGCGACTTCTCGTCAGCGGTGAGCGCGCTCATCGCCGGCGGCAAGCGCGAGATTCTCATCGATCTCGCGCCGGTCACCTACGTCGACAGCGCCACCATCGGCTGTCTGATGGACCTCTACCGCCAGGTGCACAACGCGGGCGGTCACTTGAAGCTCTCGGGCGTCCAGAAGCGCGTCGAGACGATGCTGACGATGACCGGGGCGCAGAATTTCATCGAAATACACGCCGACGAGCCGAGCGCCGTCAAAAGCTTCGGGGCTTAGCCATGCACAGAATCAAGACGACCAGCGGTACCGAGGTCGCGCTCGATGGCGACATCCTCGCCATCATGGAAGCGCTCTACCATGAAGTCACCGCCCGGCGAGAGCTCGAGCGCTCCTTCGAGGACATGGCGAAGGAGATCCAGCACGTGATCGGGCAGATGGACGACGCCGAGCGCCGCACGTACCTGGCCGAGAGCCTGTTTCTCAACACCGTGAAGTACGAGAACGACAAGCTCGAAGCCTACATGCTGAAGCTCGCCAACAAGAAATAGTGTCGCTCAATTATCTCGCCACACGATTTCAGTGCAGCTGGCCGTGGACGACGCTCGTCATGCTGTGCGACGGACGGCTGGTCTGCGGCTGCGCGGATCCGTACGGCCGCCGCGCCCTCGGTGACGCACGGGTCGCGCCGGTGCACGAGGTCTGGACCGGCCCAACGGTCACGGCCCTGCGCGCCGATCTGAACGTCGGCGGCTCGAAGTTCTGCGGCGACTGCCCGCTCAAGCTCCCACTGAAAAAAGACGAGGCGGCGCCCGTCCGATCGCTCGACGCCGGCGCGCTCCCCTCGCGCATGTACATCGAGTGCACGGCGGCCTGCAACATCTCCTGCACGGACGCCTGCTGCGCGCCGGAAACGGGCATCACGCGCACGCGCCAGGCCGGCATGCTCGACGTCGACCTCTTCCACCGCGTCGTCGACGAGGTCGGCGCATCGCTCGTGCGGATTGATTTCTTCAATTACGGCGAAGCGTTCCTGCACAAGCGCGCGATCGAGATGTGCGAGTACATCAAAACGAAGTTCCCACACATCTATCTCTACACGAGCACGAACGGCCTCGCCCTCACCGAGGACCAGGCGCGCCGGCTCGTGCATTCCGGCATCGACGAAGTCACCTTCTCGATCGACGGCGCCACGCCGGAGAGTTACGCCAAGTACCGACAGCGCGGCCGCTTCGACGTCGCGGTCCGGAACCTCCGCGCGATGGCCGACGAGAAACGGCGCGCTGGACGCGATCTGCCGTTTCTCAACTGGCGCTACATCCTGTTCGTGTGGAATGACAGCGATGAGGAGATGAATCAGGCCCGCGCCCTCGCAGCCGACAGCGGGGTGGACCGGCTCTGCTGGGAGCTGACCGACCATCCCGAGAACGCGTACTCGCGCCGGTTCGTTCCGGGATCGCCAGACCTCGAGGCGATTCGCCACGAGATCTGGGACGACAGCGGCCTCGGCAACGCGATGCCGGGCGCCACTCCGCGGGCGCAGATCGACGTGCGGACGCTCGTCCCCGGCGTCCCGCTGTTCGGGCGCGCCGGCCGGCCGATGTCGGTGCGCACGCGCATCCGCAATCTCTCGGCACGCCCCTTCCCGGCTCAAGCCACCCACGGCCGCCGACTCGTCCGGCTCGGCGCGCAACTCTGCGATACCAACGGCGTCGTCATCAACCGCGACTTCGCGCGCGCGTGGCTTCCCCAAGCGCTCGCGCCCGGCAAGGAAACGGACGTCGCCATCGAGATCCCGTCGCCGGAACAACCGGGCCGTTACGCGCTGAAATTCGATCTGGTGTATGAAGGGGTCGACTGGTTCGAGCGGTGCGGATCGCCGACGACGATGAAGAGCTTGTGGGTGCGGTGAGGGTCAGCGCTTCAGGCGGAAGCGGATGCCGAAGCCGACTTTCTTGTCGCTGACCTCTTCATTAGCGCCGGGCCCGGAAATCGGGATGAGCGCCGACAGCTGCGGGTAGGGATTCGACAGCAGGTTCACGAAGCCGAAGACCGTGAGCTCCTTGGCCTGCACGTGCACTTTCACGATCGTGCTCCGCTCTTTCTTGCCCAACGTCACCCCAAACAGCCCGTTGGCGGCGGCAAACGCGACCAGCGAATCGTCGCGCGACAGCTCTTCGCGCGTGAGCGTCACGCCCCACTTGCCCAGCCGCGTCTGCGGCGCGTAGACGTCAGCGCCGACATAGTAGCCCGCCTTCCACACCGGGGTTTCGTTGGCCGGCCCGGGAAGGAGAGCGGCCGAGGTCTCCGCGAGACCCCACTTATAGCGAACCGCTTCGCCGAAGACGCGGACGTATTCGATCGGCTGCACGGTGACAAATCCGATCATCGCATCGTCGTTGTGCTTGGAGAGTTGGAGGGAGATCGAATCCTCGATGCGCGAGTTGAGGAAATTCTTCCGGTAGGTGCCCCCCACCGTCAGCTTCTGATTCGG
>JADGOC010000043.1 GCA_017883165.1 Acidobacteriota bacterium
GGTTCTTCCAGGACGCCGTCAGCCGCGTCCGCGCGCTGCCGGGGGTCGAGGCGGCCGGCGAAGTCAGCGTGCTGCCGCTCGCCGGGTTGGGCTCGGCGACCGGCTTCACCATCGCCGGCCAGCCGCCGCCGGCTCCCGGCCAGACACCGGTCGTGGACGTCCGCATCTCCGACAACGGCTATTTCCAAGCGATGAACGTCCCGCTCGTCCACGGCCGTCTGTTCACCGATCGCGAGATGGACGAACAGTCCAACGTCGTCATCATCAACACGACGATGATGCGTCAGTACTTTGCGAATCAGGATCCGATCAGCCAGCAGGTCAGCATCGACATGAGCGACCCCGTCATCCCGACGACGATCATCGGCGTCGTCGGCGACGCGAGGTATGTGGACCTCGTGACCGAGCCGCGCGCGATGGTGTACTGGCCGCAACCGCAGCTGCCCTTCGGCGCCATGACGCTGACGGTGCGGACGGCGTCGGATCCGCTCGCCCTCGCGCCGGCGGTTGAACGGGCGATCCAGTCCATCGACAAAGATCAGCCAGTGTCCGACGTGCGGACGATGGATCAGTGGATAGCGAAGTCGCTGGCGCAGTCGCGGTTCAGCTCGACGCTGCTGGCGGTCTTCGCCGCCTCGGCGCTGCTCCTAGCGGCGATCGGGATCTACGGCGTGATGTCGTACGCGGTGAGCCAGCGCACTTCCGAGATCGGCATCCGCCTCGCGCTCGGCGCCGACGAGCGCGCCATCCTGACCTTGATTGTCGGCAATGGTCTGCGGCTCGCCGCGGTGGGCCTGGCCATCGGTGTCGTGCTCGCGCTCGGCTTGAGCTGGACCCTCACGACGCAACTGTACGAAACATCCGCCGCCGATCCGATCACATTCGTCGGCGTCGTCGGCATCCTCGGCGCGGTCGCGGCTCTGGCCACGTATCTGCCGGCGCGGCGCGCCTCGCGGATCGCGCCCATCGAGGCGCTGCGATACCAATGATCGACCGGCGGCGCCAGGACGTCCGCTGCCCTTAGAGACGACTGAGCGGCTCTTCGACGAACGCGCCGGCCTCGAGCCGGAACAGGCGCACCTCAGGTGGATCGACGGCGAGGCTGACAATCACGTACGCGCATTCGGCGTCGCTCGCTTCAGTGAGGTCCGTCGCCGACGGACGGGCGGATATCGAGGGATGGGAGTGATAGACGCCGACGACCTCGCGGCCGCCAGCGCGCGCGGCGCGGATGGCCGCGAAGTGATCGTGCGGATCGATCAGAAACCGCGTTGACGAGGGATCGACGTTGCGCGCCCGGTGCGCCGACTCGATCTGCGCGCCGAGGCCGATCAGCAGCCCGCAGCATTCACGCGGCGCCGCCTCACGCGCATGCGCGACAATCGCGTCAAACGCCGCCCTGCTAATCTCCAATTCCTGATCCTTAATTTCTATTCCCTAATTTCAAGTTTCTAGATGACCTCGACCGCCATCGCGATCCCCATCCCGCCGCCGATGCACAGCGACGCGACGCCGTAGCGCAGCTTCTTCGCGCGCAGCGCGTAGATGAGCGTCGTCAGGACGCGCGCGCCGCTTGCGCCGATCGGATGGCCGAGCGCCACCGCCCCGCCGTGGATGTTGACCTTGGCGGGATCGAGCCCGAGCTCGCGCGCCACGGCCACCGCCTGGGCCGCAAAGGCTTCGTTCAGCTCGAAGAGATCGATGTCGCCGGCCTTCAGCTTCGCGCGCTCGAGCACCTTGCGCACGGCGGGCACCGGGCCCATCCCCATGATCATCGGGTCGACGCCGGCCGACGCATACGCGAGGATGCGCGCGAGCGGCGCCGTGCCGATCTTGCGCGCCTGCTCCCGCGTGGCCACAACCAACGCCGCCGCGCCGTCGTTGAGGCCGGACGAATTGCCGGCGGTCACCGAGCCATCCTTCTTGAACGCCGGTTTGAGGCCGGCCAGTTTTTCGGCCGTCGTGCCGGGCCGCGGATACTCGTCACGGTCGATCCGCAGCGGCTCGCCTTTCTTCTGCGGAACGGGCACGGCGACCATCTCCGCTTGAAAGCTGCCGTCCTGCTGCGCCCGCTCGGCGCGCTGCTGGCTTTCGGCGGCAAAAGCGTCCTGGTCGGCGCGCGAGATCTTGTAGCGGCTGGCGATCTCTTCCGCGGTGACGCCCATGTGGCAGGACTTGATCGCGCAAGTCAGCCCCTCGTGGATCATCGAATCGGTCGCTTCGGCGTTGCCCAAGCGGTAGCCCCATCGCGCGCCTTGCAGCAGATACGGCGCGTTCGACATCGACTCGGTGCCGCCGGCGACGACGGTGTCCACGTAGCCAACGCGAATCGCCTCGACGGCGTGCACGACCGCCTGCAGCCCGGAGCCGCAGACGCGGTTGATCGTTTCGCCCGGCACCTCGACCGGCACGCCGGCCTTGAGCGCGGCCTGGCGCGCGACGTTCATGCCGGCGCCCGCCTGCAGCACGCAGCCCATGATCACGTCGCCCACGTCGGCCGGCTGGACTCCCGCCCGCGCGATCGCCTCGCGAATCACGATCGCACCCAGATCCACGGCGGTCAGATCCTTGAAGACGCCGCCGAACGCACCAATCGGCGTCCGGCAGGCACTGAGAATGACTGCGTCCATTTTTTATCTCTCGCGGGGCCCCACCCCCGCTCGTTGCCGTCGCTTACGCTCCGGATCCTGGTTCCAAAGCTCCAGCCACGTTCGGCGATTCTGTCCATTAGCTGAACGTGCCGAGCGTCGACGCGACGGTCAGCGCGGCGCCGGTCGCCGCCTTCACTGTTTCGACGGTCGTGTCGGCCGCGATTTCGCGCAGCACGAGGCCGCTCGGCGTGACATCGATGACCGCCATCTCGGTGACGATCAGGTTGACGACCTTCAGGCCGGTGAAGGGCAGCGTGCAGCGGTCGACAATTTTATGGCCGCCCTCGCGCGTGGTGTGTTCCATCGCGATGATGACCCGCTTGGCGCCGGCGACGAGATCCATCGCGCCGCCCATGCCCTTCACCATCTTGCCGGGAATCATCCAGTTCGCCAGGTTGCCTTCCCGATCGACCTGCAGCGCGCCGAGCACGGTGACGTCGATGTGCCCGCCGCGCACCATCGCGAACGAGTCGGCGCTGCTGAAATAGGAGCAGCCCGGCGTCTCGGTGACGGTTTCCTTGCCGGCGTTGATGAGATCGGCATCGATCTCCTGCTCCAGCGGATACGGGCCGACGCCGAGCATGCCGTTCTCCGAATGCAGCGTAATGTCGATCCCCGATGGCACGTAGTTCGCCACGAGCGTCGGCATCCCGATGCCGAGGTTCACGTAGTCGCCGTCCTTCAGCTCGCGGGCTACGCGTTTGACGATGCGCTCGCGCAGGTCAGGCATTACGCACCGTCCGTTTCTCGATCCGCTTCTCGTATGTCGTGCCGCGCACGATGTGCTGCACGAAGATGCCGGGCGTGACGACGTGTTCGGGATCGATCTGGCCGGGCTCGACGAGCTCCTCGACCTCGGCGATCGTCACGCGGGCCGCGGTCGCCATCATCGGATTGAAGTTGCGCGCGGTTCGCCGGTACACGAGATTGCCAACGCGATCGCCCTTCCACGCCTTCACGAACGCAAAATCGGCGCGCAGCGGCGGCTCGAAGACGTACGGCTTGCCGTCGATGACGCGCGTCTCTTTCCCTTCGGCGACGAGCGTGCCGTACCCGGTCGGCGTGAAGAAGCCGCCGATGCCGGCGCCGCCCGCGCGAATCCGCTCGGAGAAAGTGCCTTGCGGCACCAGCTCGACCTCGATCTCGCCGCTCAGAAACTGCCGCTCGAACTCCTTGTTTTCGCCGACATAGGTCGAGATCATCTTCTTGACCTGCCGCGATCGCAGGAGCATGCCGAGGCCGAACTCGTCGACGCCGGCGTTGTTGCTGATGAGCGTCAGCCGTTTCGTGCCGCGCGCGCGGAGCGCGCGAATGAGATTTTCAGGAATGCCGCACAGGCCGAAGCCGCCCATCATGATCGTCGCCTCGTCCGGCACGAGCGCGACGGCGGCTTCCACGTTCGGAAGCACCTTGTTCATCACCGACGATTATATGCCGCTAGGTTTTCAGCGTGTCACGCCAGCGGGCGGCCGAGCCAAACAGGTCGCTCAGGCGATCGCCGTCGCGCAGATCGGCGCGCAGCTCCTCGAGGACCGCGATCAGGGCGTCCAACGCGGGGCCGAGCTCGTCGACGTTGGTCGCGGCGACGTCGCGCCAGATGTCGGCCGGACTCGACGCCAGCCGCGTGGTGTCGACGAGCCCGCGCCCGGCGAGCGCCAGCCCCCTCTCGCCCACGGCCTCGCCGACCACCTGCATCAGCGCGCTCGCGGTCAGCTGCGGCAGGTGACTCAGAAACGCCAGCAGGCGATCGTGCGCGGCGGGATCAACGATCTGCGGCTCCGCCCCGAGCGCGCGCGCGAACGCCGACAGCTGCTCGACCGCCCGGCCGCTGGCCTCGCCCGACGGTGTGAGCAGCCAGGGTCGCCCCTTGAAGAGATCCGGTCTGGCGTGCTCGAGCCCGCCCTTCGCCGCCCCGCCGAGCGGGTGGCCGCCGACAAACGTGAACCGCGGCGGCAGGCCGCGCGCCGCCTCGACGATCGCGCGCTTCGTGCTGCCCGTGTCGGTAACGATGGCCGACTGATGCACGTTCTCGTCCAGTTCGCCGAGCAGCGCGATGTTCTGACGCGCCGGCGCCGCGAGAATCACGACGTCGGCTTCGGCCAGGACGATGAGATCGTCGGCCGCGACGTCGATCGCGTGCAGCCGCATCGCCGTCTCCAACACGTCCTTGTTGTCCACGCCGATGACGAGCGAGCTCGGCCAGATCTCCCGCGCCGCAAGCGCAATCGATCCGCCAATCAGCCCCAGGCCGACGATGCCGATCTTGCCGAAGACGAGCGGCTGGTGGTCATGCGTGCCCGGCCGCCCGGGTTGAATGACGGGAAGCTCCAAGCCTAGGAACCCCAGCCGCGGCGCGCCACCGGTTCCAGGCAGATGCTGCGGCCGATCGCCGGCGCGATGATTCGCAGCTCGGCCATCAAGCGATCGAACTGCGCCGGGTAGAGCGACTGCGCGCCGTCGCTGAGCGCGTGGTCGGGATCGCAGTGGACCTCGATCAGCAGGCCGTCCGCGCCCGCCGCCACCGCCGCGCGCGCCATCGGCGCGACCTTGTCCCGCCGCCCGGTGCCATGGCTCGGGTCGGCGATGATCGGCAGATGGCTCAGTTTCTTGACGATGGGGATCGCCGAGATGTCGAGCGTGTTGCGCGTCGCCGTCTCGAACGTTCGAATGCCCCGCTCGCACAGAATCACGTCCGTGTTGCCGCCGCTCAGAACATACTCGGCCGAGAGCAGCCACTCTTCGATCGTCGCCGAAATCCCGCGCTTCAGGAGCACGGGCTTCCGCACGTGCCCGAGCTCGCGCAGGAGCGTGTAGTTCTGCATGTTGCGCGCGCCGACCTGAAAGATGTCGCAGTACTTCCCGACCACCTCGATCTGGCTGACGTCCATCACTTCGGAGACGAGCTGCAGATTCTCCGCCGTCGCCGCGTCGCGCAGTAGCCGCAGCCCTTCTTCTCCGAGCCCTTGAAAGCTGTACGGCGAGCTGCGCGGCTTGAACGCCCCGCCGCGGAGGATCTTCGCGCCCGCGCGCCGCACGGCAGCGGCCGTCGATCGCACCTGCGCTTCGTTTTCCGCCGAGCACGGGCCCGCCATGACGATGACCTCGTCGCCGCCGATGCGCACGTCGCCGACGGTGATCACCGTGCCATCCGGCTTGAACGTCCGGCTCGCGAGCTTGTACGGCTCCGAGATGCGCAGCACCTCGTGCACGCCGTCCATCAACTCGATGAGGCCCGCATCCGGCTGGCCCTGACCGACGGCCCCGAGCACCGTGCGCGTGACACCCGTCGATTTGTGCACGTCCATTCCCATCTCCACCAGACGCGCGACGACCCCCTCGATCTGCGTCTCGGTGGCTCGTTCTTCCATTACAACGACCATGGCTTCTGTCGCCTCCCCAACTGCTGTCATTTTATCGACTCTGCTTTCCTATCTTCATGTACGACGCGGCGCTCGAGGCTGCGGGCCTCGTCGATGATGCGCTCGAACAGCCGCGCGATGGCGTCGGGGCCCAGCGGTCCCTCGGACGCGATGCCGCGCACATGCTCGATCACCTGCTTCTCGCGCTCCGGCTGGTAGACCTCGACGCCCAGCTGCTTCTTCAGCATGCCAATCTCGCACGCGCACCGCGCGCGCTCGTTCAGGAGCCGGACGAGCACTTCGTCCACCCGGTTGATGTCGTCCCGCAAATCGTCAAGCGTGGGCATTGGTGTGTGCGCTTGCCGGACTGGCGCTCTTCAGCCACCGGACGTAGGCCTCGACTTTTTCGATGAGTTGGGGCGATTCCCGCTCCTCCGCAATCAGCGACACGAGCGCGCTCCCGACGACGGCCGCATCGGCGTACGCCGCGACTTCGGCGACATGCTCGGGACGCGAGATGCCGAAGCCGAGCGCAATGGGCATCGCCGTCTGCGCGCGAATCCGCCGGACGAGCGCTTCGGCGCCCGACGCCACGCGGTCGCGCGCGCCGGTGACCCCGAGGCGCGAGATGCCATACAAGAAGCCGCGACCCAGTTCCGCCGCCTTTCGAATCCTCGCATCCGTCGTCGTCGGACTGAGCAGGAAGATCGTATCAAGTCCGGACGCCAAGAGCGTTTCCCGAAACTCGCCGGCCTCTTCGATCGGGAGGTCGAGGGCGAGGACCCCGTCGACGCCGGCGCCGGACGCGCGGCGCGCGAACTCGGTGACGCCCATGCGCAGCAGCGGATTGGCGTAGCTGAAGACGACAATCGGCGCACGGACGTGCGGGCGAATTCGCTCCACCATCTGCAGCGACGCGCGCAGGCTGCCGCCGGCGGCGAGCGCGCGTTCGGTCGCGCGCTGGATGACGGGCCCGTCCGCAACCGGATCGGAGAACGGCACGCCGATCTCGAGGAGGTCGGCGCCCGCGCGATCGAGGGCCGTCAGGATCTCCGCCGAGCGCGCGAGATCGGGATCGCCGGCGGTCGTGTACGTAATGAGACCCGCGCGGCCCTCGGCCTTAAGCCGCGCAAAGGCGTCAGCTATGCGCGGCATGGAGCGCCTTTTCTACGGATTGCACGTCTTTGTCCCCGCGGCCGGACAGGTTCACCAGGATATCGGCGTTCGGGCCGAGCTCTTTCGCGAGCTTCTGCGCGTACGAGATTGCGTGTGCCGACTCGAGCGCCGGCAGGATACCTTCGAGACGGGCGAGCGCCTGGAACGCGTCGAGCGCCTCGGCATCGCTGACGTGTCCGTACTCCGCGCGGCCCATGGCCCGCAGCCAGGCGTGCTCCGGGCCAACGGCGGCATAGTCGAGCCCCGCCGACACCGAGTGCGTCAGCTCGATATTACCGTCCTCGTCCTGCAGCACGAACGTGCGTGTCCCTTGAAGCACGCCGGCGCTCCCGCCCGCGAAACGGGCGGCGTGGCGGCCGCGAACGATCGCTTCGCCGCCGGCTTCGACGCCGACGAGCCGCACGTCGCGATCGCCGATGAACGCGTCGAAGATCCCCATCGCATTGCTGCCGCCGCCGACGCAGGCCACGATCGCCGTAGGCAGCCGCCCCGTCAGCTCGAGAATCTGCGCGCGCGCTTCGCGGCCGATCACCGACTGGAACTCCCTGACCATCAGCGGATACGGATGCGGCCCGAGCACCGATCCGAGCAGATAGTAGGTGTCGCCGACGTTGCTCACCCAATCGCGCATCGCCTCGTTGATTGCGTCCTTCAACGTCCGGCTGCCGGCGTCGACGCGGCAGACCTCCGCGCCGAGCAGCCGCATCCGGAAGACGTTCAGCGCCTGGCGGTCCATGTCTTCCGAGCCCATGTACACGTGGCAGTCGAGGCCAAGCAGCGCGCACGCGGTCGCCGTGGCGACGCCGTGCTGACCGGCGCCCGTCTCGGCCACAATCCGCCGCTTCCCCATGCGGGCCGCGAGCAGCGCCTGCCCGAGCGCGTTGTTGATCTTGTGCGCGCCGGTATGCGTGAGATCCTCGCGCTTGAGGAAGATCCGCGCCCCGCCCGACGCCGCCGCCAGGCGCCGCGCGTCGTAGACCGGCGTGGGACGCCCGACGTAGTGCTTCAGCAGCCGATCGAGCTCGGCGTGGAACGCGGCGTCCTCGCGCGCGATGAAATACGCGCGCTCGAGCGCTTCGACCGGCTCGACGAGCGTCTCGGGGACGAACCGTCCGCCGAACGCCCCGAAGTAGCCGCGCGCGTCAGGGTCGCGGCGTGTAATGGTTGATGGCATGGAATAAGTCTCGCAATTTGCCGTGATCCTTGACGCCGGGCTTCGCCTCGACGCCCGACGACACGTCGATGCCGAACGGCCGCACGCGCCGGACCGCCTCCGCCGCGTTGTCCGGCGTGAGACCACCCGCGAGCAGTACCCGGCGCTCCCCGGCGACGCGCGCGGCTGCCGTCCAATCGATTGTCTGCCCCGTCCCGCCGCGCTGCTCGGGATCGTGCGCGTCGAGCAGGATCGTGAAGCGCTCGGACCACACGGCCGCGATTTCGCCGGTACCGTTGTGTCCCAGCCCGATCGCCTTGATCACCGGCCGGCGCATCAGCCCCGCAAATGCCGCGGTCTCGTCGCCGTGCAGCTGCACCGCACTCAGGCCCACCAGGCTCGCCACGCCGTTGACGTAGTCGGCCGGCTGATTCACGAAGACGCCGACCGTCGCCACGAACGGGGGCAGCGCGGCGACGATCGCCCTCGCGCGAAAGGGATCGACGAACCGCGGGCTCTTCGGCCAGAACACGAACCCCAGCGCGCCGGCGCCGCAGGCGACCGCTGCTTCCGCGTCTTCGAGACGCGTGATGCCACAGATCTTTATTAGCATTCGGGGTCTTCGCTACGCTGAGCAACCACGAAGGACACAAAGGACACAAAGGAAGAACCGATCATGCTTGTACCTTTGTGTCCTTCGTGTTCTTGGTGGTGGAAGCAGCGTTCAATAAACCCCGAAGCGCGGCTCCAGGATCCGCCTCCACCATGAACCGTTCGCCAATCAGAAACGCCCGATATCCCAGCGCCTGAAGTCGCACGAGATCCTCGGCGCTCCGAAGCCCGCTCTCACTGACGGCGACGACGTCCTCGGGAATCTGGCCGATCAGGCGCTCCGACGCCTCGACATCGACCTCGAGCGTCCGGAGATTCCGATTGTTCACGCCGACGATGCGCGCGCCGGCAGTGAGGGCGATCGTCACCTCGTCGCCGTTGTGCGCTTCCACGAGCGCGTCGAGCCCGAGCGTCGTCGCGCTCGCGAGAAGCGACGCCAGCTCGCTGGGCCGAAGCGCGGCGACGATCAACAGCACCGCATCGGCGCCGGCGGCCTTCGCCTCCAGGAGCTGATACTCAGAGACGATGAAGTCTTTGCGCAGCAGCGGCGCGTCGACCGCCGCTCGAATCGCCGCCAAGTGCTCGAGGGACCCGTCGAAGAACGTAGGCTCGGTCAGCACCGAAATGGCCGCGGCCCCCGCGTCGACATATCCCCTTGCGATCGCCACCGGATCGTACTCCGCGCGCAGAACGCCGCGCGACGGCGATCGCCGCTTGCACTCGGCGATGACGTTCACGCGATCGAGCCGGGTCAGCGCCGACAGCAGACGTTTTCCGCCGCGCTCGACTCGATCCGCGCGCCGGGCCAGTGCCGCGAGTGGTTCGCGCGCCTCGCGGACCTCCACGATCCGCCGCGTCGCCGCCACGATCGCCGCCAGCAGATCACCCGACGACTGACGACTGGCGACCTGCGACGTGCGACCGCTCACGCCTCCGCTCCCACTGCGAATTCCTCGGCGGTCGACACCGACACGAGCCGCTCGAGCGTGCGCCGCGCGTCGCCGCGATCGATCGCGCGGGATGCGCGCAGGATGCCGTCCTCGACCGACGCCGCTTCACCCGCGATGAAGAGCGACACGCCGGCATTCAAGAGCACGATGTCGCGCGGCGCGCCGCGCTCGCCCGCCAGCACGCTCTCGATAATCCGCGCGTTCTGGTGGGCGTCACCGCCTTTGAGCGATCCAAGCGACGCCTTGGGCAGCCCGACGTCGGCGGGATGCAAATAGAACGTGTTGACCGCGCCGTCCCGGCACTCCGAAATCTTCGTATACCCCGTCGTCGACACCTCGTCGATTCCGTCGGCGCCGTGGACGACCCACGCCCGTTCCGATCCGAGCAGCATCAGCGCGCGCGCCATCAGCTCCGTGAACTCGGCGCGCGGCACGCCGACAAGCTGACGCGTCGCGCCGGCGGGATTGGTCAGCGGCCCAAGCAAATTGAATGCCGTCCGCGCACCCAGCTCGCGCCTCACCTGCGCGGCGTGGCGCATCGACGGATGAAACGTCTGCGCGAAAAAGAATCCGATGTAGGCCTCGGCGAGGCAGCGTTCGACGACCGCCGGCGGTGCGTTGACGCGCACGCCCAGCGCTTCAAAGACATCCGCGCTGCCCGACAGGCTGGAGGCGGATCGGTTGCCGTGCTTGGCGACGCGCACGCCGCAGGCCGCCACCACGAGCGCCGCGCATGACGAAATATTGAAGGTCCCCGACCGATCGCCGCCCGTGCCGCAGGTGTCGAAGACGCGATCGTACCGCTTCGACACCTGAACGCCGTGCGCGCGCATCGTCCGGGCGAGGCCCACGATCTCGGCCGGACGCTCGCCTTTCATCGCAAGGCCGATAAGGAGGCCGGCGATTTGCGCCGGCGCCGCGCGCCCTTCCATCACCTCGGCCATCGCGGCGGCGGCTTCCTCGCTCGTCAAATCCTCGTGCCGAATCAGTTTTTCGATTAATGAGGCAAACATGGTCTCCTACGACACCTGTCCGTCTAGAAAATTTTGCAGAATGCGGCGCCCTTCGTCCGTCAGAATCGATTCCGGATGAAACTGCACGCCGTGCACCGGCCAGCTGCGGTGGCGCAGGCCCATGATCACGCCGTCCTCGCGCGTCCGCGCGCAAACCTCGAGATCGGGCGGCAGCCCCTCCTCGTCCACGACGAGCGAGTGATACCGCGCCGCCGTGAACGGCTGGGTCAGGCCCGCGAAGACACCGCGGCCGTCGTGCTCGATCGTCGAGGTCTTCCCGTGCAGCGGCGCGACGGCGCGCACGACCCTGCCGCCGAACACGGCGCCGATGGCCTGATGGCCCAGGCACACGCCGAGGATGGGCGTCGTCTGGCCGAAGTGGCGAATGACGCTCATCGTCACGCCGGCCTGTTCGGGGCGGCCCGGCCCAGGGGAGATCACGATGCGCTGCGGCGGATCGGCCGCGAGCGTCTCGAGCGACACGGCGTCGTTGCGCACCACGCGGACCTCCGCGCCCAGCTCGCCGAGGTACTGCACGAGGTTGTAGGTGAACGAATCGTAGTTGTCGATCACGAGGACCATCTATCTTCTTATCTCTCGCGGGGCCCCACCCCCGCTCGTTGCCGTCGCTTACGCTCCGGATCTTGGTTCCAACGCCGGACGCTCAGTACTACAAACCTGCCTGTGCGATTTCGAGTGCTCGGAGCAGGGCCTTCGCCTTGTCGCGCGTTTCTTCGTACTCGGCCGCCGGGTTGGAATCGATCACGATGCCCGCGCCCGCCTGCACGTACGCTTTGCCCGCCGACATGATCACCGTGCGAATCGCGATGCAGAAATCGAGATTGCCGGCGAAGTCCAGATAGCCGACCGCGCCCGCATAGAGCCCGCGGCCCGACGGCTCGAGCTCCTTGATGATCTGCATCGCGCGCACCTTCGGCGCCCCCGACACCGTGCCGGCCGGAAAACACGACACGAGCGCGTCGAGCCGATCGCAATCGTCGGCCAGCACGCCTTCCACGATAGAGGTCAGGTGCATGACGTGCGAAAACTTCTCGAGGCCCATGAACTGCGGCACGCGCACCGATCCGTACTGGCAGACGCGGCCAACGTCGTTGCGCCCGAGGTCGACGAGCATCACGTGCTCGGCGCGCTCCTTCTCGTTGCGCTTCAGTTCCTCGGCAAGACGCAGATCCTCGTCGGCGTTGCGCCCGCGCGGACGGGTGCCGGCGATCGGATGCGTCTCGACGCGCGACCCCTCGACGCGGACGAGCATTTCGGGCGACGATCCCACCACGGAGACGCCGCCGGCCCGGATGAAGAACATGTAGGGGGACGGATTCACGTGTCTGAGCGCGCGGTACACCGTGAAGGGATCCGCGCTGACTTCCACTTCGAACCGCTGCGACAGCACCACCTGGTAAATCTCGCCGGCCGCGATGTGCTCCTTCGCCGCACGCACGTGCGCCTCGAAGCGCTCCTGCGTATAGTTGGATCGGATGGCGAGACCGCCGGCTTCGCCGGGCCGTGTCTGCGACAGGCTGCGCTCCAGCTCGCGCTCGAGGAACTGAATCTTCGCGCAGGCGAATTGATAGAGCGACTCGAGGTTCTCGTCCGCCGTAATCCGGGCGTTGGCGATGATGAGGATCCGGTGCTGCACGTGATCGAACGCCAGGACCGTGTCGAACACCATGAACGCGGCGTCGTCGGCTCCGTCGGGGCTCGCACCGAGATCGCCCAGCACCGGCTCGAACCACGACGAGGCGCCGTAGCCTAGATACCCGACCGCGCCGCCGGTGAAGCGCGGCAAGTCGGGCACGAACGGCGACCTGAAGTCGGCCATCAGCGTGCGCAGCATGTCGACGAAGGGCCGCTCGCTATCGCTCGTCGCTCCCGCGCGCTCGATCGTCGTCCGGCCGCCCCGCGATCTGAGGATCAGGAACGGATCCTTGCCGAGAAACGAGTAGCGCCCGACGTGCTCGCCGCCTTCCACGCTCTCGAGCAGGAACGCGTAGTCGGTGTGCTCGGCAATCTTCAGGAACGCCGACACCGGCGTCAGCAGATCGGCGACGATCTCCTTGCACACCGGCACGAACGTGCCGCGCCGCGCCAGTTCCTTGAATTCCTCAAACGACGTGATTTTCATCGGTCATGAACTCCGCCAGCCGCTTCAGCGCGGCCTCCCGCATGACGCCGGCCGGCGGCCGAACGCCCGTCCACCATAGAAATTGCTCGCACGCCTGCGAGACGAGCATCTCGAGCCCGCCGATCGTCTGGCATCCAGCCGCCGCGGCCTCGCGCAGCAGCCGCGTCGTCGGCGGGTTGTAGACCAGGTCGTACACCCAGCGTCCCGTGAACGCGTCCGCGTCGACCGGCGTCTCGTTCGTATGCGGATACGTCCCGATGGGGGTGCAGTTCACCAGCAAATCCCAGCTCCCGCGTTCCGGCGGCCACGCGCCCACGCGCCCCGCGACGAGCATGGCCACCTCCACCGCGCGCTGCCGGTCCCGCGCGTGGACGGAGACGTCGGCCCCGCTCGAGGCCAGCGCAATCGTCACGGCCCGTGCGGCGCCGCCGGCGCCGAGCACGGCGACGCGCGTCTTCTCGAGCGGCACCCGCTGACGCAGCGGCTCGAGGAATCCGCCCGCGTCGGTGTTCTCGCCCAGCCACCGGCCGTCGACGATGCGGATGGTGTTGATGGCGCCGATGCGGCGCGCCACCGCATACGCTTCGTCGATCCGATCGAAGAAGTCCACTTTGTACGGCGTCGTCACGCTCGCGCCCTTGAGGCCGATTGCGTTCGCGAACGTCACGAAATCGTCGGCGTCCGCGGCGGGAAACGGCAGGTAGACGGCATCGAGGCGCGTGTGGCGGAACGCCGCATTGTGCATCACGGGCGAGACCGAATGCGTCACGGGACGGCCGACGAGGCCGTAGATTTCCGTCGATTCGGTGACCGAGCGGAAGTAGTACTCCTCGAGCAGCGACGCCGCCGTCAGCTGTCCGGCGTCCGAATCCGCACCCGCGTACATCCACACGGACCCGAACCGCGCGGCCATCACACGAGTGGCGAGTCCGTATTCGCCCATGCCGATGAGCACCAGGCCGCCCTGGCTTCCGCTCTGCGCGCCGAGATCGAGCAGCGGCACGCAGTCGCTCAGCCGCGTCATCTTCATCGCCAGCTTCACCACTTCGGCGCCGGTCGATCGCATCGCGTGCAGGCGGCTGACGAGATCGATCGGCATCATGTCGAAATCGTGCGCCGAGAGCACGATGCGCTGCCCGGCGGCGCGCGTCACGAGATCGTCGAAGTGCGCCCGCCATTCGACGTCGACGTACTCGGCGCCGAGCACGAAGGCTTCCGTCAGGAGCTTCCGGCGCTCCTCTTCCGAGCCGGCGAAGCGCCCCCCTTCCCACGTCGGGCGGCAGGTGACGATGACCGGCCGGCGTCGGCCGGCGAGCGCGCCAGCGACGTTCGGATCGCTGACCGAATCGAGCCGCAACTCCACCAGATCGGCGTCCTCCACCGCGTCGCGCCGCTGGCGCAGCTCCGCCGTCGTGGGCGCGGAGACGGTTTCAACGAGCAGCGGTTTCGACACAGTCAGTCTTCAGCATCAAATAAAAAAGCCTCTTCAACCGTGCAGTTGAAGAGGCTCTTGAAAATCTGTCTCGCAGTGGCAGGTCAGGCCAAGGCGGTTGCCTCTTCTGAAGGGCCCCAATACCACCACGCACCCGGGACGGCCGGGCGGACACGCGTTGCGTCAAAAGAGGTGGCGGTCATAGCCATCAGCGACAAGCCCGGACGATACCAGACGCGTCGGATCCGTGTCAACCTGAATACCCATTTCTCCTTGACCAGCAAGCACTTCTCCCGAATAATGGAAGCCAACTCCATGCCCGTGAAACGCGTCGGCATCGCCCTGCTGCTTGCCGCTGTCGGCCTGTCCGGGCTGCGCGCCTCCGCGCCCCAGATGGGGGTGCAGGAGATCCGCCCCGGCATGGTCGGCGTCGGCCGCACGGTGTTCGACGGCACGCGGGTCGAAGAATTCAAGGTCAACATCCTGGGCGTGCTGGAGAACGTCATCGGTACGCACCGCAATCTCATCCTGGCCAGGCTCGAAGGGGGTCCGCTCGCGCAAACCGGCGTCATCGCCGGGATGAGCGGCAGCCCGGTGTACGTGGACGGGCGTCTCGTCGGCGCGATCTCGTACGCGCTCGGCAGCTTCTCGAAGGAACCGATCGCCGGCATCACGCCGATCGCCGAGATGACCGAGGCGGCGTCGTTCACCGACGCGCGCCCGATCGGCGCGCGCGTCCACGTCGAGTTCCCGTTGACCCGCGAGAGTCTGACGGCCGCGTTTCGCAAGGCGCTCAGCTGGAATCGGCCCTTCGCCGATCGCGCGGGCGACGCGCAGTTTACCGGCGTGAACAGCCTCGCCGTCGCCGGCGGGATCGGCGGCGATCAACTCGGCACGCTGCTGCGCCCGATCGCGACACCGCTCGTCATGTCCGGCTTCGAGCCCGAGGTGGCCGACACCTTCGGCGGCGCGTTCCGCGAGCAGGGCTTCCTGCCGATGGGCAGCGCGGCGGCGGGCGGCCGCCCGGGCGAGATGCCGTACGATGGCCCGCTCAAGCCGGGCGACGCCATCGGCGTCATGTTCGTCAACGGCGATCTGCAGTTGGGCGGCACCGGCACGGTGACGCACATCGATGGCACGCACGTCTATGCGTTCGGCCATCCGATGTATAACCTCGGGCCGACCGAATTTCCGATGACCCGCGCGTACGTGTACACGGTGCTGCCGAGCCTCTTCTCGTCGACGAAGCTGTCGAGCACCGGCGAGATCATCGGGACGTTCCTGCAGGACCGCGCGACGGCGATCGCGGGCCGTCTCGGCCCGGGGCCGCATCTCATTCCGATGACGCTGACGCTCGAATCCGATCGCAGCGGCACCCGCACGTTCCATTTCGGCGTCGTCAACGATCAGCTGTTCACGCCGCTGATGGCGTACGCGAGCCTGTTGAACACGCTCGCGTCGTACGAGCGGCAATACGGCGCGTCAACTTTCACCATTCACGGCAAGGCGACGCTGAAGCAGCACGAGGACGTCACCTTCGACAACCTCTTTTCCGGCGGCGACTCCCCCGCCATGGGCATGGCCTCCTACGTCGTCGCGCCGATCGCGGCGCTCGTCGGCAACGATTACGAGAAGGTCGAGCTCCAGGGCATCAACCTGACGATCACCTCGACCGAGGAGCCGAAAACCGCGACGCTCGAGCGGGCGTGGATCGACGACCCGCGTCCGCGCGCCGGCCGGACGGTGCCGCTCAAGGTGCTCCTGCGCACCTATCGGGGCGAAGAGGTCGTGCGGACGCTGCCGATCGAGATTCCGGCCAACGCCACCGGATCGCTGTCGCTGCTCGTGTCGGACGGCGGGCGGCTCTCGCAGATCGAACAGCGCGACGCGCGCCCGCCGCAGCCGCGCAGCGTGCCGCAGATGATTCGCGCCCTCAACAAGACGCCGCGCAACAACGTGCTATACGTGAGGCTGCTCGGATCGGACGCCGGCGCGGTCGTCAACGGCGAGCGGCTGTCGTCGCTGCCGCCCTCGGTGCTGGCCGTGCTCGAAGCCGACCGGAACGGCGGCAATTTCAACCCGCTGCACACCGCGACGCTTGGCGAGTGGGAGCTCGCGACCGACCATGCGGTGAGCGGCACGCGGACGCTGACGATCACCGTCTCGCAGAACTGACCCGGTTCTCCCGAATCACACCTATGTTGATGTCACGGATCCGCGTACTGGTGGCGGTCGGTCTTGTCGCGCTCGGCGCGGCGACGATCTTCGCGTCGACGCCGAAGTTCTTCCAGGCGGCGACGCAGGCCGATTTCCTCAAAGGCGACGTCGATAACCTCTCGATCGACAGCCACGGCCGCCTGGTGCTCGGGCCGGCGACCGAGCTGATCTACGAAACCCCCGCGCCGTTTGTCTGGTCGGTCGTCGGCGGATCGGATGGATCGCTCTTCATCGGCACTGGCAACGAGGGCAAGGTGTTCCGGATCGACTCCCAGGGTCAGGGGGCGATGTTCTTCGACGCCGCCGAGCTCGAAGCGCACGCGCTCGCGCCGGCGCCCAACGGCGGCCTCTACGTCGCGACGTCGCCCGACGGCAAGATCTACAAGGTCGATCGCAACGGCACGTCGACCGAATTCTTCAAACCCGAAGACAAGTACATCTGGTCGCTCGCCGTAGACGCGAAGGGCAACGTCTACGCCGGTACGGGCGACAAGGGCGTCATCTACAAGATCACGCCCGACGGCAAAGGCGCGCCGTTCTACAAGACGAAAGCGACGCACGCGACCGCCCTGGCCTTCGACAAAGCCGGCAATCTCGTCGCGGGCACCGAATCGCCGGGCAAGGTGCTGCGCATCGATCCCGACGGCAAGGCCTTCCTGCTGCTCGACTCGCCGTTCCAGGAAATCCGCGCCCTGCGGTTCGACGACAAGGGGATGCTCTACGTCGCCGCGCAGAGCGGCCGGCCGTCGAGCGGCGTCGCGCCGTCGACCGACGATCGCGGGACCGGCCGCGGTGGCGCGGGCGACGCGGCGACTGGCGGCGTCGTGCCATCGGTGTCCGCCGAGATCACGTCCATCTCGATCGTCGACCTGTCGGGCGGCACCGGCGGCCAGGGATCGACGCATGAAGATCACCGCACCCCGAAGGGTGCGGTCTATCGCATTGCCCCGGACGGCGTCTGGGACGAGTTGTGGGAATCGCGCGATGATGCGCCGTACGATCTCACCTTCGACGAGACCGGCGCGGTCGTGATTGGAACGGGCGGCAAGGGCAAGATCTATCGGCTCGAAGGCGAGCCGCTGCGCCCGACCCTGCTGGCGCGCGCGAGCGCGCAACAGGTCACCGGCTTCTACAGGGATGCGCGCGGCCGGATGTATTACACCACCGCGAATCCGGGCAAGGTGTTTCGGCTCTCGTCCGAGCGCGCCTCGAGAGGCACCTACGAATCGGAATCGCGCGACGCGCAGACGATCGCGACCTGGGGCGCGCTGAGCTGGCACGGCGCGGCATCGGGCGGCAATCAGATCGAGCTCTTCACCCGGTCGGGCAACACGGAAACGCCCGACGACACGTGGAGCCCATGGTCCGCCGCGTACTCGAACGCCGAAGGAGCGCCGATCACCAGCCCGAAGGCCCGCTATCTGCAGTGGCGCGCCGTCCTCACCGGCAAGGGTGAAGGCCCGGTGCTCACCTCCGTCACGGCCGCGTATCTGCAGCGGAACCTGCGGCCGCAGGTGCGATCGATCACCATCCATCCCCCGGGCATCGTCTTCCAGAAACCGTTCACGACCGGCGAGCCCGACCTGGCTGGCTTCGAGGATCAGTCCACGCCGGACCGCAAACTGGCGTCCACCGCCATGAACGCGCAGCAGGGCTCGAGCCCGCCCGCCCTCGGCCGCCGCACGTATCAAAAGGGTCTCGAAACGATCGTCTGGAAAGCCGACGATGAGAACGATGACGACCTGGTCTACGACATCCTGTATCGCCGCGAAGGCGAGACGGCGTGGACGGCGCTGCGGCGCGGCCTCGCCGACCCGATTCTCGTCTGGGATACGACGACGGTGCCCAACGGCACCTACTTCATCAAGGTGGTCGCCTCCGACTCACCGTCCAATCCGGTGGGTACGGCGCTGACCGGCGAGCTCGACAGCGCCGAATTCGACATCGACAACACGCCTCCGGCGATCCTCGTGCAAGGCGTCCGCGTCGAAGGAAACCGCACGGTCGTGACCTTCGAGGTCAAAGACGATCACTCGCCCGTCCAGCGCGTCGAGTTCTCACAGGACGGTCAGCGATGGCGCGGGATCTTTCCGAAGGACGGGATCGCGGATTCGAAGGACGAGCACTACGAGCTTGTCATTGATGGACCGCTGACCGAGCGCGGGCTGGTGCTGCGCGCGAGCGACTCGATGAACAACGTCGCCACGACGCACATCGACGCGCCTAAGCGGCGATAGGCGCGGGACGCAGTTCGGCGCGGAAAGCCGCCCGTTTCTTCGCCGGCGGCGTGGTCGGCAGCCTGAGGTCAGCGCTACCAGCGCCGCTGGCGCTCTGGCTGGCGCGCACCGTCGTGTGGGTGATGAGCCAGACCATGCTGCCGGACGCGGGCAGCCCTTCGGCCGGCCCGAACCGGGCGCGCGACACGGCGTCCAGCAACCCTTCAATCTTCGCGTCGTCATCGCTGCGCGCCGCACTGCGTCCGCCGGTGCGCAGAGGCTCCAGCTTCGCACCGCGCCCGGCGCGCGTCAGCATCTCGGCGAGCGTGAACACGGCGTCTTCTTCCGCGGTCTCGTTGGCGGCCGAGAAGCGCGCCGTCCATCGCGCATGGCTCGCCGCGTCAATCGCCACGGCGTTCGCGCTCGAGCCGGGGGTGGCGAGGCACGCCACCATCGCGGCCAGCGAATCCGGACGCTCGCTGCTGGCAAACCGCATCATCCCCAGCATGATGATGACGCACACCATCGTCGCGGCGGCGGAGCCGAGCCCCGCGTAAACCAGGTGCATGTCGTCGAACATGCCCCGGACGCGGGCGACGAACGAGGCATCCCGCTCGGCCTTCACGCGGTTGACCACGCTCGCGTGGAAGCCGGCCGCCTCGTCGCGATTCAGCGTGCTGCGGCCGGGCGCCATCGCCCGCAGCGCGGCGCCGACGAGATCGGCATCGGCCACCAGCTCGGCGCACTTCGGGCAGACATCGAGATGCGCGGCGACCGCGATCTGATCGCTCGTCGTCAGCTCGCGATCGTGGAACGCCGGCAACCGGAGGCGCGCGGCCCCGCAGGTGAACGTCTTCATGTCGTCCTCGCTTCGCGCAGCTCCAGGCGCAGAGCCTGGCGCGCGCGCGTCAGTCGCGACTTGACCGTGCCGACGGCGACGCCGAGAGAAAACGCGATTTCGTCGTAGCTCAGGCCGTCGACCTCGCGCAGCACGATCGCCGTGCGTTGATCGAACGGGAGGCGGTCCAGTGCGGTCTGCAGCCGCTCGGCCAGCTCCTTCTGCGCGAGGATGCGGTCCGGCGTCGCGCCGCCGCCCGATAAGAACTCGCCGTGCGTCGCCACGTGCTCGTCGAGCGACACCTGATCGGCCCGGTGACGGCGGCGCCAGAAGCGGTGCCGGTTCCGGGCCTGGTTCACCGCGATGCGGTAGATCCAGGTGCGCAGGCTTGATTGTCCGCGGAAGCGCTGAATCGTGCGGAAGATGCGGAGGAAGACTTCCTGGGAGAGGTCGAGCGCTTCGTCGTGATCGCCGAGCAGGTTCATCGCCAGCTGAACCACCATGCGCTGGTGCTCGGCGACGAGATCGGCGAACGCCTCGTCGTCGCCCGCGGCGCAGCGCTGCACGAGCGCCGCTTCGCGGCCGCCGACATCGGACCAAGTAGCCGCGCGGGCGTCTTTCACAACGGGCTCCCCCGATGGTTCCCCGAAGCTGGTAACCGCCTCCACTATATCGAATTTAGACCCCTTCGAGGCCTAAAAGTTCCGCCGCCCTGCTAGCATAAGGCCTAGTGAAACGGGGGCTGGTCATTGTCGCCGTGCTGGTCGCGACCGCCGTGGGCGCCGCGCTCGCCTACCAGGCGGCGGCGCGCGATCGCGACTACCGGGTGTTCCTCGCCCGCGGCGACGCCGCGCTGCGCGACGAGCAGACGTTTGGCGCGCTCGAAGCCTACAGCGGGGCCATCGCGCTCCGGCCCGACTCGATGCTCGCCCACCTGCGGCGCGGCGAAACCTACCAGCGCCGCGGCGAGCTCGAGCGCGCCGGGCTCGATTTCCGGACGGCGGCGGCGATCGACCCGAGCGCCATCCGCCCGCTCGACGAGCTGGGCGATGTCTTCTACCAGCGGCAGCGCTTCAGAAACGCGGCCGACACGTACGCCGACTGCCTGCGGGTGGACGACCGCTCGGCGAATGTCACCTACAAGCTCGCGCTCGCGCGCTATCGCGACGGCGATCTCGACGCCGCGCTGGCGGCGGTCAGGCAGGCCGTGCGTCTCAACGATCGCCTGCCTGAGACGCAGTACCTGCTCGGCCTCTGCCTGCGCGAACAGGGTCAGCTCGGGGCGGCGCAAAAAGCGTTCGAGCATGCGGTCGCGCTCTCGCCTGGGCTCATTCCCGCGCGCGAGGAGCTCGCCGACCTGTACGGCGCCGTCGGCCGCCGGGCGGAAGAGCTCGAGCAGCTGCAGGTGCTCGCGGCGCTTGACCGCGATCACGTCCAGCGGCAGGTGGCGGTCGGGCTCGCCCACGCGCGCGCGGGGCACGACGATCTCGCGGTGCTGACGCTCGGGAGCGCGCTCGAACGCACGCCCGATCAGCCGCTCATCTACGGCGCGCTCGGCGAGGTGTGGCTCGACATCGCGCGGCGCGATCCGCGGCGGCCCGATGCGCTCAGCAAGGCGCTCGAGGCGCTCGCCCGCGTCGCGTCGGCGCCGGGCGCGCCGAGCGATGTCCTCACGCTGTACGGACGCGCGCTGTGGCAGGCGGGACAGACCGACAGCGCCGAGCGCACGCTGCGGCAGGCGACCGAACGCTATCCCATCGAACCGACGGCGTTGCTCTTCTACGCCACCGCCGCCGAGCGCCAGAACCATCTCGAGAGCGCGCGGCAGGCGCTTATCGCGTACGGCGCGCTCGTCGCCGACGATCCCGAGTACGTCCTGCGCGCCTCCCGCATCGCGACGCTTTCGCTGCGGCTGAACGACGTCGCAACGGCGATCGAGTGGCTGCAGAAGACGGCGGCGGCCAGCCCCAACGACGTCCGCCTGCTGGCCTCGCTCGCCGACGCGCAGGTGCGGTACGGCGACTACGCCGCGGCGAAAGCCACGGTGGCGAAAGGGCTCGACAAGGACCCGAAGAACGCCGCGCTGCTCGCCCTCACCCGCCGGTTGCGATAGACCACGGCCTATCACAAAGACACGAAGGGCACGAAGATCACGAAGTGCATTTCGGGTTGCCCAATTGTCTTCGTGTCCTTCGTGTTCTTCGTGACTTCGTGATGATCGTCGTCAGGTGCGCTGCTTGGGGTCGGTCAGATCTCGGAGGCCGTCGCCGACGAAATTGAAGCCGAGGACCAGCAGCGCGATCGCCAATCCTGGAAACAGCCGTGATGGGCGACAATGGCACGTCAGATGACCGCTCCGAACGGCGCTGCGCCCTCGTTCGTCACCGTATCGGGCCATCGGCTGGCCTACGCCTGGGCGGCGGCTCCGCCGGCCGACGCCCAATTCCCCACGCTCGTGTTTCTCCACGAGGGCCTCGGATCCATGACGCAGTGGCGTGATTTCCCCGCCGCGGTCGCCGCCCGGACCGGGTGCGGCGCGCTGCTCTACGATCGCTGGGGATCCGGCTCGTCCGAGCCGCGGCTCGGACGCCGCTCCGTCACCTTCATGCACGACGAGGCGCTGAAGACGCTGCCGGAATTACTGGAGACGCTGGGCATCGCGCGGCCGATCCTCGTCGGGCACAGCGACGGCGCGTCCATCGCGATCATTCTCGCCGGCGCCGGGCTGACGCCAGTCGCCGGATTGGTCCTCGAAGCCCCGCACGTATTCGTCGAGTCCCTGACCGTCAGGAGTATCGCCGCGATCAAGACCGTCTTTGAGCGATCGGATCTGAAGACCAGGCTGATGCGTCACCACGGGGCCAACACCGAATCGATGTTTCACGGATGGACGGACATCTGGCTGAGTCCCGAGTTTCTCGAGTGGAATATTACGTCGTCACTTCGCGGCATCCACTGCCCGCTGCTGGTCATTCAGGGTGAAGACGATCACTACGGGACCGTCGCGCAGGTGGATGCGATTCGCCGCGAGGTTCAGGGTCCGTGCGAGACGGTCCTGTTGCCGCACTGCGGCCACGCGCCGCACATCGACCAGCGTTCGGCCGCCGAGGACGCCGCCGTGCGATTCATCCGCGCGTTAGTCGCCGATGCCTAAGCGCGTCATGAGCTTGGTCAGCCCCTGCCGGCTGACGCCGAGCTCCGACGCGGCGCGCGCGCGATGGCCGCCGGTGCGCACGAGCGCGGCGCGCACGAACCGCTCGTCGAACGTGCGCCGGGCCTGGTCGAGCCGCCACGTCTCCTCGGCGCGGCTCTCCCCGAACAGCGGCGGCAGCGCAGCGGGCGGCACGACGCCGCGCCTGGAGCTCCGCACGGCCAGCGCCGCCAGCACGTTCTGCAGCTCGCGCACGTTGCCGGGCCAGTCATAGCGCGCCAGCGCGGCCACCGTCGCGGCCGAGAGCGTCGCGCGGCTGCCGACCCGCGCCGTCGCCTCGCGCCAGAAATGCTCCGCGAGCGTCGCAATGTCCTCGCGCCGCTCACGCACCGGCGGGACGACGATCCGCACCACGTCGAGGCGATACAGCAGGTCGAGCCGGAAGCGCGAGGCGGCCACCTCCGCCCGCAGATCGCGATTGGTCGCCGCCACGATGCGGACGTCCACGCGTCGAGAGACGTTCTCGCCGATGCGGCGCAGCTCCCCTTCCTGAATGACGCGCAGCACTTTGGCTTGCGCGCGCGGCGATAGCTCTCCGACTTCGTCGAGAAAGAGCGTCCCGCCGTGGGCCTCCTCGAAGACGCCGGGACGCTCGGCGACGGCGCCGGTAAACGCGCCCCGCGCATGACCGAAGAGCTCGGATTCGATGAGGTCGTCTGGCAGCGCCGCGCAGTTCAGCGTGCAGAAGCCGCGGTCGCGGCGCGTGCCGCCGCGATGCAGCGCGCGGGCGATCAGTTCCTTGCCGCTCCCGCTTTCGCCCTCGACGAGCACCGGGAACGGCGCGCGGGCGGCACGCTCGATCGCGCGGCGCACGTCGGCCAGCGCGGCGCTCGTGCCGAGGAGCGAACCGGTCGATCCTGACAGGCCCGCCACGCCCGCGTCGCGCGTCCGCCGCGCCAGCGCCGCCGCCACCGCCGGCGCCGCGGCGGTCGCCGCCATCGCCAACAGCGCTGTCGCTGCCGGGGCCGCCGAAAGATCGCACGTCGACCCAAGCGTCCAGCGAACGACGAGCGCGCCGGCGATCGATCCGCCGTACTTCACGGGCGCCGCGGCCTCGATTCGATCGTGGTGACGATGGGGCGCGATCGCTAATTCCGAGGTGATGGCACGACCTGCGATGTCCGGTTCGATGCGACCACCTTCCGACGCGATCGTGACCGGCGCACCGGCATCCAGCCCGACAAACGCGACCGCGGCGGCGCGAAGCTGACGCCGCACGCGTGTACAGACCTCGGCGAGGACCGTGTGTTCTTCGTCCGCGTTCTGGCAGACGCGAAGGATCTCGATCAGGTCGTCGACGGCCGGAGCGGCGGCGCCGAAGGCCGCAGCCCTCGCCGGCACGAGGAGCGCCAAGGCATCGAGCCCGGTTGCTCGAACGTGCCGCTTCACCACATCGTCGTCGGGCGCGGCCGACGCGGCCAGATCCTTCAGCATGGCGCAGCGCGCCCGCACGATCGGCGGCACGCTAGCGCCGCCGAGCGTGTTCAACCGCTGCAGGAGCGCGTCCACCGCCGAACGGCGTCCACGCCGGCGTGCGCTCTCGGCTAGGAGGAGCCGCGCACGAATGCCCCGCAACGGATCGCGAGCCGCGCGCGCGGCGGTAAGACAGCCGGCGACGTCGCGATCCACGGCGTCGAGATCGCCCACGGCCAGATGCGCGAAGGCCAGGCTCGCGGCCGCCTCGGCCACGAGTACGGCGTCGCCCAGGCGCCGCGCCCGATCGGACGTGTCGACGGCGGAGCCGACCGCGCGTTCCATGTCGCGACGGCCGACCGCGATGCGCGCGGCCATGGCGCCCGCGCGAACGGCGGCGCGCTCGCTCAGCTCCATCGCGGTGATGGAGCCGAGCATCTGATCCGCGTCGACGTACCGGCCGCGCCAGAATGCGACGCGTGCCGACGCCAGCACCGCGTCGACCGTGAGGCTCGCCCACGCGCGCGCACGCGCCACGGCGAGCGCGGCTCCGAGTACGTTCTCCGCCTCGTCCAGCCGCGCAAGATCGGTCCACGCGCAACCGGCCAGCGTCGCAATACGGGCCAGTGCGCCTTCGCTGCCAGGGCTGCCCGCGCTGCCCGCGCGCTGGGCGTACTCGCGGGCCTCATCGAGCACGTCGTGCGCGCCTCGCGGACGCCCGCGCTTCAGCATGGAAGAGGCAAGCGCCAGCGCGCCTTCGCCGGCAGGCGTCCACGCGCCGCGCCGCGCAAGGGCGCCAATCGCCTGCCGCAGCATGCGCTCGCCCGGCGCATGCCGTCCGGTCTCGAGCAGGCGGCGCGCCGCCTCCACGCGGCGTCCGAGCGCCACGAGCTCGCCAGGCGCCGGCCACCCGCGCGGATCGGGCGGCCGATCCGGCGCGGCGTCAGCGGCGAGATCCTCGGCGCCATAGACGGCTGCCTGCTCGGCGGCTCGCGGCACCGCGCGCGGTCGTCGCCCTGACGAGTCGGAGATCGCGAGCGTCCGCCGCCACAGCAGCCGCGCGAAACGGCCCGGCGAGCCGTCCGCTTGAGTTGCGGCCCGCCGGACGCGTGCGGCCAGCGCGGCTGGGAGATCGGCCGGCCGGATCGTCGACATTAGGAGATCCGGCGTCAACGGCTCGAGCGCGACGACGTCGACCGTGGGCACCTCCTCGCGGCCCGCAAACACGAGCACGTGCGGCCGAGGGGCCCGCATCGACGCGTCCAGAAGCCCGGTCCACCCCGCGCCCGCCTCGTCGTCTATCAGGAAGAGGCTTCGGCCGCGCAGCAGAGGGAATAATGACGCTTCGCGCAGCATCCGAACCGACACCGGAACAAACCC
>JADGOC010000044.1 GCA_017883165.1 Acidobacteriota bacterium
CGACGTTGGCGGCGGGCCAACCGAGGAATCGGTCCAGAATTACGAGAAGGCGTTCAAAGAAGGCAGCACGATCGACCTCAGGAACACGTCACCCGATCAACTGGCCCACGACCTGACGCCGCAGCAATTCGCCTCGCTTCCCGAATACAACAGCGAGCTGATCCTGAAGACGCACGGCACCGGCTGCTACACGTCGCAGACGGCGATGAAGACGTTCAATCGCCAGAACGAGCTCCTCGCGAACGCGGCCGAGAGCTCCGCCGTCGCCGCCGAGTGGCTCGCGGGGCAGACGTATCCGACCGACCGGCTGCGCGCGGCATGGGTCCGGATGCTCTGGCATCAGTTCCACGACGATCTCACCGGCACGTGCATTCCGCAGGCGTATCTGTTTTCGTGGAACGACGAGCTGTCGTCGCTCAACCAGTTTGCGGGCGTGCTCACGAGCTCGACCCACGCGGTGGCCGGCCTGCTCGACACCGAGGGCGCCGGCATCCCGCTCGTCGTGTACAACCCGGTGTCGATGGCGCGCCGCGATCCGGTGGAGGCGACGGTGCGTTTTGGCGGACCGGCACCGGCTTCGATCCGCGTGACCGACGCGGAAACGGGACGCGACGTCCTCGCGCAGGTGCTCGGCACGAGCGGCCACGAGGCGCGCATTATTTTTCAAACAGAAACACCGTCGGTCGGCTACAGGGTGTTTCATGTCACCGCGGGAAGGGCAGGAGGGGCAGGAGGGGCAGGAAGGGCGGGAGGGGCGCTGAGGATCACCAACACGTCGCTCGAGAACAACCGTCTCGCGGTGAAAATCGACGGCAACGGCGACATCGCGTCGATCGTCGACAAGGACGCCAAGCGCGAGCTGCTCAGAGCGCCGGTGATGCTCGAGCTGCGCGACGATGCCTCGCCCGCGTGGCCGGCGTGGGAAGTGCTGTACGAGACGGTGCAGGCGCCCGCGCGCGAGTACGTGTCGAATCCGACCGTGAAAGTGATCGAGCGCGGACCGGTGCGTGTCGCGCTCGAAATCACGCGCACAGCCGCTGGCTCGACCTTCGTGCAGCACGTGCGGCTGACCGACGGCGGCGACCGCGTGGACGTCGAGAATCTCGTCGACTGGAAGTCGCCGAACTCGCTGCTCAAAGCGTCGTTCCCGCTGGCGGCTTCGAGTCCGAAGGCCACGTATGATCTCGGCGTCGGCGTCATCGATCGCACCAACAACGAGCCGGACAAGTACGAAGTGCCGGCGCAGAAGTGGGCCGACCTCACCGATGTGAGCAAATCGTTCGGCGTCGGCATCATCAACGACAGCAAGTACGGTTGGGACAAGCCGACCGACGACACCTTGCGTCTCACGCTGATTCACACGCCGAAGCCCGCCAACGGCTACACGTATCAAGCCGGCAACGATCTCGGGCATCACCGCTTCGTCTTTGCCATCGCCGGCCACGCCGGCGACTGGCGTCAGGGCCGGATGCCGGCCCGCGCGGCGCAGCTCAATCAACCGCTCATCGCCTTTCAGACCGACGCGCACGCGGGCCCGCTCGGACGGACCTTCTCGCTCGTCTCGCTCAGCGACACGACGGGCGAGGTGGCGGTCGTCGCCGTCAAAAAGGCGGAGGACTCCGACGAGATCGTCGTGCGCCTGCAGGAGCGGTACGGGCAGGCGGCGCGGGCCACGCTGAGGTTTGCCGGCCCGATCGCGGCCGCGCGCGAAATCAACGCGGCGGAAGAAGCCATCGGCCCGATCGAGCTGGCCGCCGGCCGTGGGGGACGCGGCGCGGCTCCGATATCGTTTCCGACGGTGTCGCTCGACTTGAAGCCGTACCAGCCGCGCGCGATCGCGGTGCGGCTCGTGCCGAAGGGGATCGACACCGTGAAGATGGCGTCCGCGCCGATCGACCTGCCGTTCAACCTCGACGGCATCTCGACGGATCAGGATCGTGGCGACGGCGACTTCGACGGCAGGAAGCACACGCTGGCCGGCGAGCAGCTTCCCCCGCAGCTCGATCTCGACGGCGTGACGTACAGATTCGGATCAACCGCGACGGGCGCGAAGAACGTGCTCGTGCCGAAGGGGCAGCGGCTCGCCCTGCCATCGGGCGCCTACAATCGCATCTACATCCTCGCCGCGGCGGTCGATGGCGACGTGGCGGCGGCATTTGGGTCGCACGCGGTCACCATCCGCGAATGGCAGGGGCCGGTCGGGCAGTGGGACAGCCGCTTGAAAGCGCCGTCGGCGCTGCACGAGCCGTTTGTCCCCGCGCCGCGGCCGAATCAGAATGGCGCTCCCGCCGTCAGCACGACGCCGTCGCAGGGCGAAATCCGCTCCGGCCTCGTCGTCAACTGGGATCCGGCCACGCAATCCGTGACGGGGATCGACGAGATTCGTCCGGGCTTCGTGAAGCGCGACGAAATCGCGTGGATCGGCACGCACCGCCACGCGCCGGAAGGCAATCAGATCTACGTCGCGAGCTACATCTTCAAATACGCGATCGATCTATCGGCGGGCGCGAAGGAGATTCAGCTTCCCACTAACGATCGGCTGCGGATTCTGGCGGCGACAGCGGTCAGCGAGCCTGCGCACGTGACCGCCGCCGGGCCGCTCTACGCGGTGGACCTGAAGGATCCCGCGGCGAAACGCTGATCACGCTGATGACAGCGACCATCCCTGCCGCGGCTCGCGGCGCAGAAAGTCGTTGGCGCGCGGCACGTTGGTGACGCGCATATTCGCGGCGTCGTACTCGATCTCCTTGCCCGCGCGCAGCGCCACGACGGCGAGCAGCATCATCTCGGTGAGCTTGGCCGAGTACTCGAACGGCGACGACGCCTCCGTCTTACCCTTGGCGGCGTCGACCCAGTTCATCTCGTGCGCCTGATTCGCGATGCGCGGCAACGTCTGCCGCGGCTTGCCGAACGAATCATGCAGCGACTGGGGCAGCAGCCGCGGCCGCAAGCCGTACGTGTCGTGCATCAATTTGCCCTTGCTGCCGACGAGGAGGCCGCCGCCTTCTTTGTTCAGCTCTTCGTCGCCGATCTCGACCGGCTTGGGCGGGAACAGCCCGCCGTCGTACCACGTTAGCGTCACCGGCGGCTTGCTTCCGCGCGCGGGGAACTGATACGTGGTCATCGAGGAGGCGGGATACGACGCGCCGTTGAACGGCGTCGACACGGTTTCGATCGTCGTCGGATACCCGAGGTCGAGCGCCCACATCGCCTGATCGATCAGATGCGCGCCCATATCGCCGATCGCGCTGTTGCCCCAGTCGACCCAGCCGCGCCAGTTGAAGGGGTGATAAATCGGATGGTATTCGACGAACGGCGCGACGCCGAGAAATAGATCCCACGCGAGCCCGTCGGGCACCGGATAATGTCCGGCCATCGCGTTGGCCAGCCGCGCGTTGACGCCGCGCTGATCCCAATCCGCCTTGTCGAGCGACGCCTTCGCGGCTTCCGGCCGCGGAATCCCCTGCGGCCAGTACACCAGCGGCCGGTTGGTCCAGATGTGGACCTCGCGCACGTCGCCGATCGCGCCCGCCGCGATGTACTCGACGATCGTCCGTGTGTCGTCGAACGAATGGCCTTGATTGCCCATCTGCGTGGCGACTTTCGTCTCGCGGGCACGCTTGGCGAGCTGACGCGCCTCGTACACCGACCAGCACAGCGGCTTCTGCACGTAGACGTGCTTGCCGAGATCCATCGCCGCCAGGGCGATGCTCGCGTGCATGTGATCGGGCGTCGCGACGATCACGGCGTCGATGTCCTTCTGCTTGTCGAGCATCTCGCGGTAATCCTGATACCGCTTCGCTTTCGGCAGATGCTCGCTCCGCAGGCGCCCCATGTTGGCGAGCTCGGCGGCCGCGTCGGCGGCGCCCCGCTCGCGCTCGGCCGGCGTCGGCGGCGTCTGGTTCGGGCGCGTCGGCGGCGGGTTGTCGATGCGCGCCTGCAGTCTCGCGATGTCACCGGGCAGCGCGTCGATCGCCTTGCCGGCGTAGCCCCAGTCGACGTCGCACATCGCGACGACGTTCTGGCTGGCGACGTTGACCATGTCGCTGCGGCCCATACCGCCGACACCGCACACGGCGATGTTCAGGAGATCGCTCGGCGGCGTGAAGCCGCGGCCGAGCACGTGCCGCGGCACCACCGCGATTGCCGCGCCGGTCGATGCCATCGTCGTGACGAATGTGCGCCTCGAGATCGCCATGGCTCCTCCTGTTATCGTGAGCTCGGAGGTTGGGTCCCGGTCCCCCGCGCGGACGGCGTGGTGACGAGATTCTCGATGAAGAACTCCATCATGCGGTCCTGATTCACGCCGCTGTGGCCCTGATCGGGGCCGACCTGCACCTCGAAGCTCTTGCCGGCCGCCTGCAGCGCTTTGATCAACTGCATGGTGTTCGACGGATGCACGTTGTTGTCCGCCGTGCCGTAATAGAGCAGCAGCCGTCCCTTGAGATCGTTCGCGTACATCATCGCGCCGCCCGCGTCGTACCCCGGCTGGTTCTCCTCGGGGATCCACATATAGCGCTCGGTGTAGATCGTGTCGTAGTTGCGCCAGTCGGTCGGCGGCGACGAGGCCGCGGCCGCGGCGAACACGTCAGGATGGCGCAGCAGCTCCATCACGGCGGAATAGCCGCCGTACGACGTGCCGTAAATCCCGACGCGGGTCTTGTCGAAGTACGGCCGGTTCCACAGCGCCTTCACGCCCTCCGCCATGTCGTCCATCTCGACCTGTCCGAGCTTGAGATAGATCGAATCGAGCGTCCGCTTGCCCATGCCCGGCACGGCGCGGGAGTCGAGGTTGAGGATCAGGAAGCCGTACTCGGTCGTCGCCGTCGGCGGCACGAAAGTCTCGCGCGACACGTTGTTGCCAGCCGCGGGCCCGCCGTAGACGCTGACGAGCGTCGGGTACTTGCGACTTGGATCGAAGTTCGATGGGAACTGAATCAACCCGCGCAGCGTCGTCTTCCCGTCTGCCGCCTTGTAGGTGAACATCTCCGGCTTCTTCAGCCCGAGCTGGTTGAACTTCGTCAGATCGCTCTGCGCGAGCTCGGCGACGACCTTGCCGGCCGACGCGTCCATCAGCCGCGTGGCGGCCGGCGTGTCGTGCGTCTGATAGATGTCGATGAAGTACCGGTTGTCGGGCGAGATGCCGCACGGCATCGCTGCGCCGAATCCGCCGGCCGCGCCGCGGCCGCCGGCCGCCGGCATGCAGCCGCCGATCGTGTGATTGAACGCCGGATCGGTCAGACTCGCGTCTCTCTTGCCGTCGAGGCCGACGCGGTGCAGCTGCATCTTCAGAAAATTATCGCCGTCTCGCGCGGTGTAGAAGAGCACGCCGGCCTGCTCGTCGAGCTTGACGATGGCGCCGACCTCGAAGGTCGTGTGCGTGGTGAGCGGCGCGATCAGCTTGCCGCTGAGATCGTAGAGGTAGAAGTTGCGCCAGCCCGTGCGCTCCGATTCCCAGATAAAGCGCTGGCCGTCCTTGAGAAACACCATCGGCGGGCTGTTCGTGATCCAGCCGGTCGGCCATTCCTCGCGAACGATGACGCGGCACGCGCCCGTGTCGGGGTTGGCGGCGGTGAACTCGAGAATCTGCTGGCGGCGGTTCGTGCGGTTGAAGAGCAGCTCGCGCCCGTCTGGTGACCACGCGACGTGGTAGACGTAGTGGCCGACGACCGTATTGTCGAACGGCTTCCCGTCGCGCACGTCCACCTTCGTCGTCTTTCCGGACGCGATGTCGTACACGAACAGATCGACGATCGGATTGGGCGAGCCCGGCTTCGGGTACGCTTCGGTGTCGAGCTTGTCGTACGGCGACCCGACGCCCTCGGCCAGATGCGTCGTGAGCAGGAAGTCGGGCACCTGCTTCTCGTCGAAGCGGTAATACGCGATCTTCTTGCTATCCGGCGACCACCACATGGCTGTGGTCTGCGCCAACTCTTCGCCGTAGACCCAGCTCGCCGTGCCGTACTTGATCCGCGCCGTCTCGCTGCCGTCGGTCGTCAGCGCTTTTTCGTTGGCACCGCTGGCGTCGCTCAACCAGAGATTCCGATCTTTGTAAAACGCCTTCAGCGTGCCGTCAGGAGAAGTGGCCGAGGCGATCTGACGGCCGCGCTCCGGTGCGCCCTGACCGCCGCGTCCCTGAGGCTGCGCTTGCCCGCGTCCTCCATCGGCGCCGCGCCCGCCGGCGTCGTCTGGCACCGTGCCGATCGCCTCGGCTTGGCGCGTCGCGACGTCGAAGCGATAGCGGTTGCCGTCCTTCGCGTATTCGAACGTCTTGCCGTCGTCCTTCCACGTGGCTGCGAGCGATCCCGACTTGATGGCAGTGGGAATCTCGCGCTGTATTTTCTGGTACTGGTCGTAGCCCGGCATGGTCTTGAGGCGGTCTTGCGCGCCGAGCGCGACCGGAAGGATGGCCAGCGCGGCGACGAAGAGTTTTTTCATGCCGTCATTTTACACGTGGAACCCATCTACTCGATCACCGCCAGGATGATCATTTCGTAAGCGCCCGACACGGCGCCCGTCTTGTTCGGCTGGACCGCGCGCATTAGCGCATCAAGGTTGATCCGCGGAATCCCCAGCACATGGAACTGCTGGCCGGCCGCGGCCGCGCCGATGAGCGTCGCGGGCCGGCTGCCCTTCACGATCACCATCCGCCGCGGGCTGCTGACGAGCACGTGCTTCTGCAGATCGAGGATCTTCGCGAGCACGAACACGCCGTCGGCCACCGTCACCGGCTGGCCGGCGACCTCGAGGACGAACTCCGTGTAGTTGTACGGCACCTGGGCCCCATCGATCGAGGTGAACGTCGCGCCGCGCGAAACCGTCAGCGTTTCCTTTTCGTATCGCGGGAATGCTGTCGGCGCGTCGGTCGCCTGATAGTGCTTGCTGGGATCTTGATCGTCACGGAGCGGCACGAACGTCTCGAGCACGGCGGTGCCGCTAAACGCGGTGATCGGATGGATCTCGAATACATGTTTGGGATTCGTATTCGAGGGCACGGGAACCGCGTCGCCCTGCTGCATCGGCTCGGCCGATTTGTGTTCCATCCACAACCGCCACACCCCCGACAGGTGGACGGCGGTATTCGTGCCGCTCGCCTGGTGAATCGCCTTCTCCACGTCGGCGACTGCGGTGAGACGTCCGTTCGACAACTCCGCCACCATCGGCAGGCCGACGTCGGCCGATCGTCCCGCCATGTGAAGATCGCCGTCCTGCGAGCTCGTGCCGATCGGATTGGGGTGCGGGTGGGCATCATCGACTTTGAAATCGGTGGTGATGGTCACGAGGTTGCGGTACTTCTCGATGAACACGTTCTTGAGCAGCACCTGTCCCGACCCGTCGACGATCGCGATCGACGCGACGGCGAGGACCAAGACGACGGCGGCGCCGCGAAGGCGGATCATGCGCGGGCCGCCTTCTTTTCCTGCGGCGACGGTCCGGACCCACGGATGTTGACGAACCGGTTGAGCGTGTCGAACCAGAACGCCGCTCCGAGCGAAATCGCGATAATCGTCAGCAGCCATCCAAACGTGTGGGCGGCGGCGACCGGCACCAGCGCGCTCGTGAAAAATGCGCCGCCAGGCGCCGCGTCGGTCGCGACGAGGTCGGTGCCCTCTACGCTGCAGCGGCTCTCGGTGGCGATGCGGCGCAGCGCCTGCTGGCACGGCGCGGCGTTGGCGGCGTCCGCGCACTGGCGATCGCGCTCGTCCTGCAGCGTCGCGCACACGCCTTGATTGAGCCGCTTGAAGTCGGACGACCACCCGACGATCTGGCCGAGCACCGCCGGCGCAGCCGCCGGCGGCCCTTCCACGCCTTCATCCTCCGCCGACGTCTGCTCGTTCACCGGCGGTACGGGAGCGTTGACGTCGGGATACTGCGCCGCCACGGGCCGCGGAGGCAGCAGCCCACTGCGTACTTGCTCGGCGATTGCGGCGCGCTCGGTCGGCGAGCGCCAGAGGACGCCGACGATCTGCAGCGTGTCCGCATTGACGGCCAGCGTGACGACGACGGCGACGCCGATGGTGATGAGCTGCAGGCGCCGTTTGTACCAGCCCGACACGCGGTCCATCGCCGTGGTGAACCAGTCCTCGAGGGCGGCCGCGTGCGCGGCGTGGTCCGCGGATGGCCCCGTCTGTTTGGCTTTGAGGGCGGCGATCCCGGTGCGCACGTGCTGCGCGGACGCCGCGCCCTCCGCGTGACGGCCGAGCAGATCGAGCACCGCGCTCGAAAAGATGTGCGCGGGGATGTACGACGGCCGTTCACCCGGCTGCGACAAGGTCGCGATGAGCGGATGCCGGTAGAACTCGTCGGCGAGCGGGCCGAGGAGCTGCCCGATCCCTCTCTGCAGCGTTTTGGCGCGCAGGCCGCGGGCGCCGGCGATCCATTCGTTGGCCGTCGTGCAGATGAGGGCCAGGAGCAGGTAGACAAACGCGACGCCGATGACGACATCAAGGAGTACGAGCATGGCGCGAAGGATAAGCTACAATTCGTCCGCCATGAAGCGATTCTGCATGTTCTTTCTGTGTGCGTCGGCCGCCGCGACCCTCATCGCGGCCACCCCCTTCACCGTCGTCGAAGCCACCATTCCCGAGATGCGGACGGCGATGGAGCAGGGACGCGTGACGTCGCATGAGCTGGTCCTTCAGTATCTGACGCGGATCGCGATGTACGAGGACCGGCTGCATGCGGCGATTTCGGTGAACCGGGACGCCCTCAAGGAAGCCGACGAGCGGGATCGCGAGCGCGCGCAGGGCAGAATCCGCGGTCCCCTGCACGGCATCCCGATCGCGCTCAAGGACAACATGCACACGACCAACATGCCGACCACGGGCGGCGCGCTGGCGTTTGACGGGTTCGTGCCGCCGTACGAGGCGACGCTGACGGCGAATCTGCGCGACGCGGGCGCCATCATCATCGCGAAGACCGGCATGACCGAGCTCGCCAACTGGGTGGCCGGCTCGCCGACGCCGATGCCGGGCAACTACAACGCCGTCGGCGGCTGGGGCATGAACCCGTACGATCCGCGGCGCGATCCGCGCGAGCCGTTCTTCGACGGCCGGCCCGCGCTGCAGACCGGCGGCTCGAGCTCGGGCATCGGCACCGCGGCGAGCCTCTGGGCGGCCAACGTCGGCAGCGAGACGTCGGGATCGATTCTCAGCCCGTCGAATCAGAACATGCTCGCCGGCGTGAAGCCGACCGTCGGCCGCATCAGCCGCTACGGCATCATTCCGATCAGCGCCGATCAGGACACCGCCGGCCCGATGGCGAAGAGCGTGACCGACGCCGCGATCCTCCTCGGCGTGCTCGAGAGCCCCGCACCGGATCCCAACGATCCGGCGACCAAGACGTGCACGCCGCCGCCCGGGCGCGACTACACGCGGTTCCTCAACGCCAACGGATTGCGCGGCGCGCGCATCGGCATCCCCCGCGCGTTTTACTACGACAAGACGACCCCGCCCGGTCGCAAGGACGCGCGAGGGGGACTGAATGCCGATCAGGCCAAGGTGATGGCCGACGCCATCGCCGTGCTCAAGCAGCAAGGCGCCGTCATCATCGATCCCGCCGACATTCCGAGCGTCGTCGATCCCGATCCGCAGCACAACCTGTTGTTGTGGAACATCTGCTCGGGCGCGACCGACGCGAAGGGCAAAGACGCGGACTGCTCGGTCGACTTCAAGTACGGCATGAAGCGCGATTTCAACAAGTGGCTCGCGACGCTCGGTCCGTCGGCGCCGGTGAAGTCGCTCACCGAGCTGCGGCAGTGGAACATCACGCACACGAAGGCGGGCGCGATCAGATACGGACAGTCGAATCTCGATGTGTCGGACGAGATGGATCTCGACGCGGACAAGGCGCGCTACGAGGTCGACCGGGCGAAGGACATCGCGCTCGCGGGCACGCACGGCATCGATGAGGTGATGAAGGCGCAGCGCCTCGACGCGATCCTTTTTCCCGCGGCCAACGGCGCCGCGATCGCGGCCAGGCCTGGGTATCCGACCGTGATCGTGCCGTTCGGCACGGTGCCGAACGCGCCGACGCCGCCGTTTCCCGAGGGCTTCAACGCCAAGCCGTCGCCTTTCGGCGTGAGCTTCACGGGCATGGCATGCAGCGAGCCGCGTCTCCTCGAGCTCGCGTTCGCATTCGAGCAGGCCACGAAGCGTCGCGTCCCGCCGCCGGGTGCCCCATAGATTCAGGTCGCGACGTTCAACGCGGAACCCGCTGAAACCGCAGAGAAGACAGACACTCAAGGGAGAAGATGCGATGCGCATCACATCACTCGTCGTGACAGCGACGCTCGCGCTCGGGTGTGTCTCGGTGTCGGCTCAGACGCCGCGCGCCGGCAGCGGCAATCTCGTCAGCACGTCGCTGCGTCAGCAATGGGACAGCGTGAAGAAGAACATCAGCGAGTCGGCGGAGATCATGCCCGAAGCCAACTACGGTTTCAGGCCGGTCGAGTCGGTGCGGACCTTCGGCCAGATCCTCGCGCACGTGGCCGGCGTCAATTATCTGTTCTGCGCGGCGTCAAAAGGCGAGAAAAAGTCGCCGCACGCCGAGGACGAATTCGAGAAGACGGCGACGACCAAGGCGGAGATCGTCAAAGCGGTGAATGATTCGCTGGCGTATTGCGACGGGCAATTCACCGCACTCGACGACAAGAGCGGCGCGGAATTGATCGCGATGCCGTTCGGGATGGCGAAGGCCGCCCGGGCCGGCGCGCTGATGATGAACATCGCCCACCTCAACGAGCACTACGGCAACCTCGTGACCTACTTCCGCATCAAAGGCATCGTGCCGCCTTCGTCCAGGCCGGCGAAGTAGCGGGTTCTTCGGTCTGCCCTTACTTTTCGGAGAACACGAAGTAGAGCGCGACCGGCGTGAGGAGCAGGATCGATCCGATCCCGATGGCGAGCGGGACGCCGAATTGCGGAAGGACCGTCGCGAGCGAGGAGGCGGTGAGCAGCCCGAGCGCCGCTGTCAGCGTCGGCCACATCGGCCACGCCAGCGCCGCGAGCGCGACGAGGACACCGCCGGCGCACACTGCCGCCGCGCCCTGCACGAGCGTGATCGGCCGAGCGGCCTTTCGCGCGGCTTCCTGGCGAGCGCGCATCTCGGCGCGCCACCAGACGCGGCCCGACGGCGGCACGCGCGCATCGCGCCACGCCGCTTCGTGATCGTCCTGGAGCGCACGCGCGACCTTGGCGACCTCCGCGCAGATCGCGCACGCGGCCACGTGCGCGCGCAGCGCGTCATCGCACCGGTCAGGCCATCGGCCGGAGGAGACCGCGTCGATGACGTCCTGTTCCCGGCTGCACTCGATCGCGTTCACGTCCGCGTCCCTCCAAGCAGCGCCGCCAGGCGATGGCGCGCGCGGAAGAGCAGTTGCTTGATGCTGCCTGTCCTCAGGCCCAGCGACTCGGCGATTTCCTGATGCGACGATCCCTGCGCGTACGCGAGCCACAGCAGGTCGCGCTCGCGCGGCTTCAAGAGCGCCATCGCGCGCGTGAGATCGGTGCGGCGCGCCGTGCGCTCCGCGACGTCGCCATCGGCTCGCAGCGCGTCCGGTGCATCTTCCTCGGGCACGCGGACGAGATCCACCCGAGGACGCCGCCGCGCGTCGCGCACCAGATTGGTCGCGATGCGGAACAGGTAATTCCGCCGGTGCGCATCGTTCGCGTAGCCGCGCTCGGCCCGGAGAAAGCGGTAGTAGGTCTCCTGCAGCAGATCGTCGGCCGCCTGCGGATCGCCCGTCATCCGCGCGAGGTAGACCCAGACCGGCCGCGCCGTGCGCTCGTAGAACGCGCGGAACGTGTCCTCGTCCATCTGAAACGCGACCTCGGCGGCTCGGGCCTCGTCAGCTCGCGATTCGAGACGTTCGACGTCAGTAAGCGTCAGATCACGCATGAGGTGTCGGGGCGGGCCGTTCGAACAGCCCGAGCCGGTGCGACAGCATGTACGACACGCCCGCCGACAGCACGAAGCCGACGCCGATCGCGAGGGCGAGCGTGCCGATGACGAACGGCACCTGCGCGATGTCGGCGAAGTCGCCGTTTTGGGCGGCCATCCGGGCGCTGACGTAGAGCAGACCGAGCCCGGCGAGCCCGACCACCAGACCGGCCTGAATCGACCACAGAATGCGCCCGACCGGCGCGCTGAACGACCGCGGGCCCGCGTCCATCGGAATCGGCGCCGACTCGAGGAAGCGCCGGCCGACCGGCGTTTGAATGTAAGCGAGCAGCTCGTCATTCGACGTGAAGCGATCGAGCAGCTTGGTGTGCACCTCGGTCTGCACTTTCGACAACCGCAGCCAGCGCCGGTGATCGATGAGGGCTTTTGCCAGCCACCCCACGACGACCACGAACGTGATGAAGCCCGACAGCACGGCGAAGCTGGACATCATGTTCTCCACCATGGTCAGCTTGCGGAACGACGCGTTGTTGTCGTTCGGGTTGAACCGCAGCTCGCCCACGAAGAAGCCGGGATTGTGCGCGATCTCGGGATGCTGGGCGAGAAATGCCGCGAGCGCGGGGTACGGTGCGAGGTACGCCTCGTTGGTCAAGAGCGACGGGTCAAGGCGAAGCACCTCCGACAGCGACGGCGGATATTGCCGCAGCAGATTGATCAGACGATCGCGCGTCTCCCGCGCATTCTCATCGTCGGCGCGCCCGCCCCGGTCAGCGGCTTGCGCCGCGGACGCCGGCGCCGGACTCGGGTGCTTCAGGTTGCCCTGAGCGGCAGCCGCCGGGATGGCGGTCAGGATCATACACAGAGCAAAAGCCGCGTATCGTGCGCCGGTTCGGGTCATCGGGTCCAGCCTCTCTACCTACTTAATACGCAGCTCAGCCGGCGAGGTTAACAACCTGGACCGCACTTTGCTGGAGTGCACTCCAACGGTCCCAAAACCGACCGATGAGGAGAGGAATGTCATGAAGAGAGTCATCTGGAGCGTTGCCTGTGTCTTCGCGCTGTACGGCGCAGGTCCCGTCCTGGCCAGCTCGGCCGTTGCGCAGGAGACGACGGCGAGAACACCCGACAAGACGATCGACAAGCGAATCGAGCAGCGCGTGAACGCTGACGCTTCGCTCAAAAACTACCACGTGAAGGTGTCGGTCGACGGCGACATCGCCACGCTGACCGGGACCGTGGCGACCGAGGCGCAGAAAGCGCGCGCCGGGAGCCTCGCCAATGTCAAAGGCGTCGCGCGCGTCGACAATCAGATCGTCGTCGATCCATATGCCGGCACCAAGGGCACGACGGGCAGGATCGAGGACAAGACCAAAGAGGGCGTGGAGAAGACCAAAGAAGGCGCCGAAGAAGTCGGCGAGAAAACGAAGGAAGGCGCCGAGCAGGTTGTCGACAAGACCAAGAAAGGCCTGAACAAGGCGGGCGAGGAGATCACCGACACGTGGATTACAGGGCACGTGAAGGAACGCTTTATGGGCGTTGACGTGCTGAAGGGAAGCGACATCGACGTCAGCACCGAGAAGCACGTCGTCACGCTGAAAGGGACAGTGGCGTCGGCCGCGGCGCGCACCCGCGCACGGCAACTCGCGAGGACGACGAAAGGTGTCACCCGCGTCGTGAATCACCTGACTATCGCTCCGAAGTAATTTGCCTATTTCTTCTTGAACATTCCTGGCTCGGCCATCAGTTTTTCGATCGCGTCGATCTCGATGGGCGCGAAGGCGGACAGGTTGTCGTAGCCCGTGTCGGTGATGACGAGCATGTCCTCGAGGCGGATGTAGATGCGATCGTCGGGGATCGTCAGCGCCGGCTCGATCGTGAACACCATGCCGGGCAGGAGCGTGTCGTGCGGCGGTCCGGGCACGTCGTGCACTTCCATCCCGACCATGTGCCCGAGAGTGCCGCCGCCGCGGTTGGGGGATCCGGCCGCCGGCGGCGCGAGCCGCCGCCGGTAGCCGTCGACGAAGCGGACGGCCGCCTCTTTGTACTTGGAATTGGTGAAGGTGTGCGCCGCGATCGCGGCGTCCATCTTCGCCACCGCGTCTTTGATGATGTCGGTCACCGGCACGTTCGGCTTGATGGACGTCATCAGCGCCTTGTACAGCTTGACGTAGATGCCGTAGAGGGAGCGCTGGTCGGCGGTGAACGTGCCGTTGATCGGAAACTCCCTGGTGACGTCCGACGCGTAGTACTTGTCGTCGGGCGCGTAGTCGAAGAGCACCAAGTCGCCGTCCTTGGTCTTGGTTTGCGCGGCGTGATAGTGCGGGTACGAGCTGTTGGTGCCGGCGGCGACGAGCGCGAAGTACGCCGGGCCCTGGGCGTTGTGGACCTTGAAGACGTAGTCGCCGATCGCTTCGATCTCATACTCGTACATCCCCGCGTGCGCCGAACGCATCGCTTCCATCATGGCGAGGCCGGCGAGCCGCGTCGACTCGCGAAGCAGCGCAATCTCGCGAGGACTCTTGATCACGCGCAGCGCGTCGAGGATCGGATCGAGATCCTTCACGTCGAGCGCCGGCGCGGCGGCGCGCACCTTTTCGATGAACACCGTTTCGCGCGACTTGCCGCCGTCCCACGGATCGCTCGCCGACGCGGCTTGATGCCCGATCGTGTCGCCGGTGGATGCACCGCCGAGCACCTCGGGCCTGAACGGGATGTAGGCGGCGCGCGGCACGGCGGCGGCCTGCGTCAGCGCCGACGCGAAGTCTTCGCGTACGCGCACCGACTCGATGCCGGTCATCTGCACGGCCTCGGGGCCGGGTACGAGCACCGGCCCTTCGGTCGCTTCCTTGCGTTCGTTGCGCGCGGCGACAAAGAGCGTGGAGGTCTTGGCGCGCCCGTCGATGAGCAGAGTCGCGCGCGGCACTTCGACGCCGGTGAGATAGAAGAACTGATTGTTCTGCCGGAACTTCAGCGTGTTGGCCGTTTCGGTGGTGCCCTGGATGATGGCGATGCCGTCGCCAATCTGCCGCATCACGCGCGCGCGGCGCGCGGCGAATTCCTCTTTCGGCAGCGAGTCGGTGAAGAGCGGCTGCGCGGAGGCCGACGCGGCCCACGCGAACACGACGAGTAGCGCGGCGCAAGCAAGAGGAATGCGTTTCATGAGGTCAGATTATATGCCGATGAATTTGGTCGCGGCGATCGCGCTTCCGCTTGGAGGATGGCACCGCGCAGCGTAGAGGGGGTCGGGAGCCTTTTGCACTTTCTGCAATCAACGTCGCAGAAAGTGCAAAAGGCTCCCGACCCCCTGTTCAAAACGACAAGCTCCCGCCGACGTGCACGCGCGTCGACGCGCCGATCCCGTGCGCGACCGCGATGTTGAACCGCACGAACGCGGCGGAAAACCAGATGCCGCCGCCCACGCCGTGCTTGAACGTCTGATCGGCGAGCCGCCCACCTTTGTTGTACACCGTCCCCGAGTCGACAAAGGCCATCAGCCCCATCTTCCCGATGCTGAGCGGTGACGTGATCGGCACGCGCAGCTCGGCGGAAGTGGCGACGAGCGTGTCGCCGATTGCCGTGCCGGCCCTGAACCCGCGCAGGTTGTCGAGCCCGCCGAGCATCGGCTCCAAGTAGACCGGCCGCGGTTTGTCGGCATCGTCTCTCAGCCCGCGCACGACCAGCACGGTCTGACCGAACAGCCCGATGTAGCCGCGCCCGTCGAGCGCGGTTTGATTGATCCCGTCGCCGTTCCCGAGCGCGAGATGATCCCACGCGGCGCGCCCGTAGAGGGCGTTGCGCGCCAGCATCGGATCGATCCGCGTGTCGAAGACCACGTCGCCGCCCACGTGCGCGAAGTGCGAGGAGGCGTCACCCGCGGAGCTTGCCTGAGCGGGGAGAAATGATACGTGCTGCCAGCCGACGGTCGCGCCGACGCGCAGCGAGTGGACGACGTCGCGCTCGGCCCTGGCCCACACGCGGCCGCGATCCTCGTCCTGCTCGAAGAAGGGATGCGTGCGCCGCGAAATCGACGTGCCGGCGCTGACGCGGCTGACCGCCCCGTGGTCGAAGTCCTTCTGGAGTTCGGCCTCCGCGCGTTTGTCGCCGCCCCACGTCAGCGGGAGCGACAGCCGGCTACCTTTTCCCACCGGCTCGGGCAGCGCGAACTGTGCGCCGTAGGTGACGCCGTACCCGTCCTCGGACCTCAATAGAGGGAAGAAGAGCACCCGCGGTCTGTGCGTGCGGACCACCTGCGTCGGGCGGCTGGCATCGCCGGTCAGCGCGATCTTGACCGGCCCTTCGTCGACGATGATGACGACGACGATCTGCGTGGGGTCGGCGATCGAGGCAAAGCGCTTGAGCACCTCGACGTGGTGAAAGCGCTTCGTCGCGCGGAGGCGCTCGGCGATGTCGGCCGTCGTCGACGCCGACACCGGCGCGCCGATCTGGATGCCGGCCAGCTGCGCGACTTCCTGATCCGAGGTGGCGAGGTTGCCGTGGATGCGGACTTCGGCGACGACCTCCTGGGCCGGCGCGGACTGCGGACACACGGCAAGCGCGAGCGCGAGCAGCGTGGACGCGCCCACGGTCAGCGATCTCCGCCGACGCGGAATTTCGCCTTGACGTCGGCCTGCCGGTAGTCGTGGTAGTCGAGCGCATAGCGCAGGTCGAAGCGGCCGAGGGCGAGTGTCATCGCCGCCGTCATCTCGAGGCCGTGCGGCAGCCAGACGTCGGGGAACGCCTGCGACATTGTCATCGACGCGCCGAAGTTCTCGACGTGCACGAGCCACTGCGCCGGCAGGAAATCGAAGCCGATGTTGCTGAAGGTGTATTTGACGATCTGATGCGCGTTGGGCTCGATCCAGAGCGTGACGAGGGCGACTTTGTTCAAGAGCCGCTGGATCTCGGCGTCCTCGGGGTCCTGCTTGTCGTGGCTCCGCGCCTGGCGGCGGCTCTGATCCTGCGAATAGAGCTTGGTCGGGTAGTACTCGATGCGCAGCACCTCGCGGCCGTCGAGCTGCTCGCGCCCGACGAGCGCGTACTTGCTTTCCTCGAACTTAAATCGCAGAAAGTAGGCCGAGGAGATGAACTCAGGCTGCCGCGACTGGCGCAGGATGCCGTCGACGGTGGGGGCGATCTCGTCCGCCGGCGGTGGGCCGGCTTTCGGGTCTTCCTTTGAATCTTGCTGGCGCTTCTCGCGCGCCTGCACGCGCTTCAGAAAGTCGGCTTCGTACTTGCGGCGATCGGCCTCGCCGATCGCGACGCCGTTGAACTTCAGCGGGCTGCGGACGAAATAGCCGTCCCGGATGTACCACGTGTAGTCGCGCTGTTCGCCCCACATCGGCAGGTGGCCGGGGCCGCGCAAATCGATCTGCGCGCGCTCGTCGAGGACGTACTGCTGCAGCTTCTTCCAGTTGTCGTCGCGGCGGGCGAGCACCTGCCGCATGAACGCGTCGAGGTCGGTCTGGGCGGCGAGCGGCGCGGAGGCCGGCGCCACGATGGCCAACAGACCGAGGACGACGGCCGCGCGGCGAATGAAATGTTGCGGGGGCACAGCAGATCCTCCGGGGCAGGCGCAGGACCACACTATCAGACGAACGGACCGCCTCGAAAGTTCGCGATCAGCGGGGCACCTTCTTCGCCAGCGACCGGTAGTACTCCTCGATAGCCTGGCGGAAGCCGGGCGGCACTTCATCGGAGCCGGACAAGAAGAGTTGCTGGCTGTCGCCGCCGACCTTCTTGCGGAGGTCGAACTCGAACCGCTTCAGCTGGTCCACGGACGCTTTGAGCTGCTGGAGCCCTTTGGGATCGCCGAGATCCATCGTGCGCAGCTCGCGGGAGACGGCGTCGAGATCCTTCGGGTTCACGCCCGCCTGCGCGAGGCGGCGGCGCAGGTCGTCGGCCGTGTTCGCATATTCACGCAGCTGACGCTGCAGTTGGCGTGCGGCATCCGCGGCGGTCGGCATCGCATTGCCGCCCATCGCGCCGTCGCGCGGCGACCCAAACGAGTTGCCGCCGTTCACGCGACCCTGTCCCCCTTGGCCGCCCTGCCCCTGTTGCCCTTGTTGGCCCTGCTGCCCCTGTTGGCCTTGCTGCCCTTGTTGGCCTTGCTGCCCTTGTTGCCCTTGTTGCCCTTGTTGCCCTTGTTGGCCTTGCTGCCCCTGTTGCCCTTGTTGGTCCTGCTGACCCCGCTGGCCCTGCTGGCCCTGCCGTCCGGCCTGCCCATCCCGCCCCTGTCGCGCCTGCTGATCGAGCGACTCCATCCCCTGGACGAGACTGCGCGTCTGCTCGAGCGCTTTCGCGAGCTCGGTCTGCCGCGACGCCTTGCCCATCTCGCCGGCCGCCTCGGCAATCTTCTGCTTCAGCGCATCGAGGTTCGAGCCGATGCTGCTCTCGAGCGTCTTCGCGTACTCGGTCGGCGTGCCCTGCAGCAGCCCCTTCGAGTACTGAATCTTCTCCTTCACCTTGTTGTCGCGGATCGAGCTCGCCGCTTCCTGCAGCTTGCGTGACGCGTCGCGCTCCTTGGCGCGCGTGTCGTCGGCAAGCTGCTGCAGCTCTTTCTCGAGCCCGGCGACTTTCGCCGCCATCGCGTCTTTCTGTTCGCCCAGCTTCTGCGCGCGCGCGTCGCGCGCGGCGCCGGCCTGATCGAGGCCGTTCACGTCCGAGGCGATCGCTTTCTGCTCGTTCGCGAGCTCGTCGGCCCGGCGCTTCGCGTCTTCGAGGTCGCGCGCCCCGCGCGAGGTCTGGCGCTCTTCGAGCTTCTGCAGCGCTTCCTCCAGCCGTTTCTGCGCGGTGGCCGCTTCGGCGCCGCCGTCTCGCGCCGAGTTGGCAGCCGCGCGGCGCATCGCGTCAGCGGCTTCTTGAAGGCGCTTCGCCGCGTCGGCCAAATCCTGCCGCGGCTGCTCGCGCGAAAGCTGCTCGAGCCGGCGCGCCGCCTGCTCGGCCTCGTCGGCCAGCGCGCGCTGCTGCGCGCTCGACGATCCGCCGCCCTGACTCTGCCCGCCCTTCGCCATCAGCTGCTGCCGCTCGGCCTCGGCCTGCTGCCGGCGCGCGAGCTCCTTCAGCTTCTCCGCCAGCTCGTCGACCTTCTTGTCGGCGCTCTGCTGATCGGCGTGCTGCTGCATCTCGTACTGGTTCGCCAGCTTGTCCAGCTCCAGCGCGAAGAGATCGGCGAGATCCTGCGCCATCTGCCCGCCGCCGCCGCCGCCACCGCCGCCGCCGTTCTGCGCGCTGACCTGGACTTCGTACTCCTGTTCGGCCTCCTGCAGAATCTGCAGCGCGCGCTGCTCGGGCGGCAGCGCGTCCTTGGCGACCTGCTTCTGCAGATCGGTCTCCGCCGATCGCATCTCCGCCGACGCCTTCGGCAGCAGCGACGCGATCTTCTTGAAGCTGTCGTTCATGCCGGCGACCTGCCGGCCGTTCATCTTCTGGACGAGCTCCTCGACCTGCTGCCGCACTTTGGCCTGCGCCAGCGTCAGGAACACGACGTTCTCGCGGTACTTCTCCGGCGACACCTTGTCGCGGTCGCGGACGACGTTGAAGGTGCCGGCGACGACTTCCTTCTGCGCCTGCGACAGCGCGCCGACATCGCCGCCGCCGCCTCCGCCACCGCCGCCCTGCGCCTGCGATTGCGCCGGCTTGTAGTCCTTCTTGAACGGGCGGATCTGCACGAAGTAGATGTCGCTCGTCGCGCTCTTGGCGCCCTTCACCGCGTCGTTGTCGGTGGCGCGCGCGTAGTACGACACGACGTCGCCCGGCTTCAGCCCCATCTCCTCGAGATACAGCGTGTGGGACGCGGTCACCTCGGGCACCGCCTTTGGCGCGTCGAACAGCTTGACCGTCTTTTCCGCTCCGCCGTTGGCCGAGTAGACGAGCTCCATCTTGTTGACGCCGAAGTCGTCGGCGGCGCGCGCCTCGACGAACACCTCTTCGACGGACGTGGCCGAGGTGTCGCGGCTCGGCTTTGTGATCGAGATCGTGGGCGGCTGATCGGCCAGGACGTCGATGGTGTATTGCGGCGACGCGGTGACGTGCTCGCCGTGCGGACCGTCGAGCTCGATGCGATAAAAACCTTGCCGATCGATCGTGAAACTGCCGGTCAGCGAGCCGTCAGCCTGGCGCGTCAGCGGCGCCGAGCCGTTCTCGTTCAGCACAATCCGTCCGCCGGGCGTCGCCATCGTCGCCGTGACGCGCAAGCGCACGTCGGTTCCGCGCAGTGCGGCCACGTCGCCGGCGCTCTCGGCTTTCTGCGGCGCGAGACCCGTGTAGGCGGGGTAGTGATACTCGATCTCGAGCTGTTTGACGGCCGGCAGATCGACGAGCGTCATCGTGAACGTCGCGGAACGGACCCCGTTCGATTCGACGTAGTAATCGACCGGCGTCTCGAGATGGAAGAGCATCCCTTCGAACGCCATCGGATCCGCGCCCGCGACGAGCGGCACGCGCGCGAAGGCGCCGGCCGCCGTGGTGCGCATCATCAACACGGCGTCGGGCGACTTGAAGCCGACGAGCTTCGCCGACACCGTCTGATCGGAGCCGCGCGGCACGGCGGCGTTGCCCGGGTGAACATTGATTTTGTATGGGCTGGCCGCTTCGGCGCTTCGGGACAGGATCAGCAGCGCGGAGATGCCGTGGCGCAGGAACGCCGGACCCAGGACGATGATCAGGACAGCGGCCGCGATCACGCCGCCGATGGCGGCGAGATGACGCTTCATCGCGTCCCGATCGATCGCGCGCGTCGCGTCGAGCTCGTGGCACTTGGCGACGGCCAGCTGCACGAGCCGCTCGACGAGCGCCGGGGAGTGATCGGCCGATGTGGCGGCGACCGCTTCGACGGCGCTCAGAATCTCCGCCTGGAGGGACCGATCATGCTCTTCGAGGTAGAGCGCGACCTGCGAATCACTGACGCGGCGCATGAGCGGCGCGACGACCCACCACGCGAGCAGCGCGACGACGACGATCGCGATCGCGATGCGGAAACCGATGATGGCCGACGCGCTGAATCTGAGCACTTCGAGGCCTGAGGCCGAGACGAGCAGCGCGAGCAGCGTACCGGCGAGCACGATCGCCGCGCCGCGCAGCGCCAGTTTCAGGCGCCAGCGACGGCGGATCTGTTGGATGAGGGCGACGAGCTCGGCACGGGGTCCCGCATCGGGCATCTTTTGCTCCTGACGTCTAGACTACACCTGGGCTGTCGTGCGCGACAGCCTGTTCGACAGAATTGTCTCGGCGGCCAGCAGCAGGCCGCCGGCCAGCAGCAAATACCACCAGATTCCCTGGCGCCGTTCGGCGTCTTCGGGCGTCACGGTGGACGCGGCCGGCTGGCCCGCGTCGGGCGCCGCGTGGCCGATGGCGGCGGCGACTAGCTCGCGCGGGTCCATTGGCGTCAGATCGGATTCGGCGGGGTCGAGATTCACCGCGACGGCGTAGGCCGGCTTCTCGGCGCGGCCGCCGATCGCGCGAATTTCGTAGAAACCCTGCTCGCCGAGCTCGACGAAGCGCGGCGCGCCGGGGCCGCCGAGCGCGATGCGCTGGCCGGACGGCGTGAGCGCGACGCGATCGCCCTGTCCGGCCGCCCGCTCCGAGACGTCGAGCGCCTGTCCGACGGTGTACCATGCGGCCGGCTCTTCGTAGCGCGCGAGGTAGCGGACGATCTGGTGCGTCAGCGGCAGGAACACCGGCTTCAACGGGAGATCGGTCCACGAGTCGTCCAGGGTCGAGGTCCACGCGATGACGCGGCCGGTGCCGATCCGCTTTTCCGCCGCCGCCACGCCGCCGTCGTCGAATCGCGCCAGGACGCGCGCGTCGGCGCCCGGCACCGAGGCGTCGAGCGCCCGGTAGCGGAAGATGTGCGCACCGGAAAAATCGCCGCTGCGCGGCGCCTTGAACACCTCGAAGATCGGGTGGCTGTAGTCGAGGAAGCCGAGCGACCCGCTGCGGCCGCCGGGCGGGTCCACCATCGCGCCGAGCGCGCCTGGCAGGAGCGCCGCCTCGGACGCGGGCCACGTGCTGTGTTCGCCGAGCACGACGAGCAAGCCGCCGCCGCGCTCCAGGAAACGCCGGAGCGCGCCGTTCGACAGCGCCGGCGGAAACGCGACGTCGTTCAGCACCACCACCGAATGCGTGTCGAGCTGCGCCACCGTCGTCTGGGCGGCCGGAATCAGATCGGCGCGGAACGCGGGAGCCGTGCCGATGCCGAGCGCTCTCGATAAGTACAGACTGGGATCGGATCGGTCGCCGCGTTGATCGATGACGAGCACGGGGACCGACCGGCCGGGCGTGAGCACGAAGCGAAACGCGTTGTCCTGCGGAAGCGGATCGGAGCCGGCGCGGACCGTCCCTTTGACGTTCGGATCGGCGAGCGTGAACTGCGTGAACGTCAGCGAGGCGGAGGCGTTGGGGGCGACGCTGACCGGACGGCTCTCGATCGTGTGGCCGTCGAGCTCGAGCGTCACCGGCAGGCTGCTGATGGCCGCGGCGCCCCGGTTCGTGACGCCCGCGGTGATGGTGAGCCGTTCCTGGCCCGAGAATGACGCGCGCGCGAAGGTCACCGACGGCACGGCCACGTTCGAGAAGTCGGCCGAGGCGACCGACTTCGGCGTCAGCACGGTGCCCGGGGGAAAGTGCATTTCATCACCGCCCGCAGCGCCCGACCAGCCGGTCTTCTGAAAATCGCTGATGAGGATGGCTTCGCGGCGCTTGAGCGGCGATCGGATCAGGATGCTTTGCGCGAGCTTCAGCGCCGGGCCGTAGCGCGTGGCGCCGGAGCTGACGCGCGAGGCGTCCACCGCCGCCTTCAGCCGCATGCGGTCGGGTGTGGCGCGCACGTTCTCTTCCGCGTTGCTGGCAAACAGCACGAGCGTCCCGCGATCGTCGGCGCCGAGGGTGTCGATCGCCTGACGCGCGGCGTCGCGCGCGCGCTGCCAGTGATCGCCGTAGCCCATGCTCGCCGACTGATCCAGCAGGATCACGACCTCGCGCGCACCGCCGGCCGCGGCCGAGGCGAGCGCGCCCTGTCGCAGGAACGGACGGGCGAAGGCCGCCACGATCATCAGCACCGCGGCCGCCCGCATCGCGAGCAGCAGCCAGTTGCGGACTTTGCGCCGCCGCACGGATTGATAGGGAATCCGCCGGAGAAACATCAGCGACGGAAACGCGACGATCGTCTTCCGCTCACGCTGAATCAGATGAATCAGCACCGGGATAGCCAGCGCCGCCAGGCCGACGAAGAAGAGGGGGGCCAGGAACGTCATCGCACGTGCATCAGCTTCGCGCGGCTCGACAGGTAGCTGAAGAGCGCGCGATCGAGCGGCTCGGCCGTGTTGAGCACGGTGTAGTCGATGCGGTGTTCGGAGAATTTCGCGGCGAGCGCGGCGGTGTGCTCGCGGATGAGCGTCCGGTACTGGCCCGCGAGCGACTCGGGGACGATCGGCATCTGCTCTCCGCTCTCCAGATCCTCGAAGGCCGACGGGTCGTCGTACGGGAAGTCGAGCTCTGCCGGATCCAGCACGTGAAAGACGACGAGATCGTTGCCCAGAAAGCGCAGCGGTTTGATGGCGTCCAGGATCGCGTCGGGTTCGTCGTAGAAATCCGAGATGAGCACGAGGATGCCGCGCCGCTTGAAATGCTCGGCGACCTTCGTGATGACCTGAAGGTTGCCAGGGCGCCTGGCGGACGACCGTTCGAGCGTGTGCAGCACGACGTTGAAGTGTTTCGCCGAGGACGGCACGTGATCGACGATGTCGTCGTCGAAGGTGATGATGCCGACCCGGTCGCGCTGGCGGTGCGCGAGATACGAGAGGCAGGCGGCCAGATAGCACGCGTATTCAAGTTTAGTGACGCCCCGGCTGGCAAAGCCCATCGATCGAGAGACGTCGAGCAGCACCGAAAAGTTGGTGTTCGTGTCGGCTTCGTACTGCTTCACGTAGTACCGGTCGGTGCGCGCGTACAGCCGCCAGTCGACGCGGCGGATGTCGTCGCCCGGCACGTACCCGCGGTGCTCCGCAAAATCGATCGACGCCCCGAAGTACGGCGCCCGGTGCAGCCCGTTGATGAAGCCGTTGACGACGTTGCGCGCGAGCAGATCGAGATTCCCGATCCGCGCGAGGATCTGCGGATCGACGAACCGTGCGCCGGGCAACGCGTGGGTGGCCATGGGCTGGCCTTACATCCCCGACTTCGGCACCGGAACGACCTGCAGCAGCTCATCGATGATCGCGTCGGTCGTGATCCCTTCCGATTCCGCGCGGAAGTTGGTCAGCACGCGGTGCCGCAGCACCGGATGCGCGAGCGCGCGGATGTCGTCGAAGCTCACGTGATAGCGGCCGCTCGTGAGCGCCCGCGCCTTGGCGCCGAGCACGAGATACTGCGCCGCGCGCACGCTGGCGCCGAAGCCGACGTATTTCTTCACCGTCTCCGGCGCGGCCTTCGACTTGGGCCGGCTGGTGCGTACCAGCGTCAGAGCGTAGCGCATCACCGGCTCCGCCACCGGCACGCGCCGCACCAGCCGCTGGAACGCGATCAGATCCGGCCCCGTCACCGTGCGCTCGAACGTCGGCTCGAGGATCGCCGTCGTCGTGCGGACGACGTCGAACTCCTCGTCTTCGGGCGGATGGTCGATGACAATGTGGAACATGAAGCGATCGAGCTGGGCTTCTGGCAGCGGGTACGTGCCCTCGAGCTCGATTGGATTCTGCGTTGCGAACACGAAGAAGGGCTCCTCGAGCGTGTAGGTGCGTCCCTGAATCGTGACGCGGTGCTCCTGCATCGCCTCGAGCAGCGCCGATTGCGTCTTGGGCGGCGTGCGGTTGATCTCGTCGGCGAGCACGATGTTGCTGAAGATTGGCCCGGGCGCGAAGACCATCTGCCGCTTGCCGGTGGCGTCCTCCTGAATGAGGTCGGTCCCGGTGATGTCGGACGGCATCAGATCGGGCGTGAACTGAATGCGCGTGAACTTCAGATCGAGGACGCGCGCCAGCGTGGCGACCAGCAGCGTCTTGGCCAGCCCCGGCACGCCGACGATGAGGCTGTTGCCGCCGACAAAGAGCGTCAGCAGAATCTGGCCGATCACTTCGTCCTGCCCGATGATTAGCTTCTTCAGCTCGGTGACGATGTGCTGGCGGCCCGCATTCATCCGGTCGGCCAGCGCGAGGTCGTCCGCCGAGCTCAGATCGACGGCCGTTGTGGCTGTGCGAGAATCCACGATGTCCCTTTCTAGTGTGTCAGACCGTACATGACGTAGTTCACGCCGAGTTTGAAGGCTTCGTTCGATTCCTCGACCGGCCTGAAGCCGGTCCCCGAGAACTCCCAGAAGTTCGACACGTCCGTGTTGAAGTTGACGATGGCCAGCAGGCGTTTCTTCGGGTCATTGTCTTCAAATAGGCCGCGGAACACCGGCCGGCCGCGATCGTAGTCCTGCGGCACGATGTCGAGCGACGTGATGTCAAAGAACGAATGGAAGATCGGATGCGATGCGTCCATGTCGACGAAGCGCGCGCCCGGGAACATCCGCTGCATGTTCATCTCGAAATTTGCCCACCCGCCGCCGCCGCGCGGCGGATCGCGGAAGTCGTCGAAGATGACAAAGCCGCCCTTCGCGAGATAGTCGTGAAAGGCCGTTGCCTCCTTGTCCGTCATCGTCCAAAAGCCGGCTTCGGTCATGTAGGCGACCGGGTACCTGCAGAGCTCCGGATCGTCG
>JADGOC010000045.1 GCA_017883165.1 Acidobacteriota bacterium
AGCCGAGCCGTCTCATCACCGACAAGCTCCAGCGCTACGCAGCCGCCCACCGCATGATGATCCCATCTGTGGTGCACGACACCACGCAGTCCGTCGCCCCTACGAATGTCAGTTGGTGACCTTGCCAGCCGTCCTGGCGGGCGGGGTCACCAGCGCGTTGAACAGAAACTTGTAGGTGCCGTGGGTCTGCGCACGGTTCTGGGTCCGGAAGCCGATCATGACCACCTTCCCCTGCCCGAACCCGATCGAGGCCATCGCCGTCTTGCCTGCGATGTACTTCTCGCCGCTCAACCATCCGCTGCTCTCCACGTTTCGGTCGGCGTAGCGGACGATGATGTCGTTCCGATTGTTGAACTCGGTGGCGACGACGTCGAAGGCGGGGCTGTAGTGGAACAGCACCAGGCCTTCTGACGGCATCCCGTACGCCAACGGGTGCGTGTTGTCGATCTTCACCCGGAGGGTCGACCCGGGGCAGAAGAACTCCTTCGTGCTGAGGCCCTCCACCACGTTGCGCACCGGCACGCCGAGCCTGGCGATCGCGAAATCCGTCGCGCCGCCGAGCGTGATCAGGGTGCCGCCCTTCTGCACGAAGTCCTTGATCGCGGCAACGCCGTCGTTCCCGATGCCGCTCCGGTACTCCGGCGGCGTCGTGTCGGGCACGCCTTCGAAGCGCCCGCCGCGGCCACCGCCGCCACCTCGACCTCCGGTTTCGCCGGTGATCATGCTGGTTGAATCGTCGGCGAAGATGAAGACGTCGTAGTTGGCGTTGAGATTCCCCTTCTTGATCTCGGCGTCGTAGACATCCTTGAACTGGAACGCCCACTGCTCGAAGAGCCAGCGGTTCCAGCCCTCGTCTATGTTGCCGCCGCGGTAGCGCTGATACATGCCGATGCGCATCCGCTTGAGATCGTGCGCCTGCTTCGGTTCCGCTTTGAGCGGGTTGAAGTCCACACCGGTCGTCTTCGCAATCTCCGCGACGACGGTGTCGGGCGCCGAAGCGGACACGATGAAGTCGCCGGGCCGCACCCCGTCGCCGGCTGCATCAACGCGCTTGAGCGGCACGTTCTTGTCGAAGAGCAGGTTCATCGCCTTGAACGCGTCGTTCAGGCGTCCGTCGATCACATAGCCCGCGGGTCCCTTGGTCACCTTGCCAACCGCGACGATCGGTGCCGTCACCTTCACGAAGTCGCCCGTGACCGCCTCGTCGAGCGGGTCGGCCTTGATGCCCATGTAATCTGCCAGCACGTCCTGGCTCATGTCGTACGGGCGAATCGGCGTGCCATCCTGATGCCGCGTCCATTCGTTGTCCGGATAGTGCGTTTCGCCGAGCAGGTAGCGGATGAGCCCCATCTTCGGCTGCGCCAGCGTGACGTAGAAGGAAGCCGGCGGGTAGTTCATGCCGTCGGGCGCCGTGAAGCCCTTGGCCGACTGCATCACCTCTATCCCCTGGTTGAGCAGGTAAGTGATCAGCTTGTTCCGCGTGAGCGGATCGTGCTGGGTCGCCGAGATCGCATACGCGGCGGGCTTACCCTTTGCGCCCCGCTCCGTCTGCCGGCTGGCTTTCAGGTAGGTGTTCCAGACGATCGTTTCGGGATTCCGCGCCATTAAGTCGAGCAGGGCCCATCCGGCCACCTTCTGCCGCTCGACGATGTCGCGCAGCCGCCACCAGCCGCCCGGCCACGGGTCCGGGAAGTTCATCTGCGGATCTCGCGGGCGCTCCAGGTTGCGCGCGCCACTCGTGAGCTGGCTCGGATCGATGTAGAGCGGGGTGGCCAGCGTGGCACTGGCGGACTCGGTCAGCATCCCCGCGATGTTGTGGAACGGCGTGATCCAGTGGAACCCGAAGTGGCCCCACCCGGAGTACTGACCGTCGTTCATCACGCCGGAGAGGTTCGCCTCTTCGGCCTTGCTGGCCATCTCGCCGCCGTACCACGCTTCCTCCCTCCACACCAGCGGATCCGCGAAGGGTCGCACCGGCTCGGCGTAGGGCGGGTAGAAGATGCGCGCGCCGTAGCTGCCCATGTGGTGGAAGTCAAAGTAGGCCGTCGGCCGCCACTCGGTGAACAGGACTTTCCCCACGTAACCGGACTCCTTCGTGTTCATCGTCATGGCGTCACGGTTGTTGTCGTGGCCGATGTACTTGTTGTACAGCCACGGCAGGCCAGACCCCTCGTACTCCGTGCCGACGTACTTGTTGTACCAGTCGGTCACCATGATCTCGCCGTCCGGGTTGAAGCACGGGACCAGGAGGAAGACGACGCTGTCGAGGATTCGCTGGGTCTCCGAGTCCTGGCGGGTCAATAGATCGTACACGAGCTCCGGCGCCATCTGCGTGCCGCCGATTTCCGACGCGTGCATGCTCATCGTCATGCAGACGAAGGGCTTGCTCGCCGCCGCGATCTTCTTGATCTCGGCCTCGGGGATGCCGCGGGGGTCGCTCAGCTTGAGGTTGTTCTGCCGGAGCTGCTCGATGTTCTTCTGGTTGGCGGGCGACGTGATGATGAGCAGCAGGAACGGATTGCCCATCTCGGTGGGTCCCACGTTGACGAACTTCAGCTTGCCGCCGCTCTCTTTCTCCAACTGCTGGTAGTACTCGACCAGCTTGTCCCAACGGGCCATCTTGCGGTCCGCCCCCATCTGGAAGCCGAAGAACTTCTCAGGCGAGGTGACCGCCGATCGAGCGCGCGCGGCGCCCGGCGCCTGGGCCCGCGTGGTCCTGGTCGCCACGCCGGAGGCGACCAGCGCTAGCACCAGCAGGACGGTAGCGAGCGGAAGTTGCCGAACGAGTCTCTTCATCGCAATCCTCCGTGGAAAGGTACGGACCCCCGCACTACCGTCGACGGCAACCGCCCGCCGCCTTTCAGACGCTCCTTGGCCTCGGGACCGGACACGCCCCGACCCCTACTGACAGATTCGAGGCGCTCGGGACGTGGCGGTCAACTTGAACCCTGATTCTTCAGTGCGTCTACTTCTCCTTCACAGGCTCCAGCCCCATGCGCTGGGCCATCCGGTTGAACGTCGGCAAGTCCGACGCCAGCGACTGCTGCAGCTTGTCCGTCTGCGCCTTCAGCTCCACTTTGATGTCGTTGAAAATCGGCACCGCGTTGCCGGTCGGCTTTCCATCGCCCGTCTCGACGGCGCGGAGCAGCGAGGCCAGGCGGTTGTTGATCTTGATCGCGAAGTTGAGCGGATCCTGGTTGCTCTGATTGCGCACCTGGTACACGTCTTCCTCCACTGCGGTGAGATTCCTCGTCAGCCGATCCGCGACCGCTCGGAGGTCCGCGTCCTTCGACTTGTTCATCCTGTCGGCCACCTGCTGTTTGACGTGCCGGATCTGGATGACGGCGTTGTTGGCTTCGTTCACCTTGTCGCGGATCTGCGTCGCCAGATCGAACTGCTCCCGAAGATCTGCGTCCGTGGCTTCGTGCAGCGGATGCTTCTTCACCGTGACCAACTGCGTGAGCGCGCGGCCGTCCACCGTCAGGCGCACCTGATAGCTGCCCGGCAGCGCCATCGGACCGTTGGTGGTCGCGCCCCACAGCACCATGCCGGGGAACGACACCACCGGCTCGTACCGAAGATCCCAGGCGAAGCGGTGCAGGCCGGCTGCCATCGAGGGCGGCGGCACACGGCGCGGTCCGGGGCCCTCGTCTTCCGCGGCGCCCTCGGCGTCGCTTTTCGGCATCGCGCCCTTGTACGAGCGCACCACCTGACCCTTGCTGTCGAGAACGTCGAGCGTCACGTTCTGCGCTGGCTTCTTGAGCCAATAGTCGATGTCGGCGTTTTCGCCCGCGCGGATCGCGTCTCCCGGCTTGAACAGGTACGCATCCGCGGCCGTCGTCACCGCCGACCCGTACTGCCGCAGCACGTTGACGTCGTCCAGGACGTAGAACCCGCGGCCCATCGTCGAGATCGTGATGTCGTTGGCCTCCATCCAGATGTCGGAGACCTGCGTGTCCGGCAGGTTCAGCCTCAGCGACTGCCAGTGATCGCCATCGTCAAAGGAGATGTAGAAGCCGTGCTCGGTGCCGGCGTAGAGGAGCCCCTTGCGCGTCGGGTCCTCGCGCACCGTGCACACATAGTCGTCGGCCGCGATGCCGCTAACGATCGTCGTCCACGTCTTCCCGAAGTCGTGCGTGCGAAAAATGTAGGGCGCGTAGTCCTCGAGCAGCGGCTTCTTGACCGCGACGTACGCCGTGCCGGGATCGAAAGCCGACGAGTCGATTTGACTCACGCGCCCGAGATCCGGCATGCCCTTCGGCGTCACGTTCGCCCAGTTCTTGCCGCCGTCGCGCGTCATGTGCACGAGGCCGTCGTCCGACCCGGCCCAGATGACATTGATGTCAGTCTTGCCCGGCGCGAGCGAGAACACCGTGGCGTAGATCTCCGGACTGTTCATGTCGTGCGTGATCGGCCCGCCCGAGTCACCCATCGTCTTCGGATCGTGCCGGGTGAGATCGCCGCTGATCCGCTCCCACGCGTCGCCGCCATTCGTCGACTTCCACACGTGCTGCGACGAGGTGTAGAGGACGTGGGGATCAACGTAGGAGAAGATGACCGGGTACGTCCACTGCCAGCGTTCCTTGACCGCGCTCGACGGCTCGCCGGAGAAGAAGCGCGGGTAGGCGCCGACCTCCTTCAGCTCGCCGGTGCGGCGATTCAGCCTCGTGATGAACGCGCCGTTATTCGTACCGGCGTAGTAGATGTCGGGATCCTTCGGGTCGGGCGCGATGTAGCCGGGCTCACCGCCGCCCACCTGGTACGGCGGCACGGGAGGAATCCTTCCGAACCCGCCGCCGGCGACGACGCCGCGTCCGCCTTCGCCCGTATCGCTCGGCACGCACAGCGTGCTGTTGTCCTGCTGCGAGCCGCACACGTGATACGGCACGTGCTTGGTCGTGACCACATGGTAGAACTGCCCGGTCGGGAAATCCTCGGGCGACCACGTCCGCTTCGCCGATGCGACGTTGAATGTGATCGCACCGCCGCCGTCGTTGGCGATGGCGACGTGCTCCGAATTGTCGGGGTCGATCCAGAGGTCGTGATTGTCGCCGTGCGTGCCAGCGCCGATCGACACGACCGTCTTGCCGCCGTCGGTCGAGCGGAAGGCGCTCGTGTTCAGCATGTAGACGGTGTCCTTGTTGCTCGGGTCGGCGAACACGTGCGTGTAGTAGAAGGCGCGCTGCCGGACGTTGCGGCCTTCGTTGACCAGCTTCCACGTCGCGCCGGCATCATCCGAGCTGTACAGACCGCCGTGCTCGTTCTCGATGAGCGCGTACACGCGGTTCGAATCCGCGCCTGATATCCCGATGCCGATCTTGCCGACGAGGCCCTGTGGCAGTCCGGGGTTGCGCGTGATCTCCTTCCACGTCTCGCCGCCGTCAGTCGACTTGAACAGCCCGCTGCCGGGGCCGCCGCTCGACATCGTATACTCGACGCGGTAGGCCTCCCACAGCGACGCGAACATCACGTTGGGATTCTTCCGGTCGATCTCGACGTCGACGGCGCCGCTCTTGTTGTCGCGGAACAGCACCTTCTTCCATGTCCGGCCGCCGTCGGTGCTCTTGAAGACGCCACGCTCGTCGCTCGGCTTGCCGTAGCGGCCGAAGTCGGCGACGAAGACGATGTCGGGATTGGTCGGATGAATGCGGATCCTCGAGATTGCGTCCGTGTCCGCGAAGCCGACGTTGGTCCACGTCTTGCCGGCGTCGCTCGACTTGTAGACGCCATCGCCCGGCTGGATGTTGCCGCGGATGCACGACTCACCAGTGCCGATGAAGACGATGTCGGGATTGGATTCGGCGACGGCGACGGCGCCGACCGACCCGCTCTTGACCTGGCCGTCGGTGACGGATGCCCAGCTCTGACCGCCGTCGGTCGTCTTCCACAGCCCGCCGCCGACAGCGCCGAAGTACGCCTCGTTGCGCCGTCCTTTCACGCCCGTTACGGCGATCGACCGGCCGCCGCGCGCCGGGCCGATGCTGCGCCATTGGTAGGCCTTCAGGATGGCCGAATCGAGGAGGGAATCGGCGCCCGTCTGCACGACACGTTCCGCCCTCACACCGAAGTTCCATCCGGCCGACACGGCCACCACGGCCGCACAGGCCCAAAACGCAAGACGTCTGGAAATACCGCGCATGAGCAGATCCTCCGAGGAATGACGCAAAGTCTAGTATTCTCGCGGGCCGGCCTTGGCCGCACAATCCTCCCGCACCCCACGATCTCGAGCTAGAAAGTCACTCTGAACCCGAGCTGCACGGTCCGCGGGTTGAGCGCGGCGATGACGGTGTTGTAAGTGGTCCCGCTAGACAAGAAGAAATTGGTCACGGCGTTCGCGTTGAGAATGTTGTAGACATCGACCATCGCCAGGAAGGCGAGCCCGTTGACCTTGAAGCGGCGGTCGAGACGCAGGTCGAGGATGGGAACCGTGTCCGACCGGCGGTTCTGGATGTTGTCCACGAGCACGGTCTGCGTGCCCGCATTCGGCAGCTTCACCGAAGCCACCGGCGACCACGGGTACCCGCTCTGGACCCGGAAGTTGAGACCGGCCGAGAAATCGGCCGGCAGCGGATAGTGGCCGAGCGCGTGCATCTGCCAGTTGGTGTTTCTCTGACGATTCGTGACGTCGGCGCTGTAGTTGATCGGGAACGTTCCGCCGAACGAGTAGACGCCGATCGAATCGGTGCTGAGCGGGCTCGTCGAGATGCTGTTCGGTTGTCTTAACTCATTCCGCCACTGGTAGTCGAAGCCGCCCTGCAGGAAGATGCCCTTCCCGAAGCGCTTTTGTGCGGAGAGCGACAGCGTGTCGTAGGTGGCGCCCGAGTCCGGGATGTTCGTGAACATGTTGGTCACGACGCCGCGCAGTGAGGTTGGGATGTCGAGCGCGTGAATGACCTGTGTCGAATCGAAGGGGTTCGGGACGGTGACCGGCACCGTTTCCGTCCCGATCCGCGCGGTGTTCACGACGCCGAAGACGTTGCTGGTGGTCTTGTGCACGTACAGGACGCGGACAGACGACTCGCCCCAGAACTGGTGCTCGATCGATCCGCTGATCTCGTCCGCGTAGGGCTGCAGCAGGTTCGGATCGACCTTCGTGCCGGAGCCCGACGAGCTGACCAACACGCCGAGCTCCTGCGGGCCGTCGTAGATCCCGTTGCCGGACGTCGCGCCGGCGGCCGTGCAGGACACTGGCACGCCTGCCAGGCGGCAGTCGAGGAAATTGAACGTCTTCGAGTTCACCCCGCCCGCGTTTGCCCCGCTGAAGGAGTTGGCGTAGATGGCGTAGTAGCGGCCGTAGAAGGCCTTAACCGCGGTCTTGCCGTCGCCCGACAGGTCGTAGCTGACGCCGAGGCGCGGCGCGTAGTTGGAGCGCGAGAAGAGGATCTGCGTGGGAACGGTCTGCTGCGGGAACAGGCCGCTGAGGACGGGGTCGCGCGTGCCCGGCTCGAATGACGGCCGCTGGTAGCCGAAGCGGACGCCGACGGTGATCGTCAGACGGTTGGTCGGCGCCCACCGGTCCTGCGCGTACAACGCGAACATCCGGTTGGCGTTGTACGACGAAGTCCAGGTGCTGCCGAAACTGCTGGCCGTTCCGACGTCCTCGAGCAGAATCTGGTCGGGGATCCCGAATCGATCGAGATACCTGATAGGCCCGGACTGGCCGTTTATTCCCTGCTGTTGCCGGTTGTTGATGAACTCGAACCCGAACTTCGTGTCGTGGCTTCCGATCTTCGACGGCCGGAAGTAGGTGAACGAGCCCGACGCCTGCGGCTTCTGGTACAGTAACGTGTAGGCGTCCCAGCCGGCACCGCTCGTCAGCAGCGTGCCGCTGTCGGAGCGCGGCGGCCGCACGGCCGCATCCACGTTCGGCACCATCGGCCACACCTCGCAGCACGCGGCCGCCCGGACCTCCATGAACAGCCGATTCGTCCAGACCCGCTGCCACGCGCCCTTGTAGATCCAGACCCGGCTGTCCTGTGCCAGCACCGTCTCGGGAGGATTGCTGATCGAGAGGTTCCGGTTGGGTTTGACCTTGTTGTTGTACGGTTGGATGAACGTGTTGATCGTGTCCGCCTTGTCGATCTTGTACGTGAGCTTCACCATCGGATCCTGCAACCTGGTCGTGTCGGTCGCGACGTTCGGATCGACCCCCGAGATCTGCTTGTCGATCTTGAACCGGTTGTACGCCGCGTAGAACCACAGCCGGTCGCGTATGACCGGGCCGCCCAGCTCGAGATGGGTTTCGTAGAACAGCAGGTTCGGGTTGCCGGTGAACCCACGCGCTGTGAGCGCGGCGTTGTTGTTGTTGCCCACGAAGCTGCCGCCTTCGTACGTAATGTGCTCGAGGCCGGTAAACGTGTTGCCCCCGCTCTTGTAGGTCTGGACGACCGCCGTGCCGGGCGAACTCATCTCCACGTCGCTTCCCGAGGCAGTCACGGAGACTTCGTCGATCGCGTAGTTCGAGTTGTACTGGAACCCCGAGCTGTCGCCCTCCGTCAGGTCGATCCCTTCGGCGAGCACCTTGTTCTGATTGCGGATGCCGAACGATTCGTAGCCCGTGTTCTGGTCCTTGTGGCTGCCTCCGACGTCAAAACCCTGCATCCGGACGCCTTGCGTCTGGCCGAGGGTGGCCCAGATGTCATTCCCGCTCGGCACGCTGGTCAGCACCTCACCGCTGAACACCGTCCCGACCTTCGTCGTCGTTGTGTCGACAACGGGAGACGCGCCGGTGACCGTCACGTTCTCGTGCAACGACGCGATCTGGAGCAGCGCGTCGATCGTCAACGTGCTGCCCTGACTCACGCGGACACCTTCGCGCCTGATCGTGTCGAATCCCTGCAGCTCGAACGTGAGCAAGTAGACACCCGACGGCAGGCTCGCGAGCAGATACCGTCCGTCCGCTTCAGTCGTCACCGTTCGAACGCCCATGAGCGCGGGCGAGGTGGCGGTCACCGCAACACCCGGCAGCACGCCGCCCTGCGCGTCTTTAACGGTGCCCATCAGACGGCCCTGCTCGATCTGTGCGTGCGCGGGTCGTGCTGAGGTCAGAGACGCTACGAGTAGCGCGAAAATGATCGGTAAGCGTTTCATGTGCCCTTCTCCTGCGTGTACACGATCTGATTGCTGGTGGTGCCGTAGTGCAGGCCCGAGGACATTGAGCGAGCTAATTGTAGTTGCCGTCGGCATCCCGTAAGAGGGCTGCTCCACGGTGGTTCGCAGCGCCGAGGCGCTGGCGCGAACAGACTGACGGACGCGGGAAACCCCAGCGCAACATGGCGGATGTTCCTTTGCGCGGTTCCGCGGCCTCTTCGTCGTGAAGGGGTCGGAGAAGAGCAGTCGGAGTTTTGATTTTCCTTACAGCAGTGTCAAGGAGAAAGAAATGTCATGCCCGACGGAATGAGTCGGGTTTTCTCGGAGCGCAGCGGGCGGTCACCCGCAAGTGAGCTTGATCAGATAAGGACGAAATGGCCGGCCTCGATTGAGGTCCCGGATACTTGGGGGCCCAAAGGAGGCCGACCAGCTTCCTCTGTCGCACGTAGGAGAGGCTCGATTGTTGTCTCTGTGAAAACAATAGCCTCGACCCTGTACTACATGGCGGCCGGCACGCCGCGCGAGTTGTTTCGTGTTCGCGGAGGGCAGGGCTGCTTCCTCGCCCGCTGCTGCGACATCTCGGCCGACGGGCAGCGATTTCTGTTTCACGATCCGACCACCGGCGTGCGCGAATCGGTCACGCGCATGGACCTGGTGCTGAACTGGGCCGCCACGCTCGCGAAGGGCCGCTGACATGTTCGCGACTCGGATATATGCGTGATGCGGTAGGCCCGGATAAACGCCGTCCATCCGGAGACATAGTCCGCGGACCTCGAGAGGCCCATCGCCCTGTTAATCTTCTAGACATGTTCAAAGGGCTATGATCGGTGCCTGTCCGATGCGAACATTGTGCAGGCCTGACGTACGCGTTTCACAACCACAAACGAGGCCCCGTATGACGAAACCCTTACTCACCGCACTTGCCGTTCTCTTGGCCGCCAGCCTTACCGCGCCCAGCGTCGCGCACGCGCAAACGTTCAAGGTTGAAAAGTTCGATATCAAAGGCGACGGTGGCACGGACTACGTCGCCGTCGAAGCCGCCACGGGCCGCGTGTTCGTGTCGCGCGCCAGCCACATGATGGTGATCGAAGGCGCCACCGGTAAGGTGCTCGGCGACATTCAGAACACGCCAGGCGTGCACGGCGCCGGCCTCGCCACTAAGGCCGGTCACGGCTTCACGACCAACAGCGGCGACCAGACCGTCACCATGTTCGATCTGAAGACGCTCGCGGTGCTGAAACAAATCAAGGTCGGCCCCGGTCTCGACGGCATCATGTACGATGAGCCCGACGACAAGATCATTCTGACGAATCACAGCCGGCCGATCGGCACCCTCACCGCGATCGATCCCACCAGCGGAGACATCGTCGCCACCGTCGAGCTCGAAGACACGGCGCCCGAAGGCGCTGCGGCCGATGGCAAGGGACACATCTTCGTGAACAACGAAGGCAAGAACACGATCCAGGTGATCGACGTCAAGACGTGGAAGACCACCGCATCCTGGCCGCTCGCGCCGTGCGAAGGGCCGACCGGCATCGCGTATGACAAGGCGTCGAACCGCATTTTCGCCGGCTGCAACAAGACGTCCGTGGTCGTCGATGCGAGCACGGGCAAGATCGTGGCGTCCATCACGAACGGCACCCGCGTGGACGCCCTGGGATGGGATCCGTCGAAAAAGCTGATTTACATTCCGAATGGGGGCGAGGGCAACGTCACGGTCGTCCACCAGGATTCGCCAGACAAGTACACGGTGGTGGCGACAGTCGCCACGTTCGCCGGCGCGAAGACGATCGCCGTCGATCCGGTGACGCACAACGCGTACCTCTTCCAGCCCGAGCGCGGTCCGGCTCCGGCGCCACCCGCTGGCGCGCCACCGTCGGCCGCACCGGGCGGACGTGGCCGCGGGCCGCAGGGTCCGATCGTCGCCGCGTGGTTTATCGTCATCAAGCAGTAGCTTCTCGGGGCCGGTCACTTCCCTAGAGTTCGCGGGCCGGCGGCGCCGGCCCGCGAACAGCCCTTATCGTTCGGACGATCGGCATGGCATCCTCAGTTGGTACGCTGTACATCGAAGAACTTAAAGCCACGATGCACGGCCGCTTCGCGTGGCTGGGCGCCGCCGTCGTCTTGCTGGCCGGTCGGGGGCTCGCCACGGTCGCCACGCAGGATACTGGCTGGACGGGTACGGCATCATCGCCTGCTGCAACGCCTCTCTGGTTGACATGGGCCGGCTGGCAGGCCATCCGAGCGTGAAGACCCACCGAGCTGCCGACGCCCATTCTTGCGTGCCCGTCCCCGGTTCGCCGCCCGACAGCGATCATGCGAGGGGCCGGAAGGGTCAGTTTCCCCTGCGGATCGGCGAACCTTGGAAGTGCACCTCGAAGTGGTATCGCGGCTTCGTGGTGAGCACGATCTCGTACGTCGCGGGGTCGATGCGCGTGGGGACCTCGCGCATCTCGACGGTGGCCGTCGTCCGGTAGCCGCGCTCGTTGAGGACGTCGACCAGCATCCTCCTCGCCAGGGGATTCGCAAAGAGTTCGTTGTCGCTGGTGAGCTCGGCGAGCCCGGTGACGGCTTGAACGAAAATGGCCGGCACGAAGTCCCGATCGATCACCGCGATGACTTGGCGGAACAGGCCGGAACTCTCTCGCTGGTAACTCTCGAGACGCTCCACCAAGCGCTGTCGCGCCGAGACCACGATCTCACTGGCGAGGGGGATGTGGCGGACGGCATCGAAGGTCTCTTCATCGAGTTCCAGCGAGCTCTGGTATCGGAACTCGTTGATGATCGCCCGCTCGACCGACGCGATGTCGCTCTGGGCGTTGATGACATGGAAGTGGAAGGTCTGCTTCAGGCTCTGGAGCACGTCGTAGGTCTGTTCCATGAAGACGCGATAGCGCTTGCGACAGGCCTCCTCGCTCAGGTCGGTGGCGCGCTGATCGAGCAGTTCCCCGATCCCGGTGTCACGCACGCGCTGGTTGTGGAGGACGGTCTCCTGGCCACGCTTGAGTTGACGTTCGACGGACTCCTTCTCCCCGACGTAGAGCACGACGATCTCGAAGCTCGGCTTCGGGAAGAGGTAGGCGCGGGGCGTTCCGCGATTGGTGGCACGCAGGTGGAGGATCTTCTTGTAGAGCAGCTTCACGCACTCGACCTGGACTCGCGTGCGGGGGAAGCCGTCCACCACGACCCCGGTGGTATGAGCAGGCTCCAAGAGGCGCTCGAAGAGCAGCCGAATCACGTCGGCATCACCCACGAGGTTGCCCGCGTCCTTGAGCACGCGCATCTCCGGCGCGTTGAGCAGGTCGCTCGTCACGATCGGGGGCGCTGTGATGCCGCGCTCCCGCAGGATGAATGGGGTGTTGGTCCCCTTGCCGGCGCCCGGGGCGCCGCCCAGCCAGATGATCTCCCTGGGCAGGCGCGACGGGCCCGACTCCACCCGCGGCTCGATGTGCGACCAGGCGCTCTGAAAGATGGCCGTCGCCTGTGCCACGGCCTCGTCGGATTCGGCCCGAAGCTGGTCCCTCTGCTTGGTGGACGGCGGCGGTGTCGTCGGCATGAAGTCTTTCTGAACCCGGCTAGTCTATCAGGCGCCGTCCGGCCGCGTTCGAACGGCGAGCGACTCATGCAGCGCAGTTAAACCGTCCAGGGAATCGGATCAAGCGCAAAGTCCTGACTGAGATCGCAACGCTGGTCACGCCGGGGGGAAACTGCAGGGCGGGGTGTGGAAACGTTTCCGCGGCTTCGAAATCCGAACTAGTCGTGCCGGACTACGCTGAGGAGGCCACGATGGACTGTGTACCCGCCTTCACTGTTGTAGTCGATAAAGCCAAGCTCTCTGAACTTATTCATGAAATGATTGATCCGCGACCGGGTTGTGCCGACCATTTGTGCCAAGTGTTCCTGATGGATCCCGGGAACGACAGTTTCGGTCCTGCTCTCCTTGCCAAAATGTGACAGCAGCAGCAGAATCCGAGCCAGGCGTTTCTCGCTGGAGTTGAAAAGCTGGTCGACGAAATCCGCTTCGTATCTGATGACGCGGGAAAGCAGAAGAGCGACAAACATCTCCGCGAGTCCCTGCTCTTCGTGGAGCATTCGTGCCATCATCGGCTTCTCAACCTTGGCAAGATTGCAGTCTCCCACTGAAATAGCCGTTGCCATGCGCAACGGCTGACCGGCGAGGCATCCTTCACCGAAAAACTCACCGGAGCCCAGAGTGGCGACAATCGCTTCCTTGCCTTCGTGGGATGCCACCACGAGCTTCACCTTGCCTTCGAGGAGAAAGAACACGGCATCCGCAAGCTGTCCTTGCGTGAAGATGGTGTGATTCGCGCCGTATTTTAGAACGGTTTTCCCCCTAGAGATTCCACTCAGAAGGGTTTCCCAATCGACAGGCAGATCTGTCTTCATCGCCAGAGCCGGAGCGTCGGAAGCACGGCCCACCAGCTATTGCTCCCGCGTTCTCAGGTCCAGTCCAAAGAGCACGCTTCTCAGGTTCGACATGTCCCCAACGAGTCTTTGCAGCGGGGGCGGGAGCCGTTTAATGAGCGTGGGTACCGCGACAATCTGCTCGTCTCTAGCCAGATTCGCCTGCCGGTAGATGTCGATGACTTCCAGGTCATACCGACCCTTCAAGTGCTCCTCGCAAACCCGCTTGATATTCTCCACGGCCCGCTCCGATTTCAACGTGGACCCGCTGACGTACAAACGCAAGACGTACTTTGCCTGGCGAGAACGGGAGCCGAGCCGCTCCATTCCCCCGGCCATTCCGGATTTCCGCTTTCCTGCAGGGCTGGGTTTTTTGCGGGGCTTTTTCATACGGACCTTTCTGAGCTGGGTCAGCCGACCTGTTGCAGGGCCAGGCCCACCAGCACACGGTCGGTGTTGGACAGGTCTCCAATGATCCGTTGGACAGATTGCGGAAGCTTGATCTCCAGGGTCGGAACGGCGACGATCTGGTCGCCGCGCGCCATGTGCGGGTGCTCCAACAGGTCTATCACTTCGATCTGATAGCGTCCCTTCAAACGCTCTTCACACAGCACCTTCAGGTTGGCAAAGGCACGAATCGATTTGGGAGTCTGGCCCGCCACGTAGAGCCGCAGCTTCCAAACCGCCGGTTTCCGGGGCGCCGGTTTGCGAGGCTGCGTCCGAGTTCGTGTTTTGGCTGTCGGCATTCAGCGTTCCCGCGCGGCTGGCGCGCTCCCCACCTTTTTGTAGGCGGAGGTGTCCGCTTCCCGGCTGCGCACCATCTGCCCGCGGTCCTGCAACAGTTCCGCGTCGAGTAATTTCGATTCGGAGATGCTCTGTTGAATGATTTCTTCTTCCACTTCAAACTCCGCCCGGAGCATGGTCATGCGGGCCTCGAAGATCTGGCGCTTGCGGTCCAGTTCGCGCCCGCGGCCCTCCAGTTGTTGCCGGCGGAACGTGCCCGCGGCTTTCTCGCGCCCTTCCTGTGACATCCGGGCGGCACCGGTCAGCACGCCCTCGGGGCCGAGGTACACGTCCAGCAATCGGAGGCCGTCGTTGGTGAGCACGAATTCGCGAATCTGGTTGGAATGCTCCATGCCTCGCGATTTCAGCACGTAGAGCGCGCGGTTCCGCTCTCCCCCGACCTCGATGGTTTTGAGCAGGAGCCAGGTGTCCATGAGGGAGGAGACGTCCGCCTCGTTGGCTTCCAGATCGCCGCCGGCCGCAGTCAAACTGGTGAAAATCGCGGTGATCTCCTGGGTCTTCAGAAAATCGACCAGCCGCGTGAGCATGGACCGCACTTCGTTCAAGGTGCTGACCATGAGCAGAGTGGTAATCGGATCCACCACCACGACGCTGGGCTGGAAGCTGGAGATGTGTTTGTGGGTCAGTAACAGGACCTCTTCGATCCCCCCGTAGGTGGGACGCGCCGCATGGAATTGCAGCAGGCCTTTGCGGACCCATGGCTCGAGGTCGATGCCGATCGAACGCATATTGCGGACGACCTGCCGGGGTGATTCCTCGATAGCGAAATACAAGCAGCGCTCACCGCGGCGGCAGGCCGCATCCACGAAATGTGCTGCCACGCTGGTTTTGCCGGTTCCGGAGGTGCCGGACATCAGAATGCTGCTCCCCCGATAAAAGCCCTTGCCGCCCATCATGCCGTCCAACCGGTCAATGCCAGTCGACATGCGTGCGGCGGGCGCCGCATGGTCCAGGCCCAGTGAGGAGATCGGCAGGACTGAAATGCCGTGTTCATCGATGAGGAACGGATACTCGTTCGTGCCGTGGGTCGATCCCCGGTATTTGACGACGCGCAGGCGCCGGGTCGAGATCTCCTCCCGGATACGATGGTCCAGCACGATCACGCAGTCTGAGACGAACTCCTCGATGCCGTGCCGGGTCAGCTTGTCGGGCCGGTCCCGCTCGGCGGTAATGATCGTGGTCAATCCTTGTTGCTTGAGCCAGTCGAACAGGCGGCGGATTTCGGCGCGCAGGATCCCTGGGTTTGGCAACTCGCCGAAGAGCGCTTCAATGGTGTCCAGGACGACTCGCCGCGCCCCGACCCTCTTGACCGCGTCGGCAATTCGAATGAAGAGGCCATCGAGGTCATACTCCCCGGTTTCCTCAATCTCGTGTCGCGAGATCGCCACGTGGTCCAGGAACAGCTTCTTCTCCGCCACCAGCCGGCCCAGATCGAAACCGAGCGATGCGGCGTTTTTGGTCAGGTCCGGGATCGTTTCCTCGAACGACATGAACACGCCGGGTTCGCCGTATTGCGTGGCGCCCCGAACCAGGAACTCCAGCCCGAACATGGTCTTTCCGGCACCGGCGCCTCCACTCACGAGCGTGGGACGCCCGCTTGGCAACCCTCCCCCCGTGATTTCGTCTAAACCCTGGATTCCGGTGAGTGCTTTCGGCAGCGTCTTGGAAGATGGTCGCCTTGCTTTCTTCTGTTGTGTCATTTGGTTCGTCCTGGCCCGGGCGATCTACGGTCGTGTCACATTTGGCCTGAGTGCGACGCGCGCACATCCGGACTAGGGCAGGGATGTCGCCGTCGAGCGCGGGCAGTACGAGCTTTGAGGTGTCGCAATTCCCGCCGGTGACCGGCGACGGTTGTGTCGGCGGCGGTCAAGAGCACTCTGAGCTGCGCTTGAGCCAGCAAAGGCACGCTCAATCTGCAGGATCAGCCGCGTGAACTTGGCGCGATCCGTCACGGCAGGCCAAAGTTAGTTCTGACGAGTTGGTGTGCGCTGTTCTAGATTGCACACTGGTTCGATACGCTCGGCAAAGCAGAGAATCGACGCGCTCAACCTCCCGCCCACTGGGGATGCGCGCGGTCCAATTCCCTCGGTAGGCAGTGACGGGCAACCGCCGTCCGGCCAAGTTGTGGGACACCACGGGGCGGCGATATTCGAGCGGGGACCGCTGTACCGGCGGCGCGGCCGGGAACAAGTGGAGGGTGCAATGTCGTTCAGCGCCGCCGTGCCTTCAAGTACGTGTATCCGCCCGCCATGGCCGCGACGACCAGGCAGGCGACCAGCAGATGGCGGTGGAGATCGGCCACCAGGCCGCGCCACTCGTCGCCGAGTACGTACCCGATCGTCAGGAAACAGGACACCCACAGCACGGCGCCTGCGTACGCAAACGCCATGAACGTTCCGACAGGGAGCTTCGACGCGCCCGCGACGATCGCCGTGACGTGGCGAACCCCGGGAATGAAATAGCCGCCGGTTAACAGCCACTTCCCTGCTCTGTCGAACCACGTCCCGACACGGGTAACAACTGCCGTGTCCACGTGAAGTCGTGAACCGTAGCGCAAGAGGAGCGGCAGCCCCGCGAATCTGCCCAGTCCGTAGCTCACGGTGATGCCTGTCATCGCGCCCCCAATGGCGGCTGCCGCAGCCGTCACCGGATGCAGGCGGCCCTGTCCGATGAGAACCCCCGCGAGCGCCAGCAGCGCGTCGTCCGGTAGCGGCAAGCCGACGACGCCAAGCGCCAGCAGCGCGAACAACGCCGGCGCACCAAAGTCAGATAACCACGCGGCGATCACTTGTTCCACAAGACCATCCGCCGAACTATCGCCCTGGCCGAGCGCGCACCAAAGGCTAAGAAGCGAATCCGAACCGTCTCGAAGCTACAACGCGATCAGCGCGCGCGCCTCGTCGACGCGCAAGACCACGCGCACCGAGAGATTGGTCATGATCCGGCTGCCGAAGTGGATGCGTCCCTCAGGGTCCACTGCCAAGGCGGTTATGCCCACCTTTGTACTCCGAAACGCTCCGCGTGGGTCAGATTTGTTCGTCGCGCAAGAGCACCGCAGCCACACAGCTCGGCGTCAGCCGTCAGGAACTGGCGAAAATGATCAAACGACTCGAGATTGTAGAAGCCCAGACCATTGAGTACCATCCCGCACCGGTTCGAGCCTCGGGTTGCAGCAGACCATCACGCTGCGCGCACGAACGGATGGCGGTGTCGCGAGATCTGGTGAGGCGGCAACGCGGAGGACACGTGTGATGACCCAACAAGTTGGAAAGTGGGGGTGTGGATTCCTGCGCATTGTCCTCAGCGAGCGCTTCAATTGGAGCCACCGGTGGGACAGGCAGTGTCAAGCTAACGACCGGGGCCACGATCGATCGATGAAGATACGACGTGCGTGCGCGCTGATGATGATCGCGTTTGTCTCGAGCTCGCTGGTGGCGGCGCCGCGCGCCGAGCCGCCGATCATCGTGGACGACCACTACATCCTGGCGCTGTCGACGGCCGACCAGTTCCTGCACGCCTGGGCTTTCCGAAGCGCAGACGAGGGACGCACGGTGCTCACGCCGGCAGCGATTCGCCGCCACTCGGCCGAGGAGTTGGCGATGCTGTTTCAGGGCGTCTCCAGTCCGCATCACGAATCGTTCGAGATCGGACCTGGACACAGGATCTCTCCGACGAAATATGCCTTCGACATCATTGAGTACGAGTACCTCACGAACATGAATTCGAGCGGCCCGCGGCCGAAGCCGTCCCGGTTGGTCGTCGTCGAGGTCGCGTCCGGGCAGTGGCTGGTCGATGAGTTCCCCGAGTCGTAGACTCATCGTCGTCGTCATCCTGTTCGCGCTCGTCTCGGCTATGGCGCCATCGGCCCTCGCGCCCGACGCCGACACGGATGGCGATGGGTTGCCGGATGCCTGGGAGGCCGGGCCCGGCCGCGCGTACGGCTGCGATCCTCGGCACGCGGATCTTCTCGTCTACACCGTCGAGCGGACATCGGCGACCGCCAAGGTCGACGAGACGATCGCGCGCGCCACTGCATTCTTCGACGCGCTGAACGTCGGCAATCCGGATGGCCGGCGCGGCATCCATCTACACGTGATCCGCGGGCCGAAGATCACGCGACCGGACGACTATCCCGATCTGATGCGCACCTACCTTCCAGCGGCGCTCGACGGACGGGCGCATTTTCTGGTCTTCAGCGATTCCCCCGGCGGCCAGACCAACGGCAATGCCAGCATCTCCGGCGTCGAGGAATACGGGTGGAACTCGTTCGTCCACGAGCTCGGCCACCAACTTGGACTCGAGCACGAAGCGCTCGGCTTCGAGATCCAGAGTCCGCTACACACCAGCCTGATGAATTACTCCTACCTCGATTCCTATAACGGCAGTGAGGATCAGGTGCACTTCAGCGACGGCCGTTTCGCGAAGTTGCGCATGCGGGAAACGAATCTGGATGAGACGCTTCCCTTTCCGATCGCGTCATTGGCCTTCCTCACAAAGGATCCTTATCGATTTCAACTGAAGGCGGCGGGCGCCAACACCCAGGTCGACTGGAACCGGAACGGGATCTTCGGCGAAACGGGCGTGCGCGCCGATATCAACTACGCGCCGAGCACATGGTTCGGCGACCGCCTGAACCTCGAGGCCGTCGCGACGGCCCCGGTGGGCGCGTACCTCGATCGCGACTTCTATGTCGCGTACGGCGTCCCTGAGGGCGGGAATCGGACGATCGTCCTCCGCAAGCTATTGGCGAAGAACCGCTGGGGGCCGCGGATCGAAACCGGACTGAGAAATGTGATCGGGGATCCCACCTTCGTCGTGCAGCGTGGGATGCTGTGGGTCGCTGCCTCGAATCCCTCAGGCGTCAGCGTCGTCGAGCTGCGGCCGTCCGGAGACGGCGCGCGCGTCGACAGCGACCTCACGATGAACTTTCCAAGCCGGCCGCCGCGACAGGCCACGCTCGCCGTCCTCGACTCACGCCTGTTCCTGTTCCTGCGCGAAGCCAGCAGCAATCGCGTGTTCTACGTGCCGTACTCGGGATCAGGCCGCACGTGGGGAGCCGAGCGGGACACGGGCCTTCACAGTCGCACGGCCCTTGGCGTCGCCTGGCATCCGATTCGACGCCAGGCGGTGCTCGTCGGCACGACGGACGCGAATGCAAAGTTCCGACTGATCGCGTATTTTCGGGGGCTCACGGGCGGAACATTGGATACGACCGGAGAGCAAGACTGGATCGGCGGCCAGAACGGAGGGAACGCGTCGGCGTCGCGGCCCGCCGTGCTCGTCGACACGACGCGGGATGCGGGCCCGAATGGCCGGGTCTACGCGTACTACGTCGCGTCCGTGCCGGGTCTGCCGGCTTTCGTCAGCATGCAGGTCGCCGACCGCGGCTTCAACGGTGGCTGGCTGGAGCGAAGCGCGTACGACCAATGGTCGGTGACCCAGAGCGCGCCGGCCGCGGCCGTCAATCCAGACGGCGACATCACGTACTGCTATCGCGATCAATCGAACAACATGTTGAACTGCGCATTCCATGGGAGCGGGATCGAGGACGGCGACATGGGTGACTTCGACGAGCTGACGTTCATACGAGCGCAGGGCCTCAAGCAATCGCTGAGCCGCTAGCTCGCTTGTCTCGCCAGCCTCCGCTTCTCGATGCCTTGACACGTGTATGGTTTATTGTATAAACTAGTTTCTGATGTGGACTTCGAACGACGAATCTCGAGAGACCATGGACAGGGATCGACTCGCACACATGGAGGACGTGACGCGCCGCTACGGCAAATACCGGCCGTGCGGCGCAGGGCTGGGCGTGCTGTGGGGCGGGCTGCTCCTCGGCGTGCTCGGCGTGCTGCTGCTGCAGTGGACGCAACATGAATACGCCGCGAGCGCTGTGCCGTCGCAGACACTCTGGCGATTTCTGCGCGACACGCCGCTGACGCCCCCTGGATGGCTCCAGATCGCGGCGACGGTGTCGCCGTTCATCGGATGGCTGGGGCTGCTCGCGATTGCGGCGTGGGCGGTCGTGTGGGGCCGCCGCAGCCGGGATCAGCTGCTGGTCATGTTCGCCGTGTCGGTCCCGTCGCTCTACCTCATGTTGGCGACCGACCCCAACACAAACCTCGCGGCCGGAGACCTCATCATCTTCGGGACGTACTTCTTTCTGATGATGTGGCTGCTGCTGCAGGGCGTCATGCGCTTTTCCAGGTTCCTGAAGGTGCGAGCGGATCTCGCGGCCATTCAGCCGGTGGACGAATGAAGGAGGCTTCGCTCAAGTCGATCCTGGGTCTGGACCGCATGGTCCACGAGCCGGCGCGGCTCGCCATTCTGACCGTGCTCTCCGCCGCCGAAGACGTCGAGTTCCTGTTCCTGCTGAAGGTGACAGGATTGAGCAAAGGCAATCTGAGCGTTCAGGCGCAGAAGCTGGAAGCGGCGGGTTACGTTCAGACGACCAAGGGTTTCCGCGGCCGCATCCCCGTGACGAGCTTCAAAATCACGCCTGAGGGAAAGAAGGCGCTCATCGCCTACCACGCGCAGATGCGCGCCCTCCTTCCGAAGACGGCGAAGAAGTGATCACGACGCGCGGCGCACCAATATTGTTGTGCTATCGTCAGCTTATGCTGGCCTTTCATCCTTTCTCGCGGACGCTGGCCGCAAGCACCTGCATGGCAGTCGTCTTGGCAGGGTCGGCTCGCTTGCCGGCCCAGGCCACGGCGAGTCTCGCGGGGCGATGGTCTCTTAACTTTCAGTCGAGTCAGTTCCCTCGTGAGATCGGATTCGGCGCGGGGTGGATGTCGGGCGCCGCATCAGGTCAGGACTCGACCAGCGGCGGCGGAAGAGGCCGAGGCAGCTCGAGCGGCGGCGGCGTCAACGCCTGGATGGCGCGGCCCGAGAGCGCCGAGGACGCCAGGCGGCTCGAGATATTGACGGCCGAGGTTCGCAGTCCCGCCGTGCGACTGACGATCGTCGAAACGTCCGCGGCCGTCACGATCACGGACGACCAGGACCACTCGCGCACGTTCCATCCCGACGGCAAAGAGGAAGTGCTGCACCTCGACGACGTGCCGGTGACGACGACAGCGAAATGGGAAGCCGGCCGGCTGGTGGTGCTCTACAAAGCGGCGGAAGGCCGGGAGCTGCGCTACACCTATTCGATTGCCGCCACGGCGAATCCGCCGCAGTTGGTGATGGACGTGGAGTTCCTCGAGCGCGGCGGACACGACAAGGTGAGCCGCATCTACGACCGCGGCCGCGCGGCCGAAACCTTGCCGGCAGCCGGCGTCGCGGCGTCACCTCCGGGCGCGACTGCCGCCCCGGAATCGCCGGCCGTTGCCAAGGGGCCTGACGCGGAGCTCAAAGGGCTCATGAACCTTGGCGTCGTCGTGGAGGATCTGAGCCCCCAGGCGAGCGCCTGCGGCTTGAAGCAGGACACGATCGAAACGGCAGTGTCGAAGAGCTTGTCGGACGCCGGACTCAGGGTTCGCCGAAACTCGGACGAAGACACGTATGTGTACGTCGACATCATCACCACCAGCCTGTCGACCGGACTGTGCGTGTCGCGGTACGACGTGTTCCTCTACTCGCACACCACGGCCACGCTCTCGTATCAGCACACGCCGGCGCTCGTGCAGGTGTCGTTGCTGCACAAGGGCGGCATCGCAGGCGGCGGCCCCGCCGCTCACGCAGAGGGGGTCCTCCGAGGTGTGAAGGAGTACGTCGATCAGTTTGCGTCGCGGATCCGCGACGCGACGAAGTAGCGGCGGGGAGCGCGCGAGCGGGACCAATCGGTCAGTGCCGCTGGCCCCACAGGAGCTCGAACACAAACGTGAAGTCGCGGGGCGTTGGGTTGTAGGTGGTGCCGAAATCGGCCCGCTGGATGTCGCGCTGCACATCACGCGCGCTGTGCGCGGCGGCCAGGTTGTATAGCTTCAGCCCAATGCGCGCGTCGGGCAGACGGCCGGGTAAGCCGACAATCTTGTTGACGTAGAGGTCGAGCGAGCCAAACCACGGCAAACGGTAGCCGTCGCGCTGCCCCACATACGCCCAGGTGTCGTCGATCGCCGAGTACGTGAAGCCGTCCCGCACTTCGACGAACGGCGCGATCGTGACCCGCGCCGGCAGACGAAACAGCCCCCACGCGAGCAGGCGATTCGGCACGTCGGTCGGCAGCGGTCCCACTTGATTCGGCTGGACAAACGGCTCCTTGAACGGTTCGATGAGCGCACCGAGCGTGTTCAGATCGCCGCGCGCCGCCGATCGCACATACGAGATGTAACCTTCGAGGTGCGCGTGTGGCGCGCGGTACCCGACCGTCGTCTCGACGCTCCGGGCCGTGGACGCGCCTGTGCTGTCGAGCGCCAGGACGCCCACCCCGTTCGAGGCAACCTGCGGATTGACGATGAGCTCCTCGTGGCCATGGCGCTCCTGATATTTCACGCGCACGAGCCAGCCGTCGGCGAAGCGGTCGTCGAATTCCACATCCCACCGTTCCGCGCGCGGCACGTCGAGCGAACCGGCTATCGTGTCGAGAACAATCACCGGCGCGCCGGCGGGTGCGCCGGTCGCGTCGAAGGTCTGCATCACGCGGGGCGGCATCGACGGAAACGCCAGCGCCTCGAGCGCGATCTTGTCGGCGAACAGCCCGGCGCTGCCGCTGAGGGTCTTGGCACCGCCGAGCTTCATGGTCCACGCGACGCGCGGCGAAAGCGTCGGCGCCGCGGCGGCCGAGGTGCGATCAAAGCGGACACCCGTGTCGACCGTCAGCCACGGCGACGCTCGCCACGTATCCTGCACGAACGCGCTGCCCTCGTTCGCCGACACGGTGTACGCCCCGCGAGAAGGAAATAGCATCGTGCGGCTGATGCTGCCGTCGCTGCGCAGCAGTTCGACCGGCGCGCTCGCGTCCGTGCCATCGAGCGTCGCCCGGTCGGCGCTGGCACCGACCTTCACGAGATGCGCAGGAGAGAGCGACCAGGCATAGACGACGCTGGCCTCGCTGCGTGTGCCGTGCAGGACCAGATCGTCGAAATAGCTGCCGCGCACGACGTCGTGCGCGAGATCGTACGACGCCGTACCGTTGGGCTGGACCGTCAGGCCGGTCCGGATCACCGAGGCCCGCAGCTCGAGGCTTCCCTGGCCGACCGTCAGACGATCGGCCAGCGCGGCGCTCCAGCCGCCTTGATCGACACGCGGCACCGTGTCGGCCGGCGTGAACGCGGTGATGTTCGCGCGATCGGTCCGCTGCGGATCGAACGACATCGTCGCGGTGAGGCGCTGATGCGGCGTCACCTGCGCGTCGAGCTGCGTCCACGAGAGCAGCGCCGTGTATTTGCTGTCCTGCGGCCCGACCTGTGTGTCGAAGCGATTGCGATCGTAGCGGTAGCTGATGCCCTCGGCGAAGTACAGCCGGCCTCTTTTGATTGGTCCGCTGACGCCGAAGTTCGGCTCCCAGAACTCGACGCCGTGAATCGGACCGCTCAGGAACAGCCGGGGGAAAAAGCTGTTCAGCGACATGTGCCGCTCGTCCGCGCCCGAGCGGGTCGTCACCGTGGTGACGCCGCCGGTGGCGCGGCCCAGATCCGCCGAGTAGCCGCCCGAGTACACCTGCACCGAATCCACGGATTCGATCGGCAGCATCACGCCCGCTTCGCCGGTGGTCGGATCGGTCGCGTTGAACCCGTTGACAAAGAGCGCGCCCTGCCGCGCGTTCGCGCCGGCGACGCTGATGAGGCCGTCGGGACCGCGCAGCACGTTCGGCATCAGCGTCAGCACGTCGTCGTACTGGCTGTTAGGCAGCATCGCGCTGTCGATGACTTCGCGCGTGACGGTGACGGGCGCGTCGGGCTGCGGCTCGCCCATCATCGGGACCGGCGCCGCGGCGGTGACGGTAATTTGCTGTTCGAAGGCGACCGAGAGCGTGAGATCGACGACCAGCGGATCGGCGGACACGAGCACGTCGGGCCGCTCGACCGCGCGGAATCCCGCGAGCTCGGCGCGCAGCCGGTAACGCCCCGGAGGCGCGGCGATCGCGTAGCGCCCCTGATCATCAGTGACCGCGGTGACCGCCGGGCCCGGCGTCAACGGCTGCAGCGTGATGGCCACGCCCGGCAGCGGCTGGCCGTCGGCGTCGGCCACGCGTCCCTGCACGGACGGACCAGCCGCCCGCGCGGCGGCCGCGATGCTCACGACGGCAAGCGCCACCACAAAGTTTCGTAAAGGTCCCCTCGTCACGCGAAGATCAATCGTACTGCGTTCCCCGGCGATCAGGAATATGTGGCGTGAACAGCGCGGTCTTAATAGGTTTTTTGAGGACTGCTCACGGGCAAGCGGCGGGCATCGAGTCGCCCGACCGCGACCAGGATGCCGAAGATGATGGCCTCCGGGCGCGGCGGGCAGCCGGGGATGTAGACGTCGACAGGGAGGACCCGGTCGACGCCGCCGACGCTGGCGTATCCCTCCCCGACGATACCCCCGGAGGCGGCGCAGGCGCCCACGGCGATCACGATCCGCGGATCGGGGATCGCCTCGACCGTACGGCGGACGGCGGTCTCCAGGTTGCGCGTGACCGGGCCGGTGACCACGACCCCATCCGCGTGGCGCGGGGAGGCGACGAAGTCGATCCCGAGGCGACGAACGTCGTACACCGGATTCAGGAGGGCGGCGAGCTCCCAGTCGCACGCATTGCAGGAGCCCGCGTCGAGGTGGCGGAGGTGCAGCGATCGTCCGAGCACGCGCCGAATCTCGGACGAGGCGCGCGCGGCGTCGCCGTCACGGTCCGCCTTCGCCAAGGCTACGGCGGACAAGGCGGATGCTGGTGTCACACCCGCCCCGGGGTCGTCGGCGACAACCTCGATCCGCAGGTCGGCACGGCTGCGCGCCGCGAGCTCGAAGTCCCGTCCCATGGTCACAGCGCCTTCCCACGGATCCTCGGCACAGCGGCCACAGAAGATGCATCGCGCGAGATCAAGGGCGACATGTCGACCACTGCTGTCGAAGCGCTCCGAGAGCGCACCCGCAGGGCAAACGGCGGGAGGAGGCAGGCGGCTGGTCGCACGGAGTATTGGCGCTCCGCGGAAACGGTCCGGCGGCACACTCGGTTCCGCGGGATAGCGGGTCGTGACCACGCCCGTGCGAAGCGCATTTATGAGGATTCGCAGCATGTCAGCGATCCGTGCACGAGTAGCAGAGCTCGAAGCTCTTGTTGACGAGCGGGAAGTCCGGGACGATCGCCGTCTCGGCGGCCAGGGC